>DASXIE010000216.1:0-33940 GCA_036498165.1 Caulobacteraceae bacterium
CTCCAGCCGCCGCCGGGGCTGGGCCGGGCGCGCACGCTTGCCGCCGGCAAAGGCGGCGCAGGCGTCGATGGCGAGGTCCATGTCGGCGCACAGGCTGGTGAAATCGCCCATGGTGCACAGGTGGATGTTGGAGGTTGCCCACCACGGCTCGGGCAGGGCCCCGGTCATCGGCATGCGCCCGCGCAGCATCAGGTCGAGCCTCACCCGCCAATGGCCGAAGTTGGGCAGGGAGACGATGGCCCGCCCGCCGATCCGCAACAGTTCACCCAGCACATGGCGCGGGCGCGGCACCGCCTGCAGGATCTGCGACAGGATCACATAGTCGAAGGCCCCGGCCGGGAAATAGTCGAGGTCGCGATCGGCGTCGCCCTGCATCACCGCCAGGCCGCGGGCCAGACACGCCGACACCCCTTGAGGGCTGATCTCCATCCCGCGCCCGTCGACCCGGTTGCGGCGGGTGAGGAGTTCGAGCAGTTCGCCTTCGCCGCAGCCGACATCGAGCACCCGCGAACCGGGTTTCACCAGCCGCAGAATCTCGGCGAAGTCAGGGCGCGCCTCGCTCACGATGCGCCCCAGACGAGGGCGGCGGAGTCGAGGAATCCGGCCAGGGCGCCGCGCAGCACCGGCTCGTCGAGAAGGAAGGCGTCGTGGCCCTTGTCGGTGGCGATCTCCACGAAGCTGGCCCGAGCCCCGGCGGCGTTGAGGGCTCGCACGATCGTTTGGCTCTCCACGGTCGGATAGAGCCAGTCGGAGCTGAAGGAGAAGACGCAGAAGCGCACGTTCCGGGCCGCCGCGAACGCCGCCGCCAAGCCGCCCGGACCCGCCAGGTCGAAGTAGTCCATGGCCCTGGTGATGTAGAGATAGGAGTTGGCGTCGAAGCGTTCGACGAAGGCCGCTCCCTGATGGCGCAGATAGCTCTCGACCTGGAAGTCGGCGTCAAAACCCCACGACAGGCCGTCGCGCTGGAGCTCGCGACCGAACTTGCGCTGCAGGGCGCCCTCGGAAAGGTAGGTTATGTGAGCGGCCATGCGGGCGACGGCCAGGCCCTTTTCCGGCCTCACCCCCACGGCAGCGTAAGCCCCGCCGCGCCAATCGGGATCGGCCATGATCGCCTGGCGGCCGACCTCGTGGAAGGCGATGTTCTGGGCCGAGTGGCGCGCCGCCGCGGCGATGACCACCGCCGAAAACAGGTGATCAGGATAATCCGCAGCCCATTGCAGGACCTGCATCCCGCCCATCGAGCCGCCGATCACCGCGAACAGGCGCTCGATGCCCAGAGCCTCGACGAGCATGGCCTGGGCGCGGACCATGTCGGCGATGGTGATCACCGGGAAGGTCAGGCCCCATGGCGCGCCGGTGGCCGGATTCATCGACGACGGGCCGGTGCTGCCCATGCAGCCGCCGACGACGTTGGAGCAAATTATGAAGTGGCGCGCCGGGTCGAGCGGCAGGCCGGGCCCGACGATCCGCTCCCACCAGCCGGGCTTGGCGGTCACCGGATGGGCGCCGGCGACGTGCTGGTCGAGGGTCAGGGCGTGGCAGACCAGGATGGCGTTGGAGCGATCGGCGTTGAGCTGGCCATAGGTCCGGAAGGCGATTTCCAAGCGCTCGATCGCGGCCCCGCTATCGAGACGCAACGGCTGCTGCGCAGGGAAAACGTGGACGCCGCTCCCCTCTGCAATGTTCGCCGCTGGCTCGGTCATCGGGCCTCTGGACCGGCAAAGGCCCCGCCTGTCAACCAGACCTACCCCCGCCGGGCGCCCACCGGATGGGAGCTGGAGAGGCCGCCGTCGACGGCGATGGCCTGTCCGTTGACATAGGAGGAGTCGTCGCTGGCGAGGAACAGCGCTGCGTGGGCGATCTCGCCAGGCTCGCCGCCGCGGCGCAGGGGATTGAGCTGGCCGATCCTGCTCTCCGTCCCGCGTTCGCGGGCGCTCCGATAGATCGGGGCGGTCATCCCCGTCTCGATGAGGCCCGGGCAGATGGCGTTGACCCGCACCCCGCTGCCGTAGAGCACGTTGGC
The DNA here is from genome assembly GCA_036498165.1 of Caulobacteraceae bacterium. Taxonomy (GTDB): domain Bacteria; phylum Pseudomonadota; class Alphaproteobacteria; order Caulobacterales; family Caulobacteraceae; genus Acaudatibacter. The sequence goes on from DASXIE010000216.1 coordinate 2,024, forward strand.
GCTCGTCTTGACCATGTTGATCACCCCGGCTTTGCTGGCGCTGTAGGGGATGCCGCCCGCTCCTGAGCGGATGCCGGCCACCGAGGCGGTGCAGATGATCGAGCCCTTGCCGGCGGCGCGCATGATCGGGCTGGCGTGCTTGATGGCCATGAATGGCCCGATCAGGTTGATCCTCAGCAGGTCCTGCCAGAAGCGCTCGTCGATCTCTTCCATGGGCGTCATGCCGCCGCTCACCCCGGCGTTGGCGTAGACCGCGTCCAGGCGGCCGAATTCCTGGGCGGCGCGTTCGATCGCCGCCTTGATCTCGGCCTCGGCGCCGGCGTCGCCGGTGACCGCGATCGCCGTGCCGCCGTCGGCGGCGATCATCGCCGCGGTTTCCTCGACCGCCTCGGCGCGATCGAAGACCAGCACCTTGGCGCCCTCGGCCGCGAACAGCCGGGCGGTGGCGCGGCCGATGCCGCTGGCGCCCCCCGTGACAAGGGTCCCGCGTCCCTCCAGGCGGCCCACGCTCAGGAGGCCGTCGCCGGGGCCGGTGGGGCCGGGAGCGGAGCGCGGCTCAAGGGGTAGAACTTGTCTCGCATCTTTGGGACCGCCTCGGAAAGGATGGTCTCGACGGTCCAGCCCTCGGCCTTGCCAACCGTCTCGATCGGACGCGGCTGGCTGTAGAGGATGATGTTCTCGCCACTGACACCGAAGATCTGGCCGCTGACGCCCTTGGCGGCGTCGGAGATCATCGCCACCGAGAATCTCGCCGGCTGGTCGGGGCGGATATCCTTGGCCATCTGGGCTCGCCGCGCCGCCTGCGCTTCGTCCTTGACCGGCACCGACTGGGTCATCCGGGTCCAGGCCACCGGGGCGATGCAGTTGCAGCGCACGTTCTTCGACGCCCCTTCCATGGCGATTATCCGCGAGAGGCCGGCGATGCCCATCTTGGCCGCCCCATAGTTGGTCTGGCCGATGTTGCCAAAAAGCCCGGAGGTGGAGGTGTAGAGCATGTAGGCGCCGTCTTCCTGGGCCCGGAAATGCTCGATCGTGGCCCGGCAGACGTTGAACGAGCCGCGAAGGTGCACGTCGATCACCTTGTCCCAGTCGGCCTCGCTCATCTTGTGAAACATGGTGTCGCGCAGGATGCCGGCCGGATTGATCACCGCGTGCAGGCTGCCGAAGGTCTCCAGCGCCAGGTCGAGCATTCCTTTGCACGCCTCCAGGGAGGTCACGCTGTCGGAATTGGAAACCGCCTCCCCGCCAGCGGCGCGAATCTCCTCGGCGACCTTTTCAGCCGGACCCGCCGAGCCTTCGTCGCCCCCGGCCAGGCCGCCGCCGAGATCGTTGACCACCACCTTGGCGCCTTCGCGCGCCGCGATCAGGGCGCAGTCGCGGCCGATGCCGTTGCCGCCGCCGGTGACCAGGACCACCTTGCCGCTGAGGATACCCATGGCGCCGTCTCCTTGAAGGGTTTCGAACAAGCGTTCGCCTTGAAGGGACTTATTCGAGGCGGTCGGCCTTGCGCAAGGCTGGAAACAGCCACGCCCACAGCCCGGTCACCGCCAGGGCGCCGGCCCCGCCGAACACCGTCGCCCCCACGGCGCCAAGAAAGCGGGCGGCGACGCCGCTCTCGAACTCGCCCAGCTCGTTGGAAGCGCTGATGAACAGGGTCGAGACCGCCGCGACGCGGCCGCGCATGGGGTCGGGGGTGACCAGCTGGACGAGGGTCTGGCGGACGAAGACGCTCAGCATGTCCGCCCCGCCGAGCACCGCCAGGGCGATGATCGAAAGCCACAGGAGCCGCGATAGCCCGAACCCCACGGTCGCCGCTCCGAACACGGCCACCCCGGCGAACATGATGAGTCCGGCCTTGGCACGGATCGGCCTGGCCGCGAGCCACAGACCGACCACTGTCGCGCCCAGCGCCGGGCCCATGCGCAGCAGCCCGAAACCTTGCGGCCCGACGCGCAGGACATCGCGCGCGAACGCCGGCAACAGGGCCGAGGCTCCGCCCAGGATCACCGCCGCCAGATCGAGGGAAATCGCCCCGAACACCACCTTGTTCGCCCATACATACGTCAACCCCTCGCGGACGAGATCCAGGCGCGAGCCGGCCTGGACGGCCGGCGCGGTCGGCCGGCGGATGAGGGTCAGGCAGGCCGCGGCGGCGATGTAGAGGCCCAGGGTGGCGCAATAGGCGACGCCGGGCGAAGCCGCGATCAACAGGCCGCCGAACGCCGGCCCGGCGATCGAGGCGGTCTGCCAGGCGAGGGAATTCCACGCTATCGCGCGCGGCAGCAACTCGCGCGGCACCAGCATTGGACCCAGCGCCGTCATCGCAGGCGAAAAGAACGATCGGGCCGCGCCGAACAGCACCGCCACGGCGAGCAGGAGAGGAACTGAAGCGGCGCCGGCCAGCGTCGACCAAGCGAGTATCGCCACGCCGACAATCTCGGCCCCATAGCACAGCGCCAGCACCCTGCGCCGGTCGTGGCGGTCGACCGTCTCGCCGGCCGGCAGGGCGAGCAGGAGCAAGGGGGCGAAGGTCGCCAGGCCGATCAGGCTGACATTGAAGGCGGAGTGGGCGACATCGAGCGTTCGGCGGGAGAGGGCGTAGACCTGCCAGCCCATGGCCACGCTCTGGACCTGAGTGCCGAAGCTTCCCATCCACCGCGAGGCCCAGAAGAACACATAGTCGCGTTCGTGAAGAAGGGCGCGGGCCGGCGGCGGCGCGCTCGGGCTATCGGGCATTCGTGCCCATTGCCTTAACCGTGGCCGCCTGGGAAGGGCGCACGGCCGCGTTCAGAGTCCGAGTTCTGCCCGCAGCGCGGCGCTCGTCATGCCGCCGGCGCGCAGGGCGCGCAGGGTCTCGGCCGTGTCTCGCTTGGCGAAACGCTTGCCGTCGGGGCGCAGGATCAGGCGGTGATGGCGATAGGTGGGCGTCGGCAGGCCGAGCAGGGCCTGGAGCAAGCGCTGGACATGGCAGGCTTCGAGGAGGTCTTCGCCGCGAACGACGCAGGTGACCCCGGCCTCGGCGTCATCGACCACCACCGCCAGGTGATAGGCGACGCCGAGATCCTTGCGGGCCAGCACCACGTCGCCGCTCCGCCAGGGATCGGCGACGACTTCGCCTTGTGTCTCGTCGACGAAGCTCAGGCGCGAGAAGCCGCCGAGCGCGGCCTCGGCGGCGCTGACCGAAAGTCGCCAGGCGAACGGTGCTCCCGACGCCAGCCGACGCGCCTCCTCGGCCGCCTCCAGCTTTCGGCCCAAATACGGCGGTTGCGATCCGTGCGGGGCGGACCCGATCTTGGCCAACACCTCGGCCCGGGTCCTGAAGCACCGATAGACGAGGCCGGTCGATCGCAGTCGCTCGAGGGCGCCGCCATAAGCCGGCATGCGCTGCGACTGGAAGCTGACCGGCGTCTCCCAGGCGATCCCCAGCCAGGCGAGATCCTCGAAGATAGCGGCGTTGAATTCTTCCCGGCAGCGCGCGGCGTCGATGTCCTCGATGCGCAGCAGGAGCCGCCCTCCGGCCATGGCTGCGGCGTCGTGGGCGAGAAGGGCGGAGTAGGCGTGGCCGCGATGCAGCAGGCCGGTGGGCGATGGAGCGAAACGGGTGGTGAAACCGGCGGGGCGGCTCACGCGTCGTGACGGGCCCTGGCGTGGCGGGCGTAGATGCCCAGGTGATCGAGAATTGCGCGGATGAAGGGGACCTCGCCGCCCATTTCCTCCTTCAGCCCCTCGAATTCCTTGAAGCCGGCCATTTCGGCCACCCCGTGGGCGGCGCACCAGGCGGCGATGGTGGCGAGCCTCAACTCACGGTGGTCGTTGGGATCGACGCCGACGGAGATGAGGGCCTCCCGCACTTGGCCATAGCCGCTCGACTCGTCCTTGGCGTGCTCGGGCATGTCCTCACGATCGCAGGCGCTGTCGTACATCAGGCGGTAGAGGGCGGGGTTCTGGCGCGCGAAGCAGACATAGGCGACGCCGATCTCGCTGAGACCATGGCGCGGGTCGCTGGCCTTGGCTCTGGCTTCGAGTATGGCGACCGAGAGTTCCTGCCAGCCCTCGCTGGCCACGGCGGCGATGAGATCGCACTTGTCCTTGAAGTGATGATAGGGCGCCGCCGGGCTGACCCCCGCCTCGCGGGCCACGGCCCGTAGCGAAAGGGCCGCCGGGCCTTCCTTTTCCAGGATCCGTCGGCCAGCGAGGACCAGGGCCCGCGATAGATCGCCGTGGTGATAGGGACGCCCGTCCTGGGCGATGTCACGGGTCAGATCGGCATGGGCCATGGCGTTTCCAGTTTCCCTCTCGGCGCGGACCATAAAACTTAATCCGAACGCCGTAAAGATTATCTTGACACCGTTCAGATAAGTGCTATCTAAACGTTGTCCAGATCGGACAGCCCTTCCAAGCCCGGGGGGAAACCCAGAGATAGGAATTCAGATCATGTCCTTCCATAGCTTCGAACGTCTCTTCGACCGTAGCGTTTCGTTCTTCCTCGTCAGCCTCGGCGTCGTTCTCGCCGGCGCGACCGCGATCACCGGCGCCTGAAGCCTTAGGCTCCGCGAAATGAACGGGCCGAAGAGTTCGAGAGGGGCCTTAGCCCCTTGGGCTCCTCTCGGACGCGGCCTGCCCAACGTCGTGACATTCACGCAACCTTGGCCAGACAATAGCCGCCACCACAGGCGCCCAAATCCTGGCCGTCATGGAGATGTCGCCCAACTTCCCCTATGATTCGCTTCACGCCAGATGGCATAAGGCCGCCGGGGCGCATCGAGGCCAAGAGGAGACGGCGTCTTCAGTTCCCCACCTCATCCCAAGTTGAATCGTCCTCGCGACTCCGCCGGAGGCCGCGATGCAGGTTCTTAGCCGCACGCCCTCGGGCGCGCCCGCCCTGGTGCTGAACGCCGATTTTCGTCCGCTCTCCTACTATCCGCTGTCCCTGTGGTCGTGGCAGGAGACGATCAAAGCCGTGTTCCTGGAACGGGTCGACGTGGTCTCCACCTACGACACCCTGGTGCATTCGCCCTCGTTCGAGATGCGCCTGCCGAGCGTCGTCTCCCTGAAGAGCTATGTCGCCCAGGACCGCCCACCGGCCTTCACCCGGTTCAATCTCTTCCTGCGCGATTCCTTCTCCTGCCAGTACTGCGGCTCGGGCGACGACCTGACCTTCGACCACCTGACCCCACGCTCGCGTGGCGGGCGGACCACCTGGGAGAACATCGTCACCGCCTGCGCCCGCTGCAATCTCGCCAAGGGGGGGCGCACGCCACGCGAAGCGGCCATGCGGCCTCACGCCCATCCGCGCCGGCCGACCATGTACGAGCTGCAGGATCACGGCCGCCGCTTCCCGCCTAACCACCTGCATGAAAGCTGGCTCGACTACCTCTACTGGGACATCGAACTGGAGGCGTGAGCCGCGCCGCCGGTTGACGCGCTGGCCCTATGGCCCTACCCGCGCTCGCCATGGTCCGGCCGCTGTTTCTCGCCCCTGAGCGCCCCGCCGACGCGGCGGTGGCCGACGGCCTGATCGCCCGCGCCTTCGGTCCGGGCCGCTACCCCAAGGCCGCCGAGCGGCTGCGCGAAGGCTTGGCGCCGATCGCCGAGCTGTCGTTTCTGGCCTGGGTCGATGGACGAGCGCTCGGTTGCGTGCGCCTGTGGCCGATCGCCATCGGCGAGAGGCCGGCCGTGCTTCTTGGGCCGATCGCGGTCGAGGAATCTGAACGCAGCGCCGGCGTCGGGGCGGTGCTTATCCAGCGTGCCTGCGAGGCCGCCCAGACCGCGGGCTGGGCCCTGGTCCTCCTGGTCGGCGACGAGGCCTATTTCGGCCAATTCGGCTTTACGCGGACGGACGCGGTCACGATGCCGGGGCCGGTCGATCCGCGCCGCGTCCTCGTTCGGGCCCTGGCGCCGGGCGCGGGCGACGGGCTGAACGGCGCCGTCCATGCCGCGATGCCGAGCGCCGTCCCCGTCCTGGCGCTGGCGGCAGAATGATCCGCGGCCTAGCCCTGAGCGTGGCGATCTTGGCCGCCATGCCGGTTGTGGCGGCCGCGACCAACCCCTACGAGGCCCTCAAAGCCATGGAGGGGAGCTGGATCGCCACCACCGCTCACCGCACCCAGACCGTCGACAACCACTGCGCCCGCACCGGCCTGTTCTTCGTGTGCGAGCAGGCGATCGGCGGCAAGTCGACGGCGCTGGTGGTGTTCCTGCCCAAGGAGACGAGCGGCCGGCGCCTGGTTTTCCATACCCAGACGCTCACCTCGGCCGGCGACCGGCCCGGGCCATGGCGGGAGCTGGTCATCGACGCCGGCCGGTGGACCTATTCAACCCTCGAAAAGCCCCTCCATGGCCAGCGCCGGACCCGTACTGTCGACACCTACTCCGGGCCGGACCACATGCACGCCGAAGTCGAAGCCTCCTCCGACGGCGAACGATGGGTCCCCGTGGCCAGCGAAAATCTCGATCGCGCCCCTTGAGGGTCGCCGCTTGAGCCCTCCGCCCCGGAAGCCTAGCTTCAAGGGATGACGTCCAATGGTATCGACGGGGTGATCGCGGCGGCGCGCCAAGCGCCGGGACGCGGCCTGCCGCCCGTTCATCTTTGGAACCCGGCCCATTGCGGCGAGATCGACATCGTCATCAAGAGAAACGGCCTGTGGTTCCACGAGGGCTCGCCCATCGGGCGCGAGGCCCTGGTGCGGCTGTTCTCCACGGTCCTGCGCAAGGATCCAGAGGGTTTTGTCCTCGTCACGCCCGTAGAGAAGCTGGCCATCACCGTCGAGGACGCGCCCTTCGTCGCCGTCCGCGTCGACCGCCTCGGCGAGGCCCTCAAGTTCACCACCAACGTGGGCGACGAGGTGGAGGCCGGGCCGGACAATCGGATCCGCGTGGAAACGGACCCCGATTCGGGCGAGCCGCGGCCCTACGTCCACGTCCGCGCCGGCCTCGAGGCCCTCATCGCTCGGCCGGTGTTCTATGAACTGGTCGAGATGGCCGCGCCGCGCCCAACGCCGGATGGCCCGATGATGGGCGTGGTTTCGCACGGGGCGTGGTTCGCGGTTGGACCCCAGGCCGCAGCGGCCGAAGTTGGCCAGGCTTGAGCGCGCCAGGCGCCGGGGCGGCCTTGCGCGACTGGATCGGCCGCCACCTCGACCCCTTGGAAACGGGCGCGCCGCCGGCCGACGCGTGGCGTTCGGACTTCGACCTCGATCTGGGCGCGACGGCGGTCGAGGCGGCGGTGCTGACGCCAGCCGCGGTGCTCATCGGCCTCGTCGAGCGGCCGGCGGGTCTGGCGGTGATCCTTACCCGGCGTTCCGACGCCCTGCGCCGCCATACCGGCCAGATCGCCCTGCCCGGCGGTCGTTGCGAGGAGGGCGAGACGCCGTGGGGCGCAGCGGTGCGCGAGGCCCATGAGGAAATCGGCCTCGATCCGGCCCTGGTGGATGTCGCCGGCCTGTCGACGCCGTATCGCACCGGCACCGGCTTCTATGTCACCCCGGTGGTCGGCTTCGTGGCTGCGGGCTATGAACCGACGCCCAACCCCGACGAGGTGGCCGAGGTGTTCGAAACTCCGTTTGGCTTCCTGATGGACCCGGCCAGTTACCAGCAACGCGAAATCGAGACCGCCGATGGAGTGAGGCGACGTTTCTACGCCGCCACCTGGGAGGACCGCACCATCTGGGGGGCCACGGCGGGCATGCTGCGCGCCCTCTACGAGCGGCTCTATGGAGCAGCGGTTGCTTAAGGCGATCCTCGAAAGGGTGATCCTGTTTTTCGTGCCGGTCGCGCTCGGCTACATCTGGCGGGCGGTGAGCGAGGCGCGGGCGGCGAAATCTGCGCCGACCTTGCCGCGGCCGGCCACGCCGACCCCAATGCCGGCCAGGACCTGGCTGTGGCTGGCGGCGATCGGCGCGGTCCTGGTCGGGCTCTCTCTGGTCGTCGGGGTGTTCCTGCCCCATGCCCCCGACCGCGGCCTCTATGTGCCCGGCGAGGTGCGGCCCGGTGGCCAGGTCAGCCCCGGGCGGTTCGTGCCGGCCGCCCGGCCATGAGCGAGACGCTTGCCCGCCAGCCGTGGATGATCCACCCGGCGACCGTCGCGGTGATGGAAGCCCTGGCGGCGGCCGGCGGGCCGGACTGCGCGCGGTTCGTCGGCGGCTGCGTCCGCAACGCCCTCATCGGCGCCCCGGTCGGCGACATCGACATCGCCACTGTTCTCACCCCGCCGCAGGTGAAGGCCGCCCTCGCCGCGGCCGGGATCGCCTCTGTGGCCACCGGCGAAGCCCACGGGACCATCACCGCGATCAGCGACCACCGGCCCTTCGAGATCACCACTCTGCGGCGCGATGTCGAAACTGATGGCCGCCACGCCGTGGTGGCCTTTACCGATGACTGGAGCCAGGACGCCGCCCGCCGCGATTTCCGCCTCAACGCCCTCTATGTCGACGCCGAAGGCCGTCTCTTCGACCCGACCGGCCACGGCCTCGCCGACGCCAGGGGCGGCGCCGTGGTCTTCGTCGGCGATCCGGTCAGCCGCATTCGCGAAGATGCACTCCGTATACTGAGATTTTTCCGGTTCTACGCCTGGTACGGCCGCGGCGAACCTGATGCCGCCGCTCTCGCGGCCTGTCGGAAGCTGACAGATCTCGTCGCCAACCTGTCGGCCGAGCGAGTGGCGCATGAACTTCTGGCCTTGCTGGCGGCCGACGATCCGCGTCCGGCCGTTCGCTTGATGGCCGAGGCCGGCGTCCTCCCAGTGGCCGCCCCTGGTGCGACCGACTTGGCCAGATTTGAGCGCCTGACCGCCATCGAGACCGACGTGCTGTTCGAGGGCGACCCTCTCCTGCGCCTCGCCGCCCTCCTGCCGGACGATCCGGCCGTCGCCGGTGCATTGGCCGAGCGCCTTCGCCTTTCCAATGCCCAGAAGGCGCGGCTGATCGCCGCCGCCGCCTCGGACCCGGCCATCGTCTCGTGGATGAGCCCCAGGACGGTCCGCCAGTGCGTCTATCGCTCGGGGGCCGAGGCGTTCTGCGACAAGGCGATGTTGGCCTGGGCCAAGGTGGCCGGCAAGGCCGCGGCGGCGCAGTGGCGCGCCCTCCTGCCCATGGCGCGAAGCTGGCCGCGTCCGGCGCTGCCGCTGACTGGCGAGGAGGTCCTGGCCGCAGGGGTTCCGCGTGGCCCGCTGGTCGGCAAGGTCCTCGCCGAGGTCGAGTCTTGGTGGGTCGACAACGATTTTCCCACCGACAAGCTGTCGGTCATCGAGCGCCTCAAGGCGGTGGCCCAGGGCATGGCCTATTGAATCACGGCCACTTGGCCACCGGCGGCATGGAGGAAAGGATCGTCTCAATGTTGCCGCCGGTCCTGAGACCGAACATCGTGCCGCGGTCGTAAAGTAGGTTGAACTCGACGTATCGGCCGCGGCGAACCAGCTGTTCCTCGCGCTCAGCCTCCGTCCACGGCTCGATCATCCGCTGACGGACGATCTTCGGCCAAGCCTCGAGGACCGCGCGGCCGACATCGTGGCTGAAGGCCAAGTCGCGCTCGAAATCGCCGCTGTCGTGGTGGTCGTAGAAGATGCCGCCCACGCCGCGCGGCTCGCCGCGATGAGGCAGGTAGAAATAGGCATCGCACTCAGCCCGGTACCGCTCGTACCAGCTAGCGTCATGCGCCTCGCAGGCGCCGCGCAAGGCGCCGTGAAAGGCCAGGGCGTCTGGCGCCTCGGCCGAGCGTTGGCCTTCGATGAGCGGCGTGAGGTCCGCTCCGCCACCGAACCAGCCGCGGGTGGTTGCTATATAGCGGGTGTTCATGTGCACCGCCGGGACGCGTGGGCTTTTCATGTGGGCGATGAGGCTGACCCCAGTGGCCACGAAGCGTGGGTCCTCGGCGGCGCCGGGCATGGAGGCCGCCATTTCCGGGGAAAGACCGCCATGGACTTCGGAGATGTGCAGGCCGCATTTCTCGAAGAGGCGCCCGCGCAGGAAGCCCATCACCCCGCCGCCGCCCGCCTCGCGCGTCCACGGAGTAAGTTCGAAACGGCCGGGTGCGCCCTCGTAGAGTTCGGCCGGAGCCTCGTCCTCGAGGGTCTCAAAAGCGGCGACGAGCGCGTCCCGCAGGCCGTCGAACGAGGCCCGGGTGCGCCTGGCACGATCGATGGCGGCGGGATCGGCGGGAGACATCGGGCCCTTCTAGCCTCGCCTGAGCGGAGGACGAAACAGGGGATCGTTCAAACGATCGTTTCAAGATGCTTGCGCCCGCCTCATCTTTGCGCCGAAGATGATCCTAGCCTTGATGATCGCACGCAAAGCCGGGGCGGCCCGGCTGGGAGAGTTGAAATGGCCTGGGACTTCGAGACCGAACCTGCGTTCCAGAAGAAGCTCGACTGGATCGAAGAGTTCATGGCCGACAAGGTCGAGCCGATTTCCCATCTCGGCATGGCCGCCTTCAGTTCGGGCGGGCGCGAGAAGTTCATCAAGCCTTTGCAGGAGGAGGTCCGGGCCCAGGGCCTGTGGGCGTGCCATCTTGGGCCGGAGCTGGGCGGACAGGGCTATGGCCAGGTCAAGCTGGCCCTGATGAACGAGAAGCTCGGCCGCAACAGCCTCGCGCCCACCGTTTTCGGCTGCCAGGCGCCGGACACCGGCAACGCCGAGATCATCGCCCACTACGGCACGCCGGCTCAGAAGGAGCGTTGGCTCAAGCCCCTGCTGAACGGCGAGATCCGCTCGGCCTTCTCAATGAGCGAGCCGACCGGCGGTTCCGATCCCCTCACTTTCAAGACCCGCGCCGAACTGATCGGAGACAAGTGGGTGATCAACGGCGAGAAGTGGTTCTCCAGCGGCTCGCGCTACGCCAAGGTGCTGGTCGTCTATGCGGTCACCGATCCGGACGCCAAGGACCCCTATCGCCGCACTTCGATTTTCCTGGTGCCCAAGGACACGCCCGGCGTCGAGACCATCCGCGAGATCGGGGTTGGGGCCGGCGAGGGCGGCCACGGCTATATCCGCTACACCAATGTCCGCGTGCCCATCGACGCCATGCTGGGCGAGCGCGGCGGGGCTTTCATCATCGCCCAGACGCGGCTGGGTGGCGGCCGCGTTCACCATGCCATGCGCACCGTCGGCGCCTGCCAGCACGCCTTCGACCTGATGTGCCGGCGGGCGGTATCGCGCCAGACCCGCGAGGGCCGCCTGGCCGACATGCCGGTGGTCCAGGAGCAGATCGCCGATGCCTGGATCCAGCTGCAGCAGTTCCGCCTGCTGGTCCTGCGCACCGCCTGGCTGATCGACAAGCACAAGGACTACAAGGTCGTTCGCAAGGACATCGCCGCCATCAAAGTGGCCATGCCCAAGGTCTATCACGACATCGCCGCCGCCGCGCTGCATCTGCATGGGGCGATCGGGGTCTCCAACGAGATGCCGTTCATGGGCATGATCACCAGCGCGCTCGTCATGGGCATCGCCGATGGTCCCACCGAGGTCCACAAGGCCACCGTCGCCAAGCAGGTGCTGCGTGACTATCAGGCCGATAACGACCTATTCCCGGCCTATCACCTGCCCAAGTTGCGCGAGGCGGCGCGCGACAAATACGCCGAGGATCTCGCCGAACTGAAGGCCTCCTGGGAAACACGCAAAGGCCAGGCGGTGGAGGCTTGAGGCGGACGCCTCTGATCGTCGGTCTCGGCGGCACCCTGCGGCCCGGATCGACCAGCGAAACGGCGCTCGCCAAGGCCCTGTCGGCGGCCGAGGCCTCCGGCGCGCGGACCGAACTCTTCGGCGGCGCATTCCTCGCCGCTCTGCCGATCTTCGATCCCCGCTTGCAGGAGGCCAATGCCGAGCGCGACCGTCTGCTGGACGCAGTCAGCCAGGCGGACGGCGTGATCATTGCCTCGCCCGGCTACCACGGCTCAATTTCAGGCTTGGTGAAGAACGCCCTCGATTGCCTGGAAGACCTCCGCGAGGGCCCCAGGCCCTATCTCGACGGCCGGGCGGTGGGCTGTATCGTCTGCGCCACCGGCGGTCAGGCCGGCGGCTCGACCCTGGCGGCGCTGCGATCCATCGTCCACGCCCTGCGCGGCTGGCCGACGCCATTCGGCGCGACACTAAGTTCCAACGGCCTCTTCGACTCCGCCGGCGGATTCGCCGACCCGCGCGATGCCTGGCAGGTAGAGACGGTCGCCGCCCAGGTCGTCGCCTTCGCCCGCGCCTGGCCGGCGTGCGGCTGAAGCCCTATTCGACCCTGAGGTTGGTCGCCGAGGACTTACCGCTGCGGCGGTCCTGCTCGAGGTCGTAGGAAATCGTCTGGCCCTCAGACAGGCTGGAGAGCCCGGCGCGCTCCACCGCCGAGATGTGGACGAACACGTCCTGGCCGCCGCCATTGGGCTGGATGAATCCGAACCCCTTGGTCGGGTTGAACCACTTGACCACCCCTGAGCCCGCACCCATCGCTTCGCGCGGGCCGCCGCGGCCGCCCCCGTCACGGCTGGCGCCGTCGCGACGCTCGAAACTGCGCGGCGCGGCCGCCCTGGGCGGGCGCGAGACCGGCGACGAGCCGGTGACCTCAAGATCGATGGCGGCCGGCTTGCCCGAACGCCGATCGGCTTCGATCTCGTAGTTCACCTGATCGCCTTCATTGAGCCCACCCAGCCCCGACCGTTCGACGGCCGAGACGTGGACGAAGATATCGGCGCCGCCATCGTCGGGCGCGATGAAGCCAAACCCCTTGGCTCCATTGAAGAACTTGACAACTCCGCTCGGCATGAGATCCCCGTCCTGGACTAACCCGCGACAGATTAAACGGCGCAAGGGGCGTCTGGCTAGGGGTCTAGGCGTTGGGCGCGGCGAAACGTGGCCTTAAGCGATGCGAGAGCACCGAAGCGTAGCCGTTAGTTGGTGTATTGCAGGGCGGCGTAGAAAACCGCCTGGCCGGCGTCGCGGGCTCCCTGCACGGCCGGTCCGCCCGAGGCCATGAGGGCGACGTGCGAAGTGAGCTGGAGGACGACGCCGCCGGCCACCGCCGTCAGCGCCTTGCCGCCCGTCATGTCCGGCGTCTGGTGATAGACCTCGACGCCGAGATTCAGGCGTTTGCTCACCTGGCGGGTGAGCGCCCAGCCGGCCAGGGTGAAATCTCGCCGGCCAGGCCCCGGATTGATGTCGTAGCCGCCACCACCGAACATCGACCACGCGCCGAAGTCTTTCTGGGCCCAGATCGGCAGGAAGAGGCCCAGGCGCGCCGGGCCGAAAGCGTGCGCCTGGGTGGGCAGGGTCAGGGCCGGGAAGACGGCGACGTCCGGCGTCAGCCCATGCTCGGATTGGTGGATGAAGCGGTACTTGGCCGAAACCTGCATGTTGCCGAGGCCGAGCGCATCCTGGCCACCGCTGGCGTAGTCCAGCGGGGCGAGCAGGGTCAGCTGCAGATCCTTCGCCCCACCGTAGTTTATGTCGAGGCCCGTCTGGCCACTCGTCTGGCCTGGTGTCTGCTCTCCGGAGACGAAGACCCGGTTCTCCCAATGGCCGTCGGGGGTGGGTTCAGGATCGTCGGTGGTGTAGGGCGGCCCTGAATGACAGGGCGAGGCGGCCGCCATGACCGCCAGCGCGGCGGCGGCGCGCGTCTTGAAAAGGCCGGCGCGGTTGGCTTTCATCCCTGCGCCTCGTCGCGTGCGCCGCCGCGCCCGTCAAGACGGGGTGAGGAACAACGCCGATGATGTTCGCCAAGCGCCTGCGCGAAGGTGTCATGCGCGGCGAGATCACCTGCAGCGTGCGCATCTGGCGCAGAGCTCGGGTGAAGGTAGGCGGTCGCTATCGACTGGGACCAGGGGCGATCGAGGTGACGGCGGTCCGCGAAATCGGTTTCGAGGACATCACCCCGGACCTGGCCCGGCGTTCGGGTTTCCACGGCCTCGTCGATCTCCTCAAAGTCGCCAGGCATGGAGCCGGCGAGCGGGTCTTCCTCATAGACTTCGTGTGGCGCCCGGAGAGTTGAGCGATCACGCCGGGGCCTCGGCCTGCTCGGCCGGCGGCGTCATGGAAGGCGCCGTGACTCCGGCGTCGGGCGCCTGGCCGTGCGGAGTCTCTTCCAGCATGCGCGTGCGCCGCCAGCCGCCGTAGCGGTAGTAGAGGCTGGTCAGCGCCGCCGAGGTGATTGTCCCGACCGGGAAGCTCCACCAGATGGCATCCTCGCCGAATCGGCCCGACAGCAGGCTGGCGAAAGGCACGCGCACCCCGACCATGGAAATGATCATGATCGCCAGGGGCCACCACACCGCGCCGGTCGACCTCACCACCCCCGAAAGGGAGAAGGTCACTGAGAACAACACGAACCCCCACAGGACGGTGGTGTTGATATGCCGCGCCAGGGGGATGGCCGGCGATGCCGACGGGAGCAGGACGGAGAGGACCTCATTGTTGAAGACATAGAGCGCCAGGGCCACCGCGCCGGTGACGATCAGGCCGGAGATCACCCCCGAGCGGGCGACCTTGGCCACCCGGTCCCAGCGCCCCGCCCCCACGTTTTGCGCCGCCATCGCCGAGACCGACGCTCCTATCGCCATGGTCGGCATCTGCAGATAGCCCCAGATGATCGAGGAGATCGAATAGGCCGCCGAGGTCAGGGCGCCATAGGCGTTGACCATGCTGATCATCATCACCGCCGTGCCGGACATCACCAGCATCTGGATCCCCATCGGCAGACCGCGGGTGACCAGGGATTTCAGGATGGCCATGTCCGGCTTCAAGAGGCGCAGTTCGGAGCGGTGCAGTGCGAGCACGCTGTGGCGTCGATACAGGTGAATTGTCATCGCCAGGAGGGAAACACTCTGGCCGATCAGGGTCGAGGTGGCCGAGCCGGCGATGCCCATGCGCGGAAACGGTCCGATGCCGCGGATGAGGAGCGGATTGAGGGTGACATCGATGCCGATGGCCAGGGCGAGGAACCAGAACGGCGTGGTGGAATCGCCCGCGCCCCGCTGGGCCATCTGCAGGAACATGAAGAAATACATGAAAGGGACCGAGGCGAAGATGATGCGCAGGTAGATGATCGCGTCCTCGCGGGCGATGGCGGGTGTGCGCATCAGGTCGAGGATGTGCGGCGAGAGGAGGCCACCGGTCACGGCCACCAACACCGAAAGGCCGAGGAAGAAGCTCGTCGCCGTGCCCATCACCCGCTTGACCAGGGGAAAGTCGCGGGCCCCCACGGCCTGTCCGATCAAAATGTTGCCGGCCATGCCGACGCCGAAGATCGCCCCCAGCATCAGCATCATCACGATGTTGGCGTTGCCAAGCGCCGTAATGGCGTTCTCGCCAAGGGTGTGGCTCACCCAGATCTGATTGACCGTGCCGTTGAGCGACTGGAGGGCGTTCCCGCCCATCAGGGGCAGGGAGAAGACGAGGAGGGTGCGGGTGATCGGTCCCCGCGTCAGGTCGCGGCGGCCGCCGGCCTTCCGGCCCGGCGGGGACGACGCCGGCGATGGCTCGGATCTGGCCTCCATGACGCCACCCTACAGGGCGCCGTGCGGGGGCTCCAAGCGCGGCGAGACGCAAAATACGAAAACGGCGGGACCGGGGGGTCCCGCCGCTCGTGACCGGTCAGATACGCGACCGGGTACTAGAACTTGTAGTGGAACTCCACGCCGTAGAGCCGGGGCGGGGTGAGGTCGTAGGAATTGGCGATCACCGGGGTGGTCGGGCTGCCTACGGGCTCCCAGATGGGGTAGCCCGAGCTCGCGGCGTCATAGCCCAGGCTGTTGAACAGGTTCTTCACGTACAGAACGATCTCATACTTGTCGTGATCGCCGCTCCAGGTCGCCCGCAGATCGACCTGGTTCCACGACGGAGCCTCGTAATAGGGGCGCTGGAAGATCGATGAGTACGACTTGTCCTTCCAAATAAAGGTGCCCGACAGGGTCAGGTTGCCCGGCTCGAAGACGAAGGTGTAGTTGGCGTTGAAGGCCAACTTGTTTTCCGGAGCCTGGGGCAACTGGTTGCCGTTGACCGCCTGGATGAAGGTGGGGACGGATTGGTGAATGCCCAGCTGGTCGACATCGTTAGGGTCGGCAGGGTTCACCAAGGTCACCGGCCGCGCTCCGGGCTGGGTGGCGCTGGGATCCAGAGCATCGATGTAGCACCCTGGAGTGTTCTTGTTCGCTCCCGCCGGGCACGTGCTTGTGATCCGGGTGTGGTCGAGCGCGTAGGTCAGGGTCAGTTCCAGGTGCTCGATGGGCCGCCAGTCGGCCACGAACTCAATGCCTTCCGACACCGCCTTGGGAATGGTCAGGAACTGGGTGAGGTTGATACCGCCGGTCGGCACATCGAGGGGCACCTGGTCGTTGCTGTAGTCGTAATAGAAGGCGTCGGCGTCGAGGGTGAAGACATGGCCGAAGGTCTTCTTGAAGCCGATTTCGTAGTCGTTGACCGCCTCCTGTGGCGCTTCCGGCTTGGTGCTGATGACGCCTGCGTTGAGACCGAAGGCCTTGTAGCCGCGGTTGTAGCGGGCATAGACCAGGGTGTCCGGATCGGGCGTCCATTCGATCCCAGCCGTGCCGGTGATCGCATGGGAGGTGTCGCCCAGGCAGCGCGTGTAGTCGCCGGCGAACCGACCGGTGAGTTGCTGGGTGGTCGCGCAGGTCACGCCCTGGGCCGGCGCGAAACTGATCAGAGCCGGGGTGATATCGATGGCCGGCATGAAGGTGCCGAGGTTGGCCGGATTGGTGCCGCAGCCGGTGGCGTCACCGCCGGTGCATACGCCGGTGAAGGGATTGGTGAGTCCCGGATCGAAGTTATCGAAAGCGATGAACCGGGCTTCCTCGTTGCCTCTCTTCTTGTCGTAGGTGTAGCGCAGCCCGCCCGTCAGTTTCAGGGTGGGCAGGATCTTCCAGTCCAACTGGCCATAGATCGCCTTGCTGTCGATCCGGTCCTGGTAGTCGGTGAAGTAGTAATAATGGCCGGGGTTGGCGACCGCCGCCTGTCCCGGGAAGGCGGCGATCGGGTGGGCCAGCTGCGGCTGGTCGTGCGCCGCGACCGTGATCAGGTTGTCGTCGGTTTCGGTATATTGGTAGAGGCCGAAAATGTATTGCAGCGGCCGATTCCAGGTCGACGAGATCGTCAGCTCGTTGCTGTACCACTTGGTGTGGGTCTCGTAAGAGAAGTCCTGCTCCGGGAAGACCGTCAAGGGGCCGCAGGGCACACCGGCGAACTCGGACAGGAGGGCGCATTCGCCGCCCGGATTCAGCGGTATTTGATACTGCGTGATCGGCGAGTTGTCGTTGCCGAACAAGGCGGTGTGCAGGTTGTAATGGTACTGACCGTAGCCGCCGACATATTTCACGTCGAGGCCGTCGAAGTGATGGGTGAAGTGGAAATCGAGATTATAGGCCTCGTCGACATTGATGTCGGTGGCCAGGGAGTGGGCGAAGTTGCGGATGTTGCCGAGGGCCGGATTGTTCGTGCCGACCATGCCCACCACTGAACCGGGAACCGCGCCGCCGCCATAGGGGAAATTCGGGTTGAAGAAGATGTTGCCCGGCGTGGTCAGGTCGGTGTCATACGGGCCCGTGGTCGGCGTGCCCAAGAGGCTGCCTGGTCCGCCGCGGTCGTTGTGGAAGGCGACCTGATAGAAGTCGAGCCAAGCCTCGTTCTTGTCGTCCTTATACTGCAGCTGGGCGTCGATGTAGGGATCGTGCACGACCCCGCCTTCAGAGTGCCTTCCCGCCAGGTTGTTGAAATAGCCCCTGTCCTGGTCGGTGGTCAGGGCGCTCAGGCGGAAGCTGAGGTTGCCGAAGAGCGGCCCGGAGACCGTGCCTTCGAACTTGCGGTAGTCGTAGTTGCCGAACTCGGCGCGGACTTCGCCGCTCGGTGTTTCGCTGGGTCGCTTGGTGATGGTGTTGATCAGGCCGCCAATGGCGTTACGTCCATAGAGCGTGCCTTGCGGGCCGATCAGGATTTCCACCTGGTCGATGAGCATGTCGTCGCGGCCGACAAAGAACGTCGAGTTGGAGAAGACGTCATCGTAATAGACCGCCACCGAGGAGTCGGAGAGATAGATGTTGTTGTTGCGGGCTAGGCCGCGCATGGCCGGTCGGTCCAGCTGGCTCGAATAGGTGAACCCTGGGGTGAAGTTCGTCATGTCCTGAACGGTGTTGATGCCTTTCAGGGCCCGGTCCTTGCTGGTGAACGCCGTCACCTGCATCGGCACTTCCTGCAGATTGGCTTCGCGCTTTTCGGCGGTGACCACGATTTCCTCGACCGAGGTGGCGCTCGTGGTGTTGGCCGCCGCGGCGGCGGCGAGAGCGCTTCCCGACCCAAGAGAAAGGGCGCTGAGGGCGCAGGTGGCCAGCAGGATGTGGTGCTTCATCAGATCTCTCCCCTGTCCCGCCTCTATGCGGGATCGTTCAATCGTGGCGCGCACGCGACCGCGAGGGCCCCGCCCGGTTCTAATTCGCGGAATCTGCCTTGGGCGAAGTTCAGCGAAGCGTCAACAGGCCTCGCCATGGTGTCGACAAACAATTTCCAAACTGTTGCCGTGACGACGCAAGGCGAATTTCCCCGGCGGAAGGCTGAACCGCCGCCGCCGGAGGCAAATCTTTCCCTGAATTCCCCGATTACCGGCGATCACGTCGTCGCGAAGGGATAGGACGAGATCGACTTGGAGAAGTCGTCCACCGTCAGGATCCGGTTCGCCGGCTCGGCGGCGCGTTGCGGGCAGGCGGGCCGCTCGCAGACCCGGCAGGCAGCGCCGATTACGGTGACCACCGGCGTGCTCAGGTCGAGGCCCCGGGCGTAGGCCAGCCGAGGAGCGAACTTCAGCTCGCAACCGAGACCTATCGCCAGTTCCGAATCCTCTTCGGCCAGGGAGGCGGCGATGCGCGGCACGGTGCGCGCCAGGGTGAAATAGCGCCCCCCGTCCTGGGTCTCGACGATCTGGGTGAGCACCTTGCCTGGCGAGCGGAACGCCGCATGGATGCGCCAACGCGGGCAGCCGCCGCCGAACCGCGAGAACGGAAAGGAGCCGCCGGCGAAGCGCTTGGAGATATTGCCGGCGCTGTCGACCCTGAGCATGAAGAAAGGCACGCCGCGCGCGGCCGGGCGCGAGAGGGTGGTCAGGCGGTGGGCGGCCTGCTCGAAACTGGCCCCAAAGCGCATGGCGACCGTCTCGAGGTCATAATGGAAACTCTCGCAGGCCCGATGGAACGGGGCGTAAGGCATGAGGATCGCCGCGGCGAGATAGTTGGCCAGGGAAACGCGCAGCAGGTTGGCGGTGGGCAGGTCCGGCGGCGCGGCCCGCTCGGCCAGGGCGGCGATGTCCGGCCCGTGTTCCAGCAGGGCGAGCTGGTAGGCCACGGCGAAGGCGCGTCCCGGGCCGCGGAGGCGCTCCGACACCAGGAGCCGGCGGCGGTGATGATCGAAGAGGCGCAGCTGGTCGGCCAGGACCTCCATCGGCGCCACGCGCACCTGCACCCCATGACGTTCCGCGAGGCGCTGACTGGAGGCGGCGTAAAGGCCCTGAGGCTCGGCATCGAGGGCGTCGGCCAGGGCCTCCCCGATCTCGTCGAGCTCGGGGAAGAAGTTGTGCTGGCTCTCTATATGGTCGCGCACCCAGTCCGACGGCGTCACCGCCAGAGGCGGCGCCTCGCCAGGCACCTCGGCGAACCGGCGGCGATCGGTGAAGGCCTGGTAGAGGCGGATGATGGCGTCCGATACGCCCGGCGCGTTTTCGGCCACCTCGGCGATCTCGTGACGCGGGATGGCGAGGTCGCGGAACACCGGATCGAGCAGCACTTCGCCGAGGTCCCGGGATGAGGCGCCGTCCCCACCCGCCAGCGTCCTAAGGTCGATGTCGTAGGTCTCGGCCAGGCGCAGGAGGATCTGGGCGGTGAGCGGGCGCTGATTGCGCTCGAGGTGGTTGAGATAGCTGGGCGAGACATCCAGGTCCTGGGCCATGCGCGCCTGGGTGAGGCCGATCTCGCGCCTGAGGCGCTTGAGCCTCGCGCCAAGGAAGAGCTTGCGTTCCGGGGTCGTCGCCATGCCGCAAGATGTCGTGAAGTGACAGTCATGACAAGGTCGCGTTGTGACAATCTATCCTTTTAGTCATTTGGTCCTATAGGCGCGGCGCCCAGGCGGCCCTAACTGGAGAGGAGGGCTAGGCCCCTACCGAGCAGGAGACTTCCATGTCTGGATTTGACACCTTGGTTCCCGGCGCGCCGGCGGGGCGGTTCGATGGCGTCGAGCGGCCATACGGCCCCGCCGAAGTGACCAAGCTGCGTGGCTCGGTCCAGATCGCCTACACCCTCGCCGAGCGCGGGGCCCAGCGGCTATGGAAATCCTTGCACAGCGAGCCCTATGTCAACGCCCTGGGAGCGGTGACCGGCAACCAGGCCATGCAGATGGCCCGCGCCGGCCTGCAAGCCATCTATCTCTCCGGCTGGCAGGTGGCGGCGGACAACAACACCGCCGGGGCTATGTATCCCGACCAGAGCCTCTATCCGGCCAACGCCGCTCCCGAGCTCGCCCGTCGGATCAACCGCACACTGCAGCGCGCCGACCAGATTGAGCATGCCGAGGGCGGCGCCAAGCGCGACTGGTTCCTGCCCATCGTCGCCGACGCCGAGGCCGGTTTCGGCGGCCCCCTCAACACCTTCGAGATCATGAAGGCGTTCATCGAGGCGGGCGCGGCCGGTGTCCATTTCGAGGACCAGCTGGCCAGTGAGAAGAAGTGCGGTCACATGGGCGGCAAGGTGCTGATCCCCACAGCGGCCCACATCCGCAATCTCACCGCTGCGCGCCTGGCGGCCGATGTCTGCGGAACCTCCACCCTGGTTTTCGCCCGCACCGACGCCGAATCGGCCAGGCTCATCACCTCCGATGTCGACGAGCGCGACCGGCCGTTCATCGTCGAGGACAGCCGCACACCGGAAGGCTTCTATCGCCTCAAGGACGGTACGGGCCTGGATCACTGTATCGCCCGCGGCCTGGCCTACGCGCCCTTCGCCGACGCCCTGTGGTGGGAAACCTCGCATCCCGATCTCGGCGAGGCGCGGGCTTTCGCCGAGGCGGTTCACAAGGTCCATCCCGACAAGATCCTGGCCTACAACTGCTCGCCGTCGTTCAACTGGGAAGCCAACATCGACAAGGCGACAATCGCCAAGTTCCAGCGCGAGCTCGGAGCCATGGGCTACAAGTTCCAGTTCGTCACCCTGGCCGGATTCCACAGCCTCAACCACGGCATGTTCGAGCTGGCGCTGGGCTACAAGGATCGCGGCATGGCTGCCTATTCTGAGCTGCAGCAGAAGGAGTTCGCCTCTGAAGAAGCCGGCTATTCGGCGACGCGACACCAGCGCGAGGTGGGCACTGGCTATTTCGACCAGGTGGCCATGACCCTTTCCGGCGGCGCCTCCTCGACGACGGCGCTGGGCGAATCCACCGAGGCGGCACAGTTCAAGAGCCAGCCGGCGCGCGAAGCGGCTTGACTGTCGTGGACGCCGCCACGCTCGCGCCGATCGAGATCGCCTCGGGCATCGAGGGCCGGGACCGGGAAATACTCACCCCGGCGGCCCTCGACTTCCTGGCCGCGTTGCACCGCCGATTCGACGCCCGCCGCCGCGAGCTTCTGGCCGCCAGGGTGGCGCGCCAGACGCGCTTCGACGCCGGCGAGCGGCCAGACTTCCTCGAGGATACGGCCGCCATCCGCGCCGGCGATTGGCAGGTCGCCCCCATTCCGGCCGATCTTCACGATCGCCGGGTCGAGATAACCGGTCCCACCGACCGCAAGATGATCATCAACGCCCTCAACTCCGGGGCAAAGGTGTTCATGGCCGACTTCGAGGACGCCACCTCGCCCACCTGGCGCAATCTCATCGACGGCCAGATCAATCTCAAGGACCGGTGGAGCGGCGCCCTAGCCTTCATCGATACCGCGAGCGGCAAGGCCTATTCGCTCAGGCCCGATCCGGCCGTGCTGATGGTCCGTCCGCGCGGCTGGCACCTGCCGGAAAAGCATGTCCGCGTCGACGGCGAGGTCATGTCGGGCGCCCTTTTCGACTTCGGCCTTTATCTCTTCCACAACGCAAAGGCTCAGATCGCCCAGGGGACCGGTCCCTATTTCTACCTCCCGAAGATGGAGTCCCATCTCGAGGCGCGGCTGTGGAATGACGTCTTCCTCCACGCCCAGGACGCGCTTCGCGTCCCCAGCGGCTCCATCAAGGCCACGGTGCTCATAGAGACCCTGCCGGCCGCCTTCGAGATGGATGAGATCCTCTACGAGCTGCGCGACCACATGGCCGGTCTCAACTGCGGCCGCTGGGACTATATCTTCTCCTACATCAAACGTCTTGGCCGCCAGACCTGGGCGCTCACGCCCGACCGGGCCCTGATGGGCATGGGCGCCGCCTTTCTGCGCGCCTATTCCCTGAAGCTGATCCAGACCTGCCACCGCCGCGGGGCCTTCGCCATGGGCGGCATGGCGGCGCAGATTCCGGTCAAGGGTGATCCCGCCGCCAACGAGGCCGCCTTCGCCCGCGTTCGGGCCGACAAGGAGCGCGAGGCCGGCGACGGCCACGATGGCACGTGGGTCGCCCACCCCGATCTGGTGCCGGTGGCGATGGAGGTCTTCGACCGCCTCATGCCGGGGCAAAATCAGCTCTCGAAGCTGCGCCAGGACATCGCCGTCAGCCGCGAGGAGATGCTCCAGGCCCACCGGGGCGCACGGACCGAGGCCGGCCTGCGTGAGAACATCCGCGTCGGGGTCCAGTACATCGAGGCCTGGCTGCGCGGCCGCGGGGCCGTGCCGCTCTACAACCTGATGGAGGACGCCGCCACCGCCGAGATCAGCCGGGCCCAGATCTGGCAATGGATCCGCCAGGGCGCCAGCCTCGACGACGGCCGCAGGGTGGACGCCGCCCTCTTCAAGGCTGTGCTCGCCGACGAGATGGCCGCCCTGGAGGCCGCCCTGCCGGGCTATGCGTCGGGGGCCTTTCCCAAGGCGATCGAGATTTTCTCGGCCATGAGCCTGGCCGAAGACTTCGAAGAGTTCCTGACCCTGCCGGCCTACGAGGCGCTCTTGGGATAACCCCCCTCGCCGCAGTGGTTCTTTGCCGTTGACGCTCCAGCGCCACCTGGGCCTAATACAAATGTTTGAAATCCATCCTCGAGGAACCGTGCCATGACCGCGCTCAACGCCGTGACCGACTATGCGCTCGAGGGCGAGGTGGGGGTCATCACTTTGAACTCTCCCCCGGTGAACGCCCTGTCGGCCGCGGTGCGCGACGGCCTGGCCGAGGGGATGAAGGCGGGCGTAGCCGACCCCGCCGCCAGGGCGATCGTGATCATCTGCGAGGGCAGGACGTTCATCGCGGGGGCCGACATCACCGAATTCGGCGGGGCAATGAAGGGGGCGAGCCTCTATGAAGTCCAGGACGCGATCGAAAGTTCACCCAAGCCGGTGATCGCCGCCATCCACGGTACGGCGCTCGGCGGAGGGCTGGAAGTGGCGCTGGCCTGCCACTATCGCGTCGCCGTCCCTTCGGCCCGTTGCGGCCTGCCGGAGGTGGCGCTCGGCCTGCTGCCGGGGGCCGGGGGCACGCAGCGTCTGCCAAGGGTCGTCGGGGTGGAAAAGGCCCTGGAGATGGTCGCCACCGGCCAGCACGTGCCGGCCAAGGCGTGCCTCGCCATGGGGCTGGTCGACGAGATCGTCGACGAAGGCAAGCTTCGCGAGGGCGCGATCGCCTTCGCCCGCAAGGCCGTCGCCGAGAACCGGCCCCTGAAGAAGGTCCGTGAACTGAACGATAAGGTCGAGGCGGCGCGCGGCCGTCCCGAGATCTTCGCCAATTTCCGCAAGACCAATGCCCGCAAGTTCCGCGGCTTCCTGGCCCCCGAATACAACATCCGCTGCATCGAGGCGGCGGTAAATGAGCCGTTCGAGGACGGACTGAAGACGGAGCGCAAACTGTTCATGGAGCTGATGAGCGGGCCACAGAGCGCCGCCCAGCGTTACGCCTTTTTCGCCGAGCGCCAGGCGGCCAAGATTCCCGACGTGCCCGACGACACCCCGCTCATTGCGGTCAACAGCGTCGGCGTCCTGGGGGCCGGCACCATGGGTGGCGGGATCGCCATGAACTTCGCGAACGCCGGCATCCCGGTCACTCTGGTGGAGATCAAGCAGGAGGCCCTCGACCGCGGCCTGAAGGTCATTCGCGGCAACTACGAGCGCACGGCGGCCCGCGGCGGCATCACCGCCGAGGATGTCGAAAAGCGCATGGGCTTGATCACCGGCTCGCTGGACATGAACGATTTCAAGAGCGCCGACCTCGTCATCGAAGCGGTTTTCGAGCGCATGGACATCAAGAAGGACGTGTTCTCCAAGCTCGACTCCATCTGCAAGGAAGGAGCGATTCTCGCCACCAACACCTCGGCGTTGAACATCGACGAGATCGCCTCGGTGACCAGGCGGCCCGAGGCGGTGATCGGCCTGCACTTCTTTTCGCCGGCCAACGTCATGAAGCTGCTCGAGATCGTCCGCGCCGACCATACCTCCAAGTCGGTGATCGCCACCTGCATGAAACTGGCCCGCAAGATCGGCAAGATCGCCGTCCTCGTCGGCGTCACCCCCGGCTTCGTCGGCAACCGCATCCTCGCCCAGCGCCAGCGGGAAGCAAACAAGCTGGTCATGGAAGGGGCTATGCCGTGGGATGTCGACCGGGTGCTCTACGACTTCGGATTCCCCATGGGACCCTTCGCGATGAGCGACCTGGCCGGCCTCGACATCGGCTGGGTCAAGGAGAAATCCAGGGGCGAAACGCTGCGCGACGTGCTCTGCGAGATGGATCGCCGTGGCCAGAAGACCGGGGCGGGGTTCTATGACTACGATGAGAACCGCAACCCCCGGCCCTCGCCAGTGACCGAACAGATCATCAAGGACTTCGTCGCCAAGTCGGGGACCAATCCGCGCCATATCTCCGATGAGGAAATTCTCGAGCGCTGCATCTATCCGATGGTCAACGAGGGGGCGAAGATCCTCGAGGAGGGCAAGGCCATCCGCGCCTCCGACATCGATGTGGTGTGGGAATACGGCTACGGCTGGCCGGTCTATCGCGGCGGACCGATGTTCTTCGGCGACCAAGTCGGCCTTCCCAAGGTTCTGGACAAGATGAAAGAGTTCCAGGGCCAGATGGGCGACGCCTTCAGGCCCGCCGCCCTCCTGGAGACCCTGGCGACGGAGAACCGCCGCTTCCAGGACCTGCGCTGACTTCACGCCGTTGACGGCGTCGCCGCACGGGCTAAGCTTCGCCTTCTCGAGGGAGGGCTCCCAAATGAAAAGACTGATCGCCGCGGCGATGGGCGCGGCCGTGGCTCTGTCGGCGCCGCCGGCTCTGGCCCAATACGGCATGGACAAGTCGCCGCCGAAGAACGCCGCCACACCGGAACTGCCCCGCTGCGACCGGCCGCTCGGCCGCGCGGCGATTCATGAACCGGAAAGCCGCTGGTGGGAGGGTCTGGGCCTTTCCAATCCCGAAGCGCTGCTGAAGCTCTTCGCCCTTCGCTCCGGCTGTCTGCGGATCGTCGACCGCAACGAAGGCCTCGCCATGCGGAACACCGAGTCGGGGCTGAACAGTTCCGGCGACCTGCAGCGCGGCTCCAACCTTGGCCGCGGCCAGATCGCGGCGGCCGACTTCTTCATCATCCCCGACATCGCCAACTCCAATCGCAATTCCGGCGGCATGAACCTCGGCGGGGCGGGGGGCAGCTTCCTGCCGGGCGGGTTCGGAGCCCTGGCCGGTTCGATCCACTCCAAGACCTCCGAGGCCCACACCCTGATCACCCTGGAGGACGCGCGGACCACCGAGCAGGTCTATGTCGCCGAGGGCGTTGCCAAGAAGACCGACTGGGGCTTCGGCGGTGGCGGCTTTTTGGGCGGGATGAGCGGCTTCGGGGCCCTGGCCGGCAGCGGCTATTCCGACACCGACATCGGCAAGGTGATCAGCGCCGCCTATTTCAACGCCTTCATCGATCTCGTCCACTACATGCAGAACCAGCAGCCGGGCGCCCAGGCCGCGGCCGCCCCGATCGCCAGCCAGAGAACCACCACCCAGGTTCAGTTGCGCGGCGGGCCCTCGCTTTCGGCCCGGATCGTCTACACCCTGCATGCCGGCGCCTCGGTTTATCCCACCGGTCATCGCGACGGCATCTGGATGGAAGTCGACGACGAGAACGGCAATCGCGGCTGGATGTCCTCGGCCTTCGCCAGTTCACGCTAGGACCGTTTTCGCAGGCTAGTGGAAATCCCGGCTGCGCTGGAGGCGCGGCGGGGCGTCGCTGTGGCGCAGGTCGGCCAGGCGGGGTGTGAGATCTGTGAAGCGCTGGGCCACCACGTGGATCACCTCCCCGGCTTTCTGCAGACGCCCGTGCACGACCAGGAAGCGCGAAGCCATCACCGTGCGCCGGTTGGCCTGGAAGACATCGGCCCAGATCACCGCATTGGCGACGCCCGTTTCGTCCTCGAGGGTGGCGAACACGACGCCCTTGGCGGTGCCCGGCCGCTGGCGGATGAGGACCAGGCCGCCGACGCAGACCCTGGCGCCGTTCTTCATCTCCTTGAGCCGCGCCGCCTTCACCGCTCCCAGATCGGTGAGCAGGGTGCGGAAAAAGATGCATGGATGGGCCTTCAGGGAAAGGCCCGCAGTGCGGTAGTCCTCCGCCACGTGGGCCCCCAAAGCCATGGCCGGCAGGGGAACGGGCGTCTCGGCCGGCGGTCCCATCAGGGCCAGGAGGGGCGCCTCGACGCGGGCCTTGGCTTCCGGCGCCAGGCCCTTGACCGCCCACAGGCCCTGGCGGCGATCGAGCCCCAGGCCACGCAGGGCGTCGGCCTCGGCCAGCAGTTCCAGGCCCTGCGGGGATAGGGCGGCGCGGGCGGCGATCTGGCGCAGACAAGCGGCCCCCGCCGCCCGAGCCTCGATCAGCCGCCGGGCTTCGGCTTCCTTGAACCCGCTGACCTGGCGCAGGCCCAGCCGCACGGCCGGCCCCTCCAGAGTGGAGTCCCAATCGCTGGCCATCACGTCGACGGGGCGCACCTCGACGCCATGCTCGCGGGCGTCACGGACCAGCTGGGCCGGCTGATAGAAGCCCATCGGCTGGCTGTTGAGCATGGCGGCGCAGAACACCTCCGGGCGCCAACGCTTGATCCACGCCGAGACATAGACCAGCTTGGCGAAGCTGATCGCGTGGCTTTCGGGGAAGCCGTAGGAGCCGAAGCCCTCGATCTGGTGGAAGCAGCGGCGGGCGAATTCGGGATCGTAGCCGCGGGCGACCATGCCCTCCTCGAATTTCCGACCATAGACGCCGACGTCGCCGTTGTGGCGGAAGGTGGCCATGGACCGACGCAGGCCGTTGGCTTCCTCGGGGGTGAACTTCGCCGCCTCTATGGCCAGGCGCATGGCCTGTTCCTGGAAGAGGGGCACGCCGAGGGTTTTGCCGAGCACGCTCTTCAACTCATCGGCCGGACCGTGCTCCGGGGCCGGGGCTGGAAAGCTCACCGGCTCCAGCTTCTCGCGGCGGCGCAGATAGGGATGGACCATGTCGCCCTGGATGGGTCCGGGCCGCACGATGGCGACCTCGATGACCAGGTCGTAGAAGCGCGCCGGCTTCATCCTCGGCAGCATCGACATCTGGGCCCGGCTCTCGACCTGGAACACACCCACCGAATCGGCCGCGCTCAGCATCTCGTAGACCGCCGGATCCTCGCGCGGGATTTCGGCCATGTCGGCCACGCCGATCTGGTCCATGGCCTTCTTGATGGCGGTGAGCATGCCCAGCGCCAGGATGTCGACCTTCATCAGCCCCAGGGCGTCGATATCGTCCTTGTCCCATTCGATGAAGGTGCGATCGGCCATCGCCGCGTTGCCGATCGGAACGGTCTCGTCGAGCCGGCGGCGGGTCAGCACGAAGCCGCCGACATGCTGCGAGAGATGGCGCGGAAAGCCGAGCAGCTCGGTGGCCAGGGCGACGGCGCGGCGGATTTCGGGATTTTCCGGATCGAGGCCCGCCTGGCGGATATGATCGTCGGGCAGGCCGTCGCCCCAGCCGCCCCACACCGTGCCCGCCAGGGCGGCGGTGACATCCTCGGTCAGGCCCAGGGCCTTGCCCACGTCGCGGATGGCGCTGCGCGGCCGATAGTGGATCACCGTGGCGCAGATCGCCGCCCGCTGGCGGCCATAGCGGCCGTAGACGTATTGGATCACCTCCTCGCGCCGCTCGTGCTCGAAATCGACATCGATGTCCGGGGGCTCGTCGCGTTCCTTGGAGATGAAGCGGGCGAACAGCATGTCGTGGTCCGGCTCGGTGGGATCCACCGCCGTCACCCCCAGGCAGAAGCAGACCACCGAATTGGCCGCCGAGCCGCGGCCCTGGCAGAGGATTCCCTGGTCGCGGGCCCATCGGACGATGTCGTGCACGGTCAGGAAGTAGTTGGGGTAGGCGAGCTCCTCGATCAGGGCCAGCTCGTGCCTCAAGAGCCGCGTCACCTTGTCCGGGAGTCCGGCCGGCCAGCGCCAGGCCGCGCCGGCCCAGGCGAGGTCGGCGAGATGGCCCATGGCGGTCTTGCCCGGCGGCACCGGTTCGTCGGGATATTCGTATTTCAGCTCGCCAAGGTCGAAGCCGATGCGGCCGGCGATCTCGAAGGTCCGCGCCACCGCCTCGGGCCATCGGGCGAACAGGCGCGCCATCTCGGCGGGGGATTTCAGGCGCCGCTCGGCGTTGGCCTCGAGAGCCAGGCCGGCGTCGGCGATGGCGCATTTCTCCCGCACGCAGGTGAGAATGTCCTGCAGCGCCCGCCGCTCGGGACCATGATAGAGGGCGTCGTTGGTCGCCACGAGCGGGGTCCCATGGCGTCGCGCCAGGCGATCGAGATCATGCACGCGCTTGACGTCACGCGCCCCGTAGGCCCGCGAGGCGATCAGCCAGGCGCGGCCGGGAAAGGCCCGGGCCAGGCCCTCCAGCTCGGCCGCGAAGGCCTCGTCCAGGCGGGCGGGGGGAACCACCAGGATGAGCTGGCCCTCGCCGTGGGCGATGAGATCGGGGCCGGTCAGGTGGCACTCGCCCTTCACCGCCCGGCGCTGGCCGAGCGTCAGGAGCCGGGTGAGCCGGCCCCAGGCTTCGCGGTCGACGGGATAGCAGAGGACGCTGGGCGTGGCGTCGGCGAAGTCCAGGCGAGCCCCGGCCAGGACCTTCAGGCCGATCTCCCGCCCCTTGGCCCAGGCCCGCACGACGCCGGCCAGGGTGTTGCGGTCGGCGATGCCGATCGCCGCCATTCCCAGGGCCTTGGCCGCCAGCACCATTTCGCCCGGATGCGAGGCCCCGGTGAGGAAGCTGAAATTGGTCGTCGTCTGCAACTCGGCGTAGGTCATTTTTATCCGCAGATCTCTTGAACCCTCACCCGAACAGTCCGTGCAGCCACCATTTCGGCGGTCTCTGGGGGTCGTAGAGGCCGTCGCGGAACAGCCAGAAGCGGGCGCCGGCCTCGTCTTCCACACGGTAGTAGTCGCGGGCCTTCATCGGATCGGCGGTATCGAAGGGCCGGCGCCACCACTCCTGGGCCAACCGCTCGGGCCCCTCGGCCCGCCGCACCCGATGGGCCAGGCCGCGCCAGCGGAAGAATATCGGCGGATCGTCCGGCACCGGGGCCATGACCTCGATGAGTTCGGGACGGCGGAAAAGGCGCAGGGGGCGGGGCCGCTCGAGGCGCCAGCCTTTCTTCCCCGCTCCGGCGGCGGCCAGAGGCGGGCGGCGCTTCACCGCCCGTTCCGGCGCGTGGCTAGGAAAGGCGTCCGCCCGCCACACCGCCTTCTCCCCCAGCCGGTTGGCCAGGCGATCGATCAAGGGGGCGATGTCCTCTTGTCCGCTTTGCCCCCTCAGGGAGGGAGAAGAAGGGAGATTGCGTTGTCGCGGGGCCAGGACCTCGACCTCTCGAGCCGCCAGGGTGACGACCTCTATGCCGAAGCCGGGGTCGACGGTTTCCAGAATCGGCGCGAACAGGCGGGCGATGGCGGCCGGATCGCGGCCGGGCAGCGCCAGGCCGATGGTCAGGCGCCGCGCCGCCCCGTCGAGGCCATGGAAGGCCAGGTCGAAGCGCCGCCCGCCCCGCCCCGCCGCTTCCAGGCGCGCGCACAGAACCGCGGCGATGTCGCCGCTGGCCCGGGCCAGATCCTCGGGAATGCTGATCGGCTCGGCGAAGGCGGCGCGGGCGAACCACGGGCTGGGCGGGCGGCGGAAGGCCAGGGCCTCGGGCGCCGCTCCGAGGGCCTGGTCGAGCCGGCGGACCACCTCGGCGCCGAATCGGTGGCCCACCTGGCGGCGCGGCAGGGCGGCGAGATCGCCGATGGTCGCCAGGCCCAGACGAGCGAGCTGGGCGGCCTCGGCGGCGGCGAGGCGCAGGGCGGCGACCGGCAGAGGGGCCAGATGCGCCGCGGTCTCGCCAGGGGCGGCGATCGACCGGTCGGGGGCGAAATGGGACAGGGCCCAAGCGGCGCCGGCGGTATCGGCGAGGCCGGCGCGGACGCCAAGGCCGTTCATGGCCAGACGGCGGACGAGGTCGCGGATCATCGCCGCTTCTCCTCCCCACAGATGGGCGACGCCGGTGATGTCGAGGATCAGGCCGTCGGGCGGATCCATGGCCACGGCGGGAGAGAACCTGGCGCACCAGTCGGCCAGGGCGCCGAGCGCAGCGGCGTCGGCGGCCAGCTCGGCCTCGGCGGTAATGAGCTCGGGAGCCAGGGCGGCGGCGTCCGTCGCCTTCTGGCCGACGAAAAGCCCCAGGCCGGCGGCGCCGGCGTCCACCGCGGCCACGCGGCGCACACCCCGCTCGGCGGCGACCAGGACGAACGCTTCACCCCGCGAGGCGGCGGGATGGCGCCGGATCCAGGTGTCGATCGCCCAGCTCGGCGACCACACGCAAAGATGACGCGTCATCGCTTTTCTCCATGATCCAGGCCCCCGGCCGTCCGCCCCGGCAGCGCTCCAACTCCACCCGCCAGCGGGGCGCCCCCAGGCCCGGCTCTCCGGCTTCCGGAGCGCTTGGGGCGGCGGCGATGGTCCAACGGGTGGCCGCCGATGAAGCCCCGTCGTCGGTCCGGCCGCCGAACAGACGGCGACGAATGATGAAGCCGGCCGCCCCGTGGCGCTCGCAGGCCAGCTGCAGCCGGCGCCCGGCCAGGAGGCCTGGGCTCTCCACCTCGCCGATGGCGGCCACCACCCCTTCCGCACCGAGGGCGTCCTCCAGCGCCCCCAGGGCCTCCGCTTCGTCGCGGGCGCAGACCTGGATCAGGCGTTCGGCCGGGAAGCCGAGACCGGCCAGGCCAGGAGCGTAGAGATCCTGCCGGCGCATCACCCACACCACCGCTCCGCGTTCGGCCAGGGGGGCGGCCAGGGCGGCGACGAAGGCGGCGGCGACCGCGGCGGTTTCCAACTCCATCCCCTCACCCCCCGCCTCGTGCCAGCTGCCGAGCGGCAGGCCGCCGCCGGGCAGGCAGGCGTCGACGCGCGGATCGCCGAACGGCAGCACGCCGGCCTTCCCGCCGGCCTCCAGAGCGGCGATCCGCCGCCGCAGGGCCAATAAACGCGCCTGATGCGACATCTTGGGTTAATCCATTTGTTCTCTTTTTGTTCTAAGCCGGACAACCTGAGAGTCAAGGCGGGGTATGGCGGGCGATCAAAGCCGTGCTTTAAGAACGGCTATGCCCATCAGCCACATCCTGATCGCCAACCGCGGCGAGATCGCCATCCGCATCGCCCGGGCCGCCGCCGAACTGGGGATCGCCACCACCGCCGTCTTCGCCGAGGACGACGCCGCCTCGGGCCACGTCGGCGCCGCCGACCGCGCCCGCCCCCTCGCCGGGACCGGGGCCAGGGCCTATCTCGACATCGAGGCGATGGTCGCGGCGGCCCGGTCAGGCGGCTGCGACGC
>DASXIE010000217.1:0-3721 GCA_036498165.1 Caulobacteraceae bacterium
GGCGTCTGCGATGCGGAAGGCCGCCTCCAGGGTCGGAGAATATTTGCCCTGCTCGATGGCGGCCACCGTCTGGCGGGTGAGGCCGATGCGATTGGCGAGGTCGGCCTGGGTCATCTCGCCGTTTTCGAAGCGCAGCCAGCGGATGCGGTTGGCGATGGCCGGCGGCCGGCTCACGCCGCGCTCCGCCGGTAGCCGATCACCTGCCACAGCGCCTTGGCCACCTCGCCCAGCACCATGACCGCCAGCAAGGCGTTGGCGATGAGCGCCGGCGCGAGTCCGAACAAGACCCCCACCAGCGCCCCAAACACGCCGGCCTGAAGCACATAGAAGGCGGCCCTGCCCGCGCCGGTATCGATGAGCTGGTCGCGTTCGTCGTAAGGGGCCTGGGCCTCGAAGGGCGCGGCGGCGGTGATCGCGATGAGCGAAACCGCTTCGATAACCACCAGGGCGATCACCGTCGCCGCCACCGGCAGGAAGAATCCGAACCGGGACCCCTCCCCGGCCGCCCAGGCCCGGCCGAAGAGGACGAAATAGGTCAGGTAGACCGCCAGCGTGGCCGCCAGAACGATCCAGGCGCGTTTTTCGCGAAAGGACATGCAAGAGCCCCCAAGTCAGGTTTGATTGACCCGATGTAAGGCATATATAACTCAATGTCAAATATATTTAACTCACTTCGAAGCCGATCCTAGCGAAGGAAGTAGCCATCGACCTTCCAGCCGCCAGGCTCCTGGGCCAGGATCACGGTCTCGATGGCGGCCTGCTTGTGGGCGAAGATGGTGCTGAAGCGGATGGTCGAATAGTGGCCATCGGGGAGGCCCGGAAGCGTGGTGGAACGCTGGTCGGCGCCGGCCTGGCGGGAAATGAGCTTGCCCATGGGAATGCGGGTCACCCCGACCTTGCGCGCCCATTCGGCCGCGGTGGCGCTGTCGCGGAACAGGCTACCTCCCCGCGTCCAGCTGTCGGCGTAGCGGCCCTGATCGACGAGGCGCAGCCATGCCTTGGCCTCGCTGGTGGGGTCGCGCGACGCGGGCGCGGCCGTCGCCTGGCCCGCCAGGGTCGCCATCAAGAGACCGGATACTATTCCCGACCGCACCGTGATCACTCCTCGTCCTTGGGCCGCGCCGGGACGTTAATGAGCGAGCCCGGGCCGATCAACCGGGCGCCACCAGCCGACCATTCTTGAGGATCAACACCCGGTCCATATGCTTGGCCATGGCGAGGTTGTGCGTGGCGATGAGGGCCGCCACACCGCTGGTGCGGACGAGGTCGTGGAGATTGGCGAACACCGCCTCGGAGGTGGCCGGATCGAGATTGCCGGTGGGCTCGTCGGCCAGGAGCAGGCGCGGGCGGTTGGCCAGGGCCCTCGCCACGGCCACCCGCTGCTGCTCGCCCCCGGAGAGCTGGGCCGGCTGATGATGAAGCCGGCGGGCGAGGCCAAGTTCGGTGAGCAGCCGAGCGGCCCGCGACCTCGCTCCCCGGTGGCTACCGCCGGCGATCATGATCGGCAGGGCGACATTGTCGAGGGCGGTGAGTTCGGGCAGCAGATGATGGAACTGATAGACGAAGCCGATCTGGCGCAGGCGGATGCGGGTGCGGGCGGCGTCGCTGAGGGCCCCGCAGTCGGCGCCGCCGATCAACACGTGGCCGCCGGTGGGATGCTCCAAAAGGCCGGCGGCGTGCAGCAGCGAGGATTTGCCCGATCCCGAGGGGCCCATGAGCCCGACCACTTCGCCCGGCGAGACGGCGAGATCGGCGCCCTTGAGCACCTCCAACTGGCCCTCGCCGGTGACGTAGGTGCGGCGAAGATCGCGGATCACGAGGACCGGCTCACTCATAGCGCAGGGCCTCGACCGGATCGAGGCGCGAGGCCCGCCAAGCCGGCAGGAGGGTGAAAAGGAACGAGGCCCCGAGCGCCCAGCCGACCACCAGGGCCACCTCCGACCAGTCGATCCTGGCCGGCACATGGGCCAGGAAATAGATGTCGGCATTGAACACCTGCACCCCGGTCGCCCATTCGACGAAGCGCTGGATGGTCTCGATGTTGAGACAGAAGAGGACCCCGAAGGCCAGGCCGGTGAGGGTGCCCAGCAATCCGATCATCGCCCCGGCCATGAAGAAGATGCGCAGGATGGCCCCCTGCCCCGCCCCCATGGTGCGAAGGATTGCAATGTCGCGGCTCTTGTTCTTCACCAGCATGACGAGGCCGGAGATGATGTTGAGGGCGGCCAGGGCGACGATGAACATGAAGATGTAGCGCATCACGTTGCGCTCGACGGCCAGGGCGGTGAAGTAGGCGTGGTTCTTCTCGGTCCAGTCGGTGACCACGGCGCCGGGGCCGGCGGCGGTGGCCAGGGCGTCCTTCAGGGCCGGGGCCTTGTCCGGATCGGTGAGGATCACCTCGATGAAATCCACCGACTCTTCGCGGCCTAAGAGAAGCTGGGCTTGCGCGAGCGGCATGTAGATGAAGGCTTGGTCGTACTCGCTCATGCCGACCTTGAAGATCCCCGCGATCGTATAGACCTTGTGGGTGGGAGCCGCGCCCATGACCGTGGCCGCGCCGTTGGGCGAAATGATCGTGATCGGATCGCCCGCCCCTACCCCGAGGTTCTCGGCCAGCTTCTGGCCGACGAGGACCCCATCGCCCCCCTCGGGGCCCTGGCCGAAGCCGGCCAGCGAGCCGCGCTTGATGTTGCCGGCGATGATAGGAGTGGCGCGCAGATCCTGCGGGTCAACGCCGCGCACCACCGCCCCGGCGGCGGTGGAGGGTCCCTGGACCAGGGCCTCCGATTCGATCACCGGATAGGCCCTCGCCACACCCGGAACCGCGCGGATACGTCCAACCATGGCGGCGCGCTCGGCCGGGGTCATCGCCCCGCCGACCACGTAGGCGTGGCCGTTGAAGCCGAGGATTTTGGCGCTCAGCTCGGTGCGGAAGCCGTTCATGATCGACATGGTGATGATCAGGGCGGCGACCGCCAGGGCGATGGCGGCGAAGGAAATCAAGGAGATCAGCGCCACCCCGCCGTGGCGGCGCCGGGTCAGCAGGTAGCGGACGGCGATCGACCGCTCCCAGGCGCTGAAGGGCGGCGCCGGCGAAGGCGGCCGCCGCCCTGCGAGGGTCCCGCTCACCCCGTGATCGCCGTGAGCGCCTGATCGAGCGGCAGGCTGCGCCGCTCGCCGGTGGCCCGGCGCTTGAGCTCCACGACGCCCTCGGCCAGGCCGCGCGGGCCGATGATCAACTGCCAGGGAAGGCCAATGAGATCCATGGTTGCGAACTTGCCGCCCGGCCGCTCGACCGTGTCGTGCAGCAGCGGCTCCTTTCCGGCCTTTGTGAGGGTGGCGTAGGCCTCCTCACAGGCGGCGTCGACGGCTGCATCGCCGGGTCTGAGATTGATGATGGCGACGCCGAACGGTGCGACAGCGTCAGGCCAGACGATCCCAGCCTCGTCGTGGCTAGCTTCGATCAGGGCCCCGACCAGGCGCGAGACGCCCACGCCATAGCTGCCGCTCTGCACCGCGACCTCGCCGCCGTCGGGGCCGGCGACCACGGCCTTCATCGGCTTGGAATATTTGTCACCGAAGAAGAAGGTCTGGCCGACCTCGATGCCGCGGGCGGTCAGGCGATCGGCCGGCGGCGTCTCGCGCTCGTAGCGGGCCGCGTCGTGGACGTCCTCGGTAGCGGCGTAGAGGCCCGTCCAGGCGTCGACAACCGGCGAAAGGT
>DASXIE010000218.1:0-3412 GCA_036498165.1 Caulobacteraceae bacterium
CTGGACGATCACGCAGGCCCCGAGCGCCTCGCCCAGTCTTTCGGCGAGGACGGCGGCGCCAAGGTCATAGGCGATGTGGAGATCGAGCGCCCCGGCCGGCAGGCCCAGATCGCCCAGGGCGCGGGGAATGGACCGCCCCGCATGGTCGACGACTATCAGGAACGGCGAATCGGCCCCTGGATTGACGACGCGGAAAGGCGCAGGGTCGCCGGGCTCCAGCAGGGTCGGCGATGAACTCGCGGGGGCCATTGGCGTTCCCTAGCTGCGGGCTACAAGCGCGCTCGGTTCAGGTGAAATCCATGCATATCCGCGTCGGTTACGACATCGTCTACGACTGTCCAGCGCCGACGCCGATGATTCTGCTGCTGAGCATTCGGCCCGAGCGTTTCGTCGACCTGGTGACCGACCAGATCATCCGCGTCGATCCGCCCGTTCCCACCCACCGCTTCGCCGACGCCTTCGGCAACTGCGCCGAGCGGTTGACCGCCCCGGCCGGACCGATCCGGATCAGCGCCGATTTCATCGTCGCCGACAGCGGCGAGCCCGATCCGGTCCTGCCCGACGCCGTCGAGCACCCGATCGAGGACCTTCCCGACGCGGTGCTGCCCTTCCTCCTCGCCAGCCGCTATTGCGACGTCGACGCGATGAGCCAGCTCGCCTGGGACACTTTCGGGACGGCGGGCCGCGGCTGGGCCCTTGTCCAGACGATCTGCGACTACGTCCACGACCGCATCACCTTCGGCTACCACCACGCCCGCGCCACCCGCACCGCCTCGGAAGCGCACGAGGAGGGGGTGGGCGTGTGCCGCGACTTCGCCCACCTCGCCATCACCTTCTGCCGGGCCATGCATGTCCCGGCCCGTTACTGCACCGGCTACCTCGGCGACATCGGCGTGCCGCCGCGCGATCCGATGGATTTCTCGGCCTGGTTCGAGGTCTGGCTGGGCGGGGCCTGGCGGACATTCGACGCCCGCCACAACACGCCGCGCATTGGCCGGATCGTCATGGCGGTGGGGCATGACGCGGTCGACGCGGCGATCACCACCAGTTTCGGCCAGACAGGCCTGGCGCGCTTCGAGGTGATCACCAAAGAGGTCGAAGAGGGCGCGGCGCCGACCTGGCGGCCGCTGGAAGCCGATCAGTCGCGCCAGTGGTCCAGCGCCGGACCGAGACTGGCGGCGAGCGGGGCGAGCCAGGGCTCGTAGCCGCGCCACTGCTCCAGCCCCTCGCGGAAGATCGGCCGGCGGACCTGCTCGGAGCTGGCGGTGCGCACCGCCCGCGCGTTTTCGTGGAAGCGCAGGCAGGCGTGCTCGAAAGGGAGGCCGCAATAGGCGAGCAGCCGGCGGACCTCCCCTTCGGTATCCTCGATCATGTCCTCGTAGATCACCCGGTGGACCGCGCCGGGCAAAACGGCGTCGAAGTGGGCCATCAGGTCGATGTAGTCGCGATAGTATCGTCCGAGGTCGGTCAGATCGTAGGAGAAGGCCTGGCCGCGGGCGAAATGCTGTTTGAAGGCCGAGAAGCAGGCGGCCATGGGATGGCGGCGAGCGTCGATGATCCTGGCGTTCGGCAGGATCAGGCGGATGAAGCCGATGTGCTGGAAATTGTTCGGCATCTTGTCGATGAAGTGGGGGCGCCCGAGCTTGCGATAGACGAGGGAGCGGTCGAGGTAGGTTTGGCCGTAGGCGGCGATCTCTTCGGCGCCCAGCCCGGCTAGAACCTCCGGGTACGGATCAGCGCCCTCGAGATGGACCGCGCGCTCGAAATCGCGGGCGAAGGCGCCGATCTCCGGCAGCTCCATAGTGCCCTCGACATCGGAATGGCTGGCCAGGATCTGTTCGATCAGGGTCGAGCCTGAGCGGGGCAGGCCGACGATGAAGATCGGGGCCTCCGAGCGAGCCCCCCAGCCCAGCCGCGCCGCGAAGAATTCCTTCGTGAACAAGGCCCGGGCGCGAGCCATCTTGGCCGACGCCTCCTCGCCGTCGTAGGGCTGGTCGAGGCGGCGCAGATGAGCCCCCTGGGCGAAGTTGTCGAAGGCGGCGGCGAAATCTCCGCCGTCCTCGTGTGCCTTGCCGAGCGCGTAGCGAAGATGGACGAGGTCTTCCGTCGCGACGCCCGGCCGCGCCAGTTGCCGCTCCATGGCGGCGATCTCATCGTCCGTGAACGTCTCGTCCTTGAGATTGGCCAGGCTCCAGTAGGCCTCGCCGAGCCCCGGCGCGAATTCGATGCAGCGGCGATAGGCAGCCACGGCCTCGGCCCGCCGGCCGGCGGTGCGCAGGGAATGGCCGAGGCTGAGCCAGATGCGCGGCTGAGCCGGGGCCGCGGCCAGCATCTCCCGGTAGATGTCCGCCGCGCGGGCGTACTCGCCGATGAGGCCCAGGGAGGCGGCGAGCAGGTTGCGATAGCCGGGTTCGTTCGGCTCGGTGGCGAGCAGGCGCTGGAGGTGGGCGACCGCTTCGGCTCCCTTCTGCTGGCGGTACAGGACGATGGCGAGGTTGTAGCGGGCGCCGTCGAAGCTGGGGGCAAGTTCGAGACAGCGGGTGAGCAGGGCCTCGGCGTCGGCCAGCCGGCCCAGTCGGGTGCCGGCTTCGGCCAGCATGCGCATGGCGGCGACATCGGTGGGCTGGGCCTTCAGCCGTTCGCGCAACAGGTGTTCGGCCACCGCCAGGCGCTCGTCGCACAGGGCTTCCGCGGCGTGGCGAAGCACCGGATCGCGCACCCCGGCGCGGATGTGCTCGGCATATGCGGCGTCGGCCCCAGCCGAATCGCCGTCGGCGAAAAGCTGGTCGCCGATCGCCCGCCAGGCCTGGGGCAGTTCGCGGTCAATGGCCACGGCGCGGCGCAGGGGCCCGAGCGCGGCGCTGCCTTCCCCGCACGCCGCCAGGCAAAGGCCAAGTTCGAGCTGAGTGTGGGCCGAGCCGGGCTGGGCTTTCGCGAGCGGTTCGAGAATCGTCCGCGCCGCGGCCGGATGACCCCGCCGGCGCAGGGCGGCGCCCAGAATCATCGAGGCCCTTGGGTCGGAAGGCGCGGCGGTGAGGATTTCCCGCGCCTGGCGCTCGGCCAGGATCGGTTCGGAGTCCAGCAGGGCGGCGGCATGCTGAAGCGCCGCCTCGAGGGAGGCGACAGGCGTCTGACTCATGCCCGCCCTATATCACGCCGCGCGCGGGACCCCGGCTAGAACCTCTGGCCGAGGCGTAGGCCGACCGTGAGGGGCTGGGTGGGAATGACGTAAACCGCCGGGGGCACGCCGGGGGGGTAGGCGGGGGCGCAGAACGCCGTCGTGCACGGGGTGAAGCGGTCGATCTGGCCGCGTTCGTCGAAGGCGTTCTTGACGAACAGCTCCACCGACGACTTGCCGTGTTCCCCGCCAAGCGAGAAGTCCACCGTGGCGAAGCCCGGCATGGTCCCAAGG
>DASXIE010000219.1:0-3008 GCA_036498165.1 Caulobacteraceae bacterium
TCCGGGCCGTACCCAGGCGGGTCTGGACCATGCCGATCATCCGCTCGCCGGCCATGGCGTCGTCGACCATATTGAGATAGCGCGGCTCGAAGATGCGCAGCGGCAGGACCCCGCCGGGCAGCAAGAGGGCGCCGTCGAGCGGGAAGACCGGAATGACCTCCGGCAGGTCGGCGGGTTTGCGATAGCTGATCATGGGCGGCGGCGCCCCCCGGCGATGGCCCCGGGTTCCTTCTGCTTAAGAGAACAGGATCGACGACAGGCGCCGGCGACCCTGGCGGGTGAGTTCCGAGCCCTGGCCGGCGGCCTCGAAGACGGTGAGGAGCTGGGCCCGGGCGGCGCCGTCGTTCCAGTCGCGGTCGCGGGCGATGAGGTCGAGGAGCTGGTCGGCGGCCCGCTCCAGCTCGCCCCCGGCGGCCAGGGCCGCGGCGAGGTCGGCGCGGGCCTGGTGGTCATTGGGATCGGCGTTGAGCCGCGCGGCGGCCTCGGCGGTGTCGGTGGGGCCGGCCTTGGCCAAAGCGAGGGTGGCGCGGACGCTCTCCAGGTCGGCGTTCCTGGCCTTCTCCGGGGCCATGGCGGCGACCTCGGCGGCGCGCTCGCCGTCGCCGGCGGCGAGGTAGGAGCGGGCGAGGCCGCCGATGGCGTCGAGGTTGTCCGGAGCCAGGCGCAGGGCCTCGGCGAAGCTGGTGGCCGCGCCGCCGAGATCGCCGAGCTCCAGCGACTCGCGGCCGGCGGCGATCAGCTCGTCGAGCTCGGAGATCTCGGGGGCCTTGACCAGCTTGCCCACGAAGGCGGCGACCTGGCTTTCGGGGAGGGCCCCGGTGAAGCCGTCCACCGGCTTGCCGGCGTCGAAGGCGTAGACGGTGGGGATGGACTGGACACGCAGCTGGCCGGCGAAGACCGGGTTCTTGTCGACGTCGATCTTGACCAGGCGCACGGCGCCGCCGGCCGCCTTGACGGCCTTTTCCAGGAGGGGGGTGAGCTGCTTGCACGGCCCGCACCAGGTCGCCCAGAAATCGACGATCACCGGCTGGACCTTCGAGGCCTCGATGACGTCGGCCATGAAGCCGGCGTCGGAGCCGTCCTTGATCCAACTGGCGTCCGTCTTGGGCGCGGCGGCCTCACCGATCAGCGACATGCGCTCGTCCTTATCCCTCTCAAGCCACTAAAATGGACGCGCGGGCCGAAGGCTGCAACTTCACCGCGCGATTCCCTAAACCGCCCCCGCTCGCGCGACCCCTCATCCGGCGGGCTCTCGCCCGCCACCTTCTCCCGCAAGGGGAGAAGGAAGATGGGTGAAATCGACGATCTGGGGGGTGACGCCGACCGCGGCGAGGAAGGCGCGGAAGGCGGACTGGCTGAGGGTGGTGGTGGCGGTGTTGACGAGGGGGTGGAAGTTCACCGGATCGGCGGCGGCCAGGGCCGCGTCGAGCACGAAGCGCACGCGGTGGGCGCCATCGTTGATCAGGGCGAAGGCGGTGACCGAGCCGGCGGTGACGCCGAGCGCCTCCTCCAGGCGGGCGGCCTTGCCGAACGACAGACGCCCGGAGCCGATGACGGCGGGGAGGGCCTTCAGATCGATCCGCGTCTGCTGCAGGGCCGAGACGAGGAAGAGGGCGCCGCGCTGATCCTCCAGGAAGAGGTTCTTGGTGTGGCCGCCGGGCAGGGCCTCGAGCGCCGCGTCCCCCTCCCCCACCCGGAAGACGGCGGGGTGCTGCAGCGTCGCATGGGCGATGCCGTGGGCGTCGAGGAAGGCGAAGAGCTCGGCGGGGGTGGTGATCATACCCTCTCCCATCTCCCTTTCGTCATCCCGGGCGAACCGTAGGTGAGACCCGGGACCCAGGAGCGGCCTGCGGCGGCGCCTGAACCCCCTGGGTCCCGGATAGCTTCCCCCGGATCAAGTCCGGGGTCGCTTCCGGGATGACGCAGAGGGCGCGGGCGAGGTAAGGAGTACCGCATGGAGCTGGAGTGCTTTCCGACCGCGAGCCGGCCGCCGGACATCGTGCCGGGGCGCCCGCAGCGGGCGTGGATGGACGCCTTTTTCGACCGCCATCCCTATCGCTGCCTGCCGCTGACCATGGCCAACTCCACCGGCTGGGAGATCCTGTGCCCCGTGGGTTTCAGCGCGGAATGGAACGGCGGGCCGGACCAGAAGGACATCAAGCTCACCCCCGACCACCCCTTTCCCGAGTTCGGCGATTTCGCCAGGAGCCACTTCTCGCACGGCATCGTGACCTTCCATCCCGGCTATCTGTTCCGCACCCCCGACGGCTGGTCGATGTGGACCGGCGGGGCGCCCAACCACGTGAAGGACGGCATCCAGCCCCTGGAGGGCCTAGTGGAGACCGACTGGCTGCCCTTTCCCTTCACCATGAACTGGATCTTCACCCGCCCGGGCCGGGTGAGCTTCGCCAAGGGCGAGCCCTTCTGCTTCATCACCCTGGTGCAGGACAAGCCCCTGGAGGGCTTCGAGCTGATCCAGAAATCCCTGACCCGCGACGCCGACCTGCACGGCCAGTACGAGGCCTGGCGGGCCCGCCGCGACGACTTCAACGCCCGCCTGTTCAAGCGCGACCCGGCGACGATCAAGGAGGCCTGGCAGCGCTATTACTTCCGCGGCGAGATGCCCACCGACGCCCCGGCCCCCAAGGGCCACGTGAACAAGCGGCGGATGAAGGCGGTGCGGCTGGGACGATAAAGGAGGCGCGTGATGGACCGGATGACACTCAACCGGATCGCGGCGGTGGGGCCGGTGATCCTCTCGCTGGCCGCCCTGGCCCTGGTGATCGCGGCGGTCACGCTGGGATGGGAGCGGGGCGAGACCGACGAGGGAGCGGTGGCCCACACCTGGCAGTTGCTGATCGCCGCCCAGGCCCCGCTGGTGGTCGGCTTCCTGATGACGGCCGACTGGGCGGCGCCGGGGCGCGCGGCGCGGACCCTGGCCCTGCAGGCCGCGGCGCTGATCGCCGCCCTGGCCCCGGTGGCCCTGCTGCGGCTCTAGGGAAGGGTGC
>DASXIE010000220.1:0-19370 GCA_036498165.1 Caulobacteraceae bacterium
TGCGCCCGCAGCGGAAATTGGGGCGGCGCCGGATTCCGGACGTTGGGCCCGCACCCGCAGTGCGTCGGAAACGGCGAGTTTCGGGCGCCAACAAAACCACCGCTCGCGACCCGTTGCGGACCGCCAGCGAGCCCCGCGTTCCGATGGCGCCGTCAGGGCCGGTGATCGTGCAATGCCGTCCGACACCCTTGCTCGACGCCGTCATTTGATGCGGCTAACACGCGAAGACGGGCTGACGGCGCTTTGACAGTTGAGCCGTGACGACGATCCTTGAGGGCGCTCATGCAGTACGACGACGTCATCCTGGGCCGCCGCAGCATTCGCGGCTACAAGCCCGACCCAGTGCCGAAGGCCCTGATCGAGGAGATCATTGCTCTGGCGATGCGGGCGCCGTCGTCGATGAATACCCAGCCGTGGAACTTCTACATCATCACGGGCGAGCCGCTCGATCGGATCCGCGCCGGCAACACGGAACGGAACCTGTCGGGCGTTCCGCAATCGCGCGAGTTCCGCATAGGGAACGCCCCCTTCGCGGGGCAGCACCGCGAGCGGCAGATCGGCGTCGCCAAGCAGCTGTTCGCGGCGATGGGGATTGCGCGCGACGACAAGGAAGGGCGCCAGGACTGGGTGCTGCGCGGCTTTCGTCAGTTTGACGCGCCCGTCTGCGTGATCGTGACCTATGACCGGTCGTTGCACGGCATGGACGACGCGCCCTTCGACTGCGGCGCGGTGGCGACCGCCCTGGTCAACGCCGCTTGGTCGCGTGGGCTCGGCGCGGTGATCAACAGTCAAGGCATCATGCAGTCGCCCGTCGTCCGCGAGCATGCCGGAGTCGCCGAAGATCAGGTGATCATGAAGAGTATCGCCCTGGGTTGGCCCGACGAGACCTTCCCAGCGAACGCGGTGGTGTCCGAACGCAAGTCGGTGGCGGAGGCGACCGTGTTCGTCGGGTTCGACGACTAGGGGGCCGATGGCGCGGCGCCAAGCCGGAGGCAGGCTCGCAAAGGTCGGTCAAGCGCCAGGAGCGGACGTTCGCATCGATCCAGGAACATGTCATTCGCAACGGCCGCCGAGCGGCCAAGATCGACGTGACAGCGCCGATGTGAGGCTGAGTTATCTGTGTTACGCAAAGCCCGATGCTCGTGATCGTCGGGGGCGGCATGCGGATCCAGAAACCCACCCTATGGCAAGGTCGGCGCGGGCTCGTGCTCGGGTTGGTCAGCCTCGGCATCCTGCTCAATTACGCCGACCGCCAGATTATCGCGGTCCTAAAGCCTATGCTGCAGCACGACCTTGGCTGGACCGACGGCGACTACGGCCGGATGACCTCCGCGTTCCAGTTCGCCACCGCTTTCTCGTTCCTTGGGGCAGGCTGGCTGGTCGACCGTATCGGATGGCGGCGCGCGAACCCACTTGGGGTGGCGCTCTGGAGCCTGGCGGCAATCGGCCACGCGGTCGCCCGCACGGTCGGGCAGTTCACGGTCGCGCGGGCTGCCCTCGGGGTCACGGAGGCGCTGAACTCGCCGACGGCGATCAAGACGGCCGCAGCCCTGTACCCCAACGACCTGCGAGCGATGGCGTATGGCATCATAAGCGCCGCAAGCACTTTGGGCGCTATCGTGACCCCGCTGGTCATCCCAGTGGTCGCCTTAAAGATCGGTTGGGCGAACGCGTTCCTGGTCACCGGCGGCCTCGGCTTCCTTTGGGTCGTGGCGTGGCTGGGTTCGCGAGCGAGCCAGGTCATCACGGCCGAGCCGGACAGGCCGACCCCCCTCGCCGTGGAGACATCCCGTCTGACCGACGTTCTGGGCGACCGGCGCACCTGGGCCGTGGCCGGAGCGCGCGCTTGTTCGGACAGCGTATGGTGGCTGTTGCTCTACTGGATGCCCGACCTGTTCAACCGCGTGTTCCACCTCGGCATGAGCGCCTTCGGTGTGCCGCTCGCGATCATCTATGCCGCCTCCGGCGTCGGTGCGTTGCTCGCGGGCTTCGTTTCGACGCGCCTGCTTGCAGTGGGCGTGAGCATCAACGCCACGCGCAAATCGCTGATGCTGACGGCAGCCCTGTTGGTGATCCCGGTTTGGTACGCGGCATCGGCGGGAAACTACTGGCTGGCGGTGGCGATCCTCGGCCTGACGCTCGCGGCCCACCAATGCTTCTCGATCAACATTTTTGCACTGGCGACCGACATCTCCCCGCCGGGACGCGTGGGGACGGTGATCGCGATCCAGGCCTTCAGCGGAAACATCGCCGGCATGGCGATGTTGTCCATCGCGGGATGGACATTCGACCATGGATACGGCTACGCGCCCCTCCTCGCCTGGGCCTCGGCCGCGTATCTATTGGGTGTCGGGTGGGTGCA
Organism: Caulobacteraceae bacterium; assembly: GCA_036498165.1. GTDB lineage: Bacteria > Pseudomonadota > Alphaproteobacteria > Caulobacterales > Caulobacteraceae > Acaudatibacter. The sequence continues at coordinate 2,363 of DASXIE010000220.1, forward strand.
GTTGATGCTCCCGCATATTGAAGGCTTTACGCCCGGGCCAGAGGCTGCGACCGCTGTGGCCTGAGGCCTTTTGTGTCGGTCCGAGCTGTTGGAACGGCGGTCGCCAAAGCGCCATCAGCGGACTTTAGCTTCGTTCCGCAGACCGGACATTGGGCTTTGCGCTGCAACTGTCCGATTCCAGGCCAAGGTTGAATGACCTATTACAACCCAAAGCGGACGCTGCCCGCTAAAGCGCTCGTTTAGCCGGCACGGCGGGTTAGAGTGGCGCTTGAATGCGCTTCCTCCTCTCCACCATGGACGGCGCCGGGAGCCTGCAGCCGCTGCTTGCGCTCGTCGAAGCGCTGGTGGCGCGTGGTCACGGCGTAGACGCCCTCGGCCACGACGCTCAGCGCCAGCCGCTGGAGCGTGCGGGCGCGCGCGTCCACCGGTACGCGACGGCTGCGCAGTTGGACCAGGGCGACCCGGCCTCGCTGAAACTTGCGCCGGCGCAGCGGCTCGCGTGGCTCGAGGCGTTTCAGCAGCTGTCGCGCGACGATGCGATGGACCTGGCTCGACGATTCGAGCCGGACGCCATGCTGGTCGACTGCCTGATGCCCGGGCTGCTCACGGGATCCAAGAGCGCCGGGCTGAAGACGGTCGCGTTGATGCACGCGCCCTACAGCTTCTGGTGCGATTTCATGGGGGGCTTTTGCAGGGCGCCGATGGACGGGGCGGACCTGACGCTCGGGTTCACCAGCGAAGCGTTCGACGCCGGCGCGGCATTCCCGGCCAACCTGGCCTTCGTCGGCCCCGTTCGGCCCGCCCGCGGCGTCGACACCGCATGGAGGCGACGCTGGTCCGACAGGCCGCTCGTGCTGGCCAGCCTCTCGACCGGCGTCCAGGGTCTCCCCGGAAGCCAGGTCGGCCTGCTGCAACGCATCTGCGACGCGCTCGCCGGCCTGGACGCGGAGTCTGTCGTCACCACCGGGCGGGGGATCGATCCCGCCGAAGTGAAGGTAGGCGCCTTCACCACCATCGCGCTGAGCGTTCCGCACGCGGCGGTGCTGGCGGATGCCGACCTGTTCATCACCCACGCCGGCCACGGCTCGGTGATGGCGGCGCTCGCCGCCGGCGTTCCGATGCTGTGCCTCCCGCCAGGCGCTGACCAGCCTGCCAACGCGGCCCAGGTCGCCAAGCTCGCCGTGGGAGACGTCCTGCCGGTGACGGCGTCCCCCGCGGAGATACGGGCAGCCGCCTTGCGTCTGTTGGCCGATCCGGCCCTGAAGGCTCGCGCGGAGGCTTTCGCCGCCAGGATCGCCGAGGAGCCCGGCATCGACCGTGCGGTCGAGCTGATCGAGGCCATCTGACCATAGGGCGCCGATGCAGTAGCGGAGTCTGCTTTCGGGCCGCTCGCCGGCGGCGGCGCTCCACCCGTCTCGGACGCCCAATGGGTCCGCTAGCGAGACAGCTTCGCGCCAGGAGCGGAAGTTGGAGCACCTCCAGCTTCTGGACCTTCGGTGTGCCGCACAGGCCTGCGCCACGTCGCAGCGAATGGCGGCTTTCCAGCTGGGTCGCAGAGGCAAGGTTCGACCCATCTCGGACTTTCGAAAAGTCCGCTGTGGACGCGGCGGCACGGTGAGCGGCGGCGCGCTCTCAGCGACGGCATTCATACTGCCCACATCGTCCTCAAAGGCAATTACCTGGCCTCGACCCCCCGCAGGGCGCGTCTCGATCTCTTCCAGGGCGAGAGGTGGGGCTGGGCGGTGTCCTGGCCCTTCGCGGCGAAGCGGGGGACGCCGCTTGAGGGTTGGAGCGGAGGGCAAGCTTGGCTGGACGTAACCTCTTGACCGGTCTCGATTCCATGCGTTCCTTTTCGGTTTGGCAACAATCGAAGGCTCTGTGATGACCAGCAAGACGCTCACCGGGACGTACTTCGGCGGCTATACGATCGCCGCCGGGGTCACAACGCTGTTGATCAAGCCGACGGCGAAGATCGAGGGGCTGGGGCTGCTGGCGGCGGCGGCGGTTACCGTCACCAATCAGGGATCCATCGCCGCCGCCTACGGGACGGCGGGAACGACCGGCGCCGGCGGCGCGGGACATGTGGGGGCGACGTTCAAGGCGGCCGCGTCGCTGTCCAACAGCGGAGAGATCTTCGGCGGTGGCGGCGGCCATGGGGGCAGCTACGCCGGCGGGACCGGCGGATCGGGACCGTCCGGCGGCGCCGGAGGCAATGGCGTGGTGTTCAACCTCGCCTCGACGATGACCAACACCGGCGATGTCGTGGGCGGCGCGGGCGGCTTCGGGGGAACCTTCGTAGGCTATGGCGGAGTCGGCGGGACCGGCGGGACCGGGGGGATCGGGGTCGATCTGAAGGCCGGCGGGGTCCTGACCAATGCCGGCGCCGTCTACGGCGGCGACGGCGGCCAGGGCGGCTACTCGGACTACGGCGGCTATTACTACCAGACCGGCGCGGGCGGCCAGGGCGGCGGGGGCGTGGTCTTCGGGGCCAGCGGCTCGCTCTCCAACCGTGGCTCGATCAGGGGTGGCGACGGCTCGCGGTTCTCGCTCACCCAACAGGCCGGCGACGGCGTCGACTCGGCCAGCGCCAGCGCCCATCTGACCATCGGCAACACGGGCACGATCGTCGGCGGCCACAGCGCCCGGTTCGGCGGCGAGGGCGTCAGGGCGGCCAATGCGACGATCGTCAACAGCGGGTTGATCGCCGGGGGCAGCATAAGCTTCAGCACCAACGTCGATTTCGGCGGCGACGGGATCCTGCTGGGGGTCGGCACGGTGACCAACAGCGGCGTGATCAGCGGCGGCGATAGCGGCGGCGGCGACGGCTTCCGTCGCGGCTTAGCCGGCGGGGGCGGCGTGATCCTGCGCGGAAGGGGCGTGGTGGCCAACAACGCCGGGATGATCGAGGGCGGCGTGGGCGGCCAGGGCGCCGACGCCTATGGCCAGGCCCCGGGCCAGGCCGGCGGCTTCGGCGGCGCCGGCGTCGACCTGCTGGTCGGCGGCGTCCTGACCAACAAGGCGACGATCCTCGGCGGCCAGGGCGGCGACGGCGGCGCGGTGAATACCTACAACAAGCCCGGCCAGGGCGGGGCAGGCGGCGTCGGCGTCGCGGCGGCCGGCGTCACCACAATCGTCAACCTGGGGTCCATCGAAGGCGGCGCTCCCGGCGCGCTGGGCGCGGGCTTCCAGGGCGCAGGCGGCCCCGGCTCTGCCTATGGCGACGGCGTTCGCCTGGCCGGCGGCTCGGTGACCAACGGCAGCGCCAGCATCCACACCGCGCTGATCAAAGGCGATACCGGCGTCCGGACGACCGGCACGGCGGCGGTGACGGTGACCAATTTCGCCACCATCGCGGCGACGATGTCCTACGGCTACGCCGTGAAATTCACCTCGAACAAGGATGTGCTGATCGCCGACAGCGGGGCCCATTTCGTCGGCAGCGTCGAAGGCGACGGCGGCGCATTCGTGCTGGGGGCCGGTAGCGGCACGATCGTGACCATGGGCCAGAACGCCCAGATCGTCGGCGACGTCGTCGCCCTCGTGGACGATTTCGCGTCCTACACCATCGCCGCCGGCGGTAACTGGGTCATGCAGCAAGGCCACTTTAACCAGAGCGTCGTCGGCGCGCACAGTGAGACTTTGGCGGTCAAGGGCGGCCTCACCGTCACCGGCGCTTTCAGCGTCGGCGCGTCCGGAACGGTGATCGCCAGCAGCGCCGGCGCCCTGACCCTCGACCTCGGCGCCGGCAGCGTGACCAACTACGGCCTGATCGAGACCCAGGGAACGGCCCGGATCGACCTGGTCAGCGACATCGCCAACAACGGCAAGCTGTTCGCCGATGGCGGCACGATCGATGTCCAGGGGTTCGTCACTGGCTCTGGGGTGATCGACATTCAGGGCGGGACGGTGATCGTCGGCCAGCCGCTGGACGAGACCGTCGACTTCACCTCCACCACGCCCAAGGGCGAGCTGGTGCTGACGCAGTCCGAGTTCTACGGCGGCACGATCATCGGCTTTTCCAAGACGGGGGCGACCAAGCTCGATCTGCAGGATATCGCCTTCGCATCCCACCCGACGGTGTCCTACAGCGGCACGACGGCCGGCGGGACGCTCACTGTCACCAGCGGCGCCATCGTCGCCACCATCAAGCTGAAGGGCAACTACCTGGCCTCGACCTGGGCGCTCTCCAGCGACGGGTCCGGCGGCACGCTGGTGGTGGATCCGACGCCGCAGAACACCGCCCCGCTGGTCCAGGCGGCGGCGAGCTTCGCGGCGCCGCCGGCGGGGGCAGCGCACGTCAACGCGACCCACGGGGTCGGCCCGGCGGCGGCGGCGCTGGCGCTCGTGCGCCTGGCGTAAGAGCCTTCACCCGGACGCGCCTACAGGCGCGTCTCGACCTCTCCCAGAGGGAGGTAAATCGAGAGCGGCGCACCCGACCACGCCCAGGCGCACGAAAGCGCCTGCCGAATCCTGGAGCCCGTCCACCCCATGATCGCCCGGATCCGGCTGGCGGTGAAGACATAGCCGCTGCCAGGAGCGGACATTGGAGCCGCCACGGGTTCGGGACATTGGGCGCTCGGATGGCGGGTCCGGTTTCAAACGTCGGACCAACCGCCGCTAGCGACCCAAGCCGGACCTTGCTGAGCTTCGCCGGCTTTGCGTTGAATCTGAAAACGCAGCGTTCCTTTCGTTTCAATTTCGTGAGGCGCATGGCAGCACCATATGGGGTCACGCGCAAGCCGAACTACTCGCCAGGAGCACGACGTGATACGGCCGTTTCACAGAAGCACCCGTGAAGTGATCGGCGACGCAGAACAGAACCCCACGGCCCTGGCTTTTGGGCCCTTCGAACTGGACTTCGCTGGGCGTCGTCTCACGGAGGCCGGGCGGCCCGTCGCGATCGGCAGCCGGGCCCTGGACCTTTTAATCGCACTGCTGGAGCGGCCCGGCGAGCTTGTGACGAAGGCGGAGCTGATCGCGCGCGCGTGGCCTGACACCCAGGTCGAGGACGCAAACCTTCGCGTGCAGATCTCTGCGATACGCCGCTCGCTGAAGGATCAATCCGGCGAGGACTACATCGTCGCCGCCTCGGGTAGAGGGTACCGCTTCGTCGCGCCGCTCGGACTTCAGGCGGCCGCTCCAGTCCCGCGCGAGCACCGTCTGCCGGCAAGCCTGACCGAGACGATCGGCCGGGAAGCCGACATCGCAGGAGTATCCGAGCGCCTTTCTCGGTCGCGCCTTTTGACGATCGTGGGGCCGGGCGGCATCGGCAAAACGACCCTGTCGCTGGCCAGCGCGCGGGCCGCGGAATCTGGCTTCGCCGACGGGGCCATTTTCGTCGAAGTCACCGAGGCTGGGGGTGTGGCGATGGCCGTCGCCGCGGCCCTTGGACTGAGATTCCACGAGGAGGGCGCGATCGACGCGCTGGCCGCTCTGATCGCGCCACTCGAACTGCTCATTGTCCTCGACAGTTGCGAGTACGCGATCGAGGATGCGGCTCGCGTTTCAGAGGCGATCCTGCGCAGGTCGCCGAAGACGACGATCCTGTGCGCGAGTCGCGAACCTCTCCGCGCGGAAGGCGAGTCCGTCTGGCGGATCGACCCGCTTGCTGTCCCGCCCGATGACGGCTCGATCTCCGCCCACGAAGTCCTGGACTTTCCGGCGGCGCGCCTGTTCGTGGATCGGGCCTTGGCCGCCGACCGGCGCTTCAGGGTGACCGACGATGACGCCAGCCTGGTAGGCCGCATCTGCCGCCGACTGGACGGTTTGCCTCTGGCCATAGAGCTCGCCGCCGGCCGGATCCCGGCCCTCGGCCTGGCGGATCTCCAGTCTGCGCTGAACGATCGTTTCCAAGTGCTTTTGCAGGGCCGGCGTACCTCGGTCCCGAGACACCGATCCTTGTCCGCGGCTATCGACTGGAGCTACGACTCGCTCCCCGAAGTCGAGCGGCGCGCCCTTCGGTGCTTCAGCCTGTTCCAGGGACTGTTCAGCTCCGAGGCGGCGGTGCGCGTCCTCTTCGGCCCGACGGCAGATCGAGACATGGCCCAGGAGGTCCTCACCAACTTGGTGACGAAAAGCCTCGTCATCGCCGACCTCGGGCGAACGCCGACCGAATATCGCCTGCTGGACACGACGCGCGACTATGCGCGCCGGAAGCTCGAGGCGGCCGGCGAACTGAGCGCCGCCGCCGCCAGGCATGCGGCCTGTGTCATCACGATCCTCAGGGAGGCCGAAGCCGAATTCGAGCGCCGCTCGGCGCCGGACCGGCTCAGATATCTCAGCCGTCAGCTCCAGGATGTGCGCGCCGCGCTTGATTGGTCATGTCATCCGAAGGGGGATGCGTCGTTCACCGTACCGCTGACGCTTGCGGCTTTCCCGGTGTGGATGCGGCTTGTTCGGTTCGAGGAAGCCACGAGGCGTATCGAAACGGCGCTTGGCGCCGCGGCGCTGGAACCGGCCGACGAGATGGCCCTGAACATCGCGCTCGCCCAGGTCGTGCTGTCCGTGCCCGACAAGGTTGTCAAAGCCGCCCCGGCATCGCAGCGGGCGATCGACCTGGCGATCCGCCTCGAGGATGGGCGATCAGAGTTCATTGCCACCTATGCGCTCTGGGACGCGCACATAGCCGACGCCCGCATCGACCTGGCGGCGGCTTGCGCGGTCCGGCTTTGGGAGCTCGTCTGCGAAGGCCCAAGTTCGCCAAAGGGCATCGTCGCCGAGCGGGTGTCCGCGGCCACCGATTTCCTGAGCGGCAAGTTTGCGAGTGCGCGCGAGGCCATAGAGCGCGTGCGCCTGGCGAGCGGGCCCAGGCGGGAGCGACGGCGTTGGCGCGACTCCGATCCTGAGAGGGCGACGCGCACCGCGCTGATTTCGCTGCTGTGGATGGAGGGCAAGCCCGACTCGGCGATCGCGCTGGCCCGGGAAAACGCCATCCTGGCGCTGAGAACCGGCAACGACAACGCCACGCCTGGCACCCTGGCGGACGGCGCGTGCCTGATGGCCGTCCTGGTCGGCGACGACGCTGGGGCCGAGCGCTACCTGGAGCTCATCGACGCCTCGCTGCGGCGCGGCGGGCCGCCCGGTTTCGCCAGCTGGACGCGGATCGTCAGGGCGCTGCTGGCGGCTCGCCGCGGCGATGCCGGTCCTGGCCTCGCTTTCCTGAGCAGCGGCTTCGATGTCCGCACGGCCCATCCGCGACGCGTGAACCTTCTGGCGGAACTCGCCGAGACCCTCGGCTCCGCCGGGGCCGGCGAAGCGGCGATCGAACTGGCCGACACTTTGCTCGAGCGGGTCAAGCGGAGTGGCGAACTGTGGATCCTGGGCGAGATCCAGCGGGTTCGCGCCCAGCTCCGCGCCGATGACAGCGAGGCCCAGGCTCTGCTGGAGTTCGCCCGCGATACCGCCAGACGGCAGGGAGGCGTGGCCTGCGAGCTGCGAGCCGCGACGAACCTTGCGGCCCGGTGGCCGAGTGTCGGCAAGCCAGGCCTCGAAGACATCCTGGGCAAGTACACCGAGGGTCTGTGGACCCGCGACGTCGTCGCGGCGCGGAAGGTTCTGACGGCCGCGTAGCAAAAAGCATCGTTGGCCGGAATCCTGCAAGCCGACCGGTCGCGCCCGTTGCATGATCGACGCGACTCGCCGCCGGCGCCGGCGGATCGAGCGGAGACGAACACCTTGTGGGTGACCGCCGCGATCGAGGGAGATGCGAGCGAGGTCGACATCCACATCGGCGTGCGTCATGCGCTGACGGCCCGCCAACCCGAAGGCGACCGCGAAAACGCCGGGGCCTTGGCGCCCTTTGACCTGCTGTTGGCCAGCCTGGGGGCCTGCACGGCCTTGACGCTGAAGCGATACGCGGCATCGCGAGACTGGCCTCTGGAAGTCGTCGAGGTGGATCTCGAGATCGTCAGTCGGCAGACATCCGCGAGCGTCACCCGCCTGCTGTCGCTGCAAGGTTCGCTTGATGTCAGTCAGCGCGAGGCGTTGCTGGCGGCCGCGGAGCTCAGCCCGGTTACTCTGTTGCTGTCGCCCGGTGTCCATATGCACACCGAGCTAGCCTGAACCCCTCGGGCATCGCTTCTATAAAGAATAGATGAGCCAGGTTGCTCGCTCTAAACCTGGAAATTGGTCGGATTCGCGTGGTCCTCATAAGGCGGATTTTCAATTTTTTTCAGACTTTTACTTCCCCCCTGAGCCACGAGAGAGCGAATCTGTCCTTCGCAACGTCTGACATTCCAACCCTGGAGCGTGGTCATTGACCCTTGTCGACGCCGTATCAACTGCGCGGGATCCGTGTGTGCGCGGAGGCCTGGCGCCTTGGCAGTTGGCGCGCCTCGGCCGCCACATCGAGTGCCGCCTGGCCTCGCGCCTGACCAACTCGCGCCTCGCGTCGCTGGTGCGGCTCAGCGAGGACCACTTCGCGCGCGCCTTCAAGGCCAGCACCGGCTGCCCGCCGCACGCCTATGTTGTCATGCGGCGCATCGAGCGCGCCAAAGCCCTGATGATCGAAAGCAATCTGCCCCTCTCACAGATCGCCGTGGCCGCCGGATTCTCGGATCAGTCGCACCTGTCTCGGTGCTTTCGGGACAAGGTCGCCGCCGCGCCGGCCTGCTGGCGACGAAACGCCCACGAACACGCCCGGCCGCTAGCGGCCGAGGCGTTACCCGCAGGCCCGGAGGCCCCTCCGGTCTCCTGCCGCCATCCCGCAGCCACGAAAGGAACCGCTCGTGAAACATGACAATGTGGCCGTCGTTCGCGAGGCCTATGCGATTGCAGAACGGAAAGATCTGGAGGGCTGGATCAACGTGTTTACGCCGGATGGGGTGTTCAACGACAATTCGGTGGGCGAGACCTACCGGGGTCGCAACCTCGCCGACCCGGTCCGCAACTACGGCGCCGCGTTTTCAAACATGCATCGCGAACTCTACCGCGTCTACTCGGATGGGAATGTCGTCGTGGTGCAGCTGGCCCTGCAGGGCACCCACGATGGGCCGCTGCAGCTTCCCTTCGGCGAACTGCCCGCCACGGGCAAGAAAATGGACGCGCCGTGCTGCGACGTGTTCGAAATCGAAGACGGCAAGATCAAACGCTTCGACTGCTATCCCGAGGGGTCGATGATCTTTGCTCAGCTCGGCGTCCTGGAAAACATCAGCGCCGCCCTGCGTCGTTGAGGCCGCTTCGGCGCAGCGCCGGCGTCGCCGTCGACCGCCGCGATGAGCGACTGATCCGAACACCTTCCAGCTTTGACAACCACCGGCGTCGCCCGGACCGCCAAGGGACCGTTCCATGATCGACACGCGCTACCTGCCCTTTGTCGGCCGCCTGTTCATGGGCCTGCCGTTCATGGCCAGCGGCCTGAGCAAGGTCGCGAACCATGCGGGCACGATCGCCCTGATCAAGTCGTCGACGTTGCCCCTGCCGCCGGACCTTGCCTACGCCGGCGCGATCGGGGTCGAGGTCGGCTGCGGTCTGCTGATCATCCTCGGCTACCGGACGCGGATCGCGGCGGCGATCTTCTGCCTCTTCTGCCTGGCGACGGCGGTGTTCTTCCACCTCAACTTCGCCGATCCGAACCAGATCTTCCACTTCATCAAGAACCTGGTGATGACCGGGGGTCTCCTGCAGCTCGTAGTCTATGGCGCGGGCGCGCTCAGCCTCGACAACCGAGCCGGTAAGGGCCGCGCGCCAGCCACCAGCGTCGGCTCGATGGCGTGACGCCCCGCAGTCGCTTTCAAAAGGGAAACTGAAATGTCCGAGATGCGTGCCGTGAGCGAGGGGAACGGCGTTCAGACGTACGGCTACTTCGCGGGCGGCGAATGGCTGGCCGCCGAAGACGACAAGCTGTTCGACGTCTATCGGCCCTTCGACCGCAGCCTGTACGCCCGTGTGGCGGCCGGCGGCCGCGCCGAGGCGACGCGGGCGGTGGACGCCGCCGCTGCGGCCTTTCCGGCCTGGGCGCAGACCACGCCGGCCGAGCGAGCCAGGCTGTTCTTCAAGGCGGCAGAGATCGTCAAGGAGCGGCGCGCCGAGATCGCCGAGATCCTGGCCCAGGAGACCGGCAGCACGATCTCGTTCGCCACCTTCCAGCAGGACCTGGTGGCGGCGACCATCGAGCAAGCCGCGGGGTGGATGTACCTGCCCAAAGGCGAAGTGCTGGCGAGCAATCTGGCCGGCACGCACTCCATCGGGGTGCGTCGGCCGTTGGGCGTGGTGGCGAGCTTCACGCCGTGGAACGGGGCGAACGTGCTGTCGTGGCGGGCGGTCCTGTCTCCGGTGGCGGCGGGCAACACCGTGGTCGTCAAGCCGTCCGAGCTGGCGCCGATCTCGGCCGGGATCATCCTGGCGCAGGTGGCGGAGGAGGCGGGCTTCCCGAAGGGCGTGATCAACGTCGTGACCCACGCGCCCGGCGTGGCGGGCGAGATCGCCGACGTCTTCTTCGAGCGCCCGGAAGTGCGGGTGATCAACCTGATCGGCGGGGTGAAGACCGCCAAGATGCTCGCCAAGCGGGCCGGCGAGACGCTCAAGCGCACCACGATGGAGTTGGGGGGCTACAACCCCATGATCATTCTCGACGACGTCGACGTGGACTATGCGGTTCGCACCGCGACCTTTGGTTCGTTCTTTCACCAAGGGCAGATTTGCCTGAACACACGTCGCGTCATCGTACAGCGCAAGATTGCGAATGAGTTTCTCGAGAAGTTCGCGGCACGTACTGAGACCCTGATCAAGGGCGATCCGCATGACCACAAGACCGTCATCGGTCCGCTGATCACGCCGGCCGCCGTCAAGCTGTGCGACGACCGGGTGAAAGAAGCGCTCGCCAAGGGGGCCAAGCTGCACACCGGCGGTGTGATCGACGGCAATATTTATCACCCGACCATCCTCAGCGACGTGCCGCTCGATGTGGCGCTCGCCAACGAGGAGACTTTCGGGCCGGTGGTTGTGGTGGAAGTCGTCGACACGCCGGAGGAGGCGGTCGAGGCCGCCAACCGCACGCTCTATGGCCTTACCTCGTCAATCCTCGCCGGCGACACCTACAAGGCCTTCGAACTCGCGCCGAAGATCTTGGCCGGCATCGTCAATGTGAACTCACCGACGGTGAACGACGAGATCCACGCCCCCATGGGCGGGGTTAGGGACAGCGGCTGGGGGCGCACCGGCCCCGAGAGCCTGAAGGAATTCCAGGACCTCATCTGGATCAACTCCCACAGCGGCCAGCGGCAGTACCCGATCTGAGGGACGCCTGGACGTGACCCTAGCCGTCGGAGGCCTTTATGCCTGACAAACTCGAAGCGGCCGCCCGGGATCAACTGTTCCGAGAGGCCCGCACGCGCAACGGCTGGACGGACCGCACCGTCTCCGACGCACAGCTGCGCGAGCTCTACGACCTGATGAAGTTCGGGCCGACGTCGGCCAACTGCTGCCCGGGCCGGTACGTCTGGGTGAGGAGCGACGACGGCAAACGCCGGCTTTCGGAACTGGCGTCGCCTAACAATGCGCCGAAGATCCTGGCCGCGCCTGTCACGGTGATCATCGGCTACGACCTCGATTTCGCCGACCAGATGCCAAGGCTGTTCCCGGCGCGCGCCGAACTGATGCAGCAGTTCTTCGCCGACCCGGCGGTCGCGGAAGTCACGGCGTTTCGGAACGGCAGCCTGCAAGGCGCCTACCTCATCCTGGCGGCGCGGACGCTGGGACTGGATTGCGGGCCGATGTCGGGCTTCGACAACGCCGGCGTGGACCAGGAATTCTTCGCCGGCACGCGGATCAGGTCCAACTTCATCTGCTCGCTCGGCTACGGGTCGGACGAGAACCTGTTCCCACGCAATCCGCGACTGAGTTTCGAAGACACAGGACGCCTTGCCTGAGGCCCATGCTGTCGCGCCGCGCCTGCCCACAGGAGGATGAGATGAGCCTAGCCGCAAACCCAGGCGCCCTTCGCGCCAGCTACGACTACGTCATCGTGGGAGCCGGCGCGTCCGGGTCGGTGGTCGCCGGAGAGCTATCGAAAACCGGGGCCGAAGTGCTGGTGATCGAGTCCGGCGGCGCCGATGACGCGCCGACGATCAGCAATCCCAGCATCTGGTTCTACAACGTCGGCAGTCCGCTGGATTTCGGACTTACCATCAAGCCGACGCCGCAGGTCAACGACCGCGGCTTCAACATCGCGCTTGGGCATGTCCTGGGCGGCGGCAGCTCCATCAATGCGATGGTTTGGAGCCGCGGCATGGCGCGGGACTACGACGGGTGGGGCGAGCATGGCGCCAAGGGCTGGGCGTTCGGCGACGTCCTGCCGACGTTCAAGGCTCAGGAGGACTGGGAGGGCGGCGCGAACGAATGGCGCGGTGTCGGCGGCCCGATCCATATTCGGCGCCCGCATGATCCTCATCCGACCGCGCGGGCGGTCATCGCGGCGGCCGAGCAGATGGGTTTGCCCATCCTCGACGACATGAACGGTCCGATGCGCGACGGGGCCGGCTACCTCAACATGAACATCGCACGCGACGGGACGCGCATCAGTGCCGCCGTCGCCTTTCTGCATCCCAGCCTCGGGCGCGCGAACCTGACGCTGCTGCTGAACACCAACGTCACGCGGGTGGTGTTCGACGGCGACCGGGCCGGCGGGGTCGAGATCGCGGACGGCGACACCCTGCGGCGCGTGTCGGCGACACGGGAGGTGATCCTGTCGGCGGGCACCATCCACACCGCTCAGCTGCTGATGCTGTCCGGGGTGGGCGAGGCGGCCGCGCTGCGGAGGCTAGGCATCGCACCGGTCGCCGACCTGAGGGGCGTGGGTCGCAACCTGCAGGACCACGTGCACGTCTCCGGCGTCGTCTCGAAATACAAAGGCAAGTTTCCGGATCGCACCGCAACCAGCAACGCGGTCGAGGCGGAGGTGAACCTGTCGAGCGGCGTCGACGGCCATGGGACCGACATCTTGCTGGTCCTGGAGCAGCTGCCGAACGCCACTCCGGAACTGGCCGCACGCCATGGCCCCCTGCCGGAGGGCTGCTTCACGATCTCGCCGTCGCTCGTTCAGCCTACCAGCCGCGGGCAGGTGACCCTGACGAGCGCCGATTGGCGCGCGCCGCCGACGATCGACATCAATCTCCTGGGCACAGACCGCGATCTGGCGGCGACGTTGCGAGCCGTCGAAGCCACGCGCGCGTTGATGAGCCAGACGGCATTCGACGGGATCCGCGAGGCCGAGCTTATTCCCGGCCCGAAAGCTGTCAGCAACCAGGACCTCGTCGATTTCGTGCGCACCGGGGCGCTCAGCTTCGGTCACCCGACGGGTACGGCGCGCATGGGGACCGACGGCGACGCGGTGGTCGACAGCGAACTGCGGGTGCATGGCGTGCGGGGCCTGCGTGTCGCGGACGCTTCGGTCATGCCGTCCGTCATCTCCGGCGCGACCAACGCGCCTTCGATCATGATCGGCGGCCGCGCCGCCGAGTTCATCCGCGGCGACATCAGGTGAGGGCGCCGTGACCTTCACCATCGATGTCCACCATCACATCCTGCCGGAATTCTTCTTCCGCGAGACCAACGACGCCCACAACCCAGTCGGCGGGATAGCGCCACCGGCGTGGAATACCGGGATGATGCTCTCGTTCATGGACGAGGCCGGGATCGACGTCGCGATCACCTCAATTTCAACTCCGGGCGTCCACGTCGGAGACGATGCGCGAGCGCGCTCGTTGGCACGCCGTTGCAACGAACTTTCGGCGGAGCTGATCCAGGCGCACCCGAGCCGGCTAGGCGGCTTCGCGGCCTTGCCCCTCCCGGATGTCGAGGGCGCGCTGGAGGAATTGGCCTACGCCCTCGACACCTTGAAACTGGACGGCGTCGTGGTGTTTTCGAACGCCCACGGCGTCTACCTTGGCGACGCCCGCCTCGAGCCGGTTTTCGCCGAACTGGAGCGGCGGGGGGCGGTCGTCTTTGTCCACCCGACGGCCTCGCCCGATCCGTCGGCCCACCACCTCGGCCTGCCGGATTCGCTGATCGACTTCACGGCCGACACCACCCGGGCCGTCGCGCAGATGCACTACAGCAACCGCTTCGCCCGCACGCCAAACGTCAAATACATCTTCTCCCACGCCGGCGGCACGGCGCCATACTTGGCGGGCCGCTGGGGCATCGTCGACGAGATGAACGTCATACCCGGTGGCGAGGAACGTGGGAGCGTCGCCGACACTCTGCGGCGACTCTACTGGGACACAGCTCTGTCCTATCGCGACCCCATTCTGCGCATGTTGCGGGACGTCGTCGGCCTGGACCACGTCCTGTTCGGGTCGGACTTTCCCTACATCCGCCGCGACCTTGGTGTGAACTGCGTCCGCGAACTGGCGCAGACCGCCGAACTCACGACGGCCGAGCGCGCGCAGGTCATGGGCGGAAACGCCGTCAGGCTGTTTCCGCGCCTGGGTGCGCTGATGGCGAAACGGGCAGCCCGCCGGCCAGCCGCGCCGTGATCCATCCCTTGGACAGCCATGACGCCGGTGTCGTCGACGCCATGCGAAACGCGGCGGCGCCCCGTAAAGGAGCGGTTCTCGGTCCAAAGGCGCGCCCCGACTTCAATGCCGGACTCGCGGCAAACGCCCCTTTCTCACCTGACGTCCAGTTCTGGCCCGACGTCGTGGGCGGCGTGCCCGGCCTGTGGTGTGAGTCGTCCGACGCCGACTTCGGAGCGCAGATTCTGTTCCTGCACGGCGGTTGCTACGTCCTCGGCTCCGCTGAAGCTGCGCGGAACTTCGCGGCTCAGTTCGCGACCCGGGCCCATGCGAACACCTTTGTTGCCGACTACCGACTGGCGCCTGAACATCCATTCCCGGCCGCGATGGACGATGCCCTCGCGGTCTATCAGGGGGTCGCCGAAGGCGCCGACAGGATCGCTTTGGTCGGCGAGTCCGCGGGCGGTGGGCTGGCGCTCGCGCTGCTCGCGATCCTCGCTGGCCGGGACGACCGGCCGGGAGCGCCCCGTGGCGTCGCCGTCATGTCGCCCTGGACCGATCTGGCGTTGACCGGGGCCAGCCTGACGACCCGGGCCGACGCGGACCCGATCTTCACCAAACCCGTGCTGGCGCATTTCGCAGACCTGTATCTGCAGGGGGCCGATCCAAAAGACCCCAGGGCCTCCCCCCTCTATGGTCCCGCGCCCGAAGTGGCGCCGCCGATCCGGATCGACGTGGGCGACGACGAGGTCCTGCTCGACGACTCCCTGAGGTACGCCGAGAAGCTGCGCGATGCGAACTTGCACGCCGCCGTTCACGTGTGGAGCGGCATGCCTCACGTCTTTCCGTCCGCCATCGGCCGCCTGAAGGCCGCCAATCTGGCCGCAGATGAGATCGGGGCCTTCCTGCGAGACTGTTTGCGATAGGCGGATGAAGGAAATCAGACAATGACCATAGGCATTATCGGCGCGGGCCTGATCGGGAGCGCCTTCGCCCGCCGCCTCGCGCACGCGAACCTTCCCGCCATTCTGTCGAACAGCCGCGGCCCTGACAGCCTGGCGGACCTCATCGCCGACATCGGTCGGCCCGTCAGAGCGGGGACGCGGGAGGAGGCGGCCGCCCAAGGCCTGGTTCTTGTGGCGGTCAACTGGTCGAAGTTGCCAGCCGCTCTTTCAGGCCTGCCCGATTTCGGCGCCCGGGTCGTCATCGACGCCAACAACCCGATCGAGCCGCCAACCTTTCAGCCCGTCGACCTCAACGGTCGGCTGTCGACGGACATCGTCGCGGAACACCTGCCCGGCGCGCGGGTGGTGAAAGCCTTCAACCACTTGCCGGCGGCGGTCCTGGGGGAGGATCCGCGTGTCGCGGGCGGCAAGCGCGTATCGTTTTTCGCGGGCTTGGACGCAGCCGCCAAGGCCAAGGTGGCCGACCTGATCGACAAGCTGGGTTTCCATGGCATCGACCTCGGTGCGGTGAGCGAGGGCGGCCGTGCGATCGGCATCCCAGGCGGCGGCCTGGCGGGCCAGAACCTCGTCCGGCTGGACTGGGAGTGACGTCCCCAAGGCAGGAAGAAACTCCCAACCCTGAAGTATTCATGTCAACCCACAGGAGAAACGACCATGGCGGATTTTTCCAAATATAAAGACAACTTCCCCCACGCCAAGCTTTCTCGCTCCCCCGAGGGTGTCCTCGAGATGAGTTTTCATTCGAATGGAGGCACATTGACCTTCGACGCGGACACGCACGAGGAGTTTGTCGATCTATTTCATACGATTGGGCGGGACCGCGATACGCGGGCCGTGATCATGACGGGCACGGGGAACGCCTTTATCGACAATATCGATGGATCGAAGTTCGATTTCGGGTCAGCCGAAGGCTTCTTCAAAATGTTTCAAGAAGGCAGGCGAGTGCTTGCCAACCTCATTGATATTCCGGTTCCGGTCATTGCGGCTGTGAATGGGCCGGCGACTGTCCATTCGGAATACATCCTGCTTTCGGACGTCGTGCTCGCAACGCCTGAAACCATTTTCCAGGACAAGCCGCATGCCGGTTTCGGTATCGTTCCTGGAGATGGCATCCATTCGCTTTGGCCGCATGTGATCGGATCCATTCGGGGGCGCTACTTCGTGATCACACAACAAGTCCTGGGCGTCGAAGACGCGAAGGCCTACGGCGCCGTCAACGAAATCGTCCCCAAAGACCAGCTCCTCGCGCGCGCTCATGAGATCGCCTCAAAAGTTGCGGCGCTTTCACCCAATACCGCTCGTCTTAGCCGGCTCGCTGTAACCCAGCCCTTGCGGCGGCTGATTGAAGAGAGCGTGGGATACGGTCTGACTCTGGAGACCCTCTCGGCGGTACTCGCGCGCTAACCTCACCGGCCGCCCCCACCGGCGCTGGCCAGTTGATCTTTTTTGAAACAGCGTGACAGGCCCGTCAATCGAAGCGAGCGAACGTTCCGAAAGTCCGAGATGAGTCAACCTCGGACAACGGTCCCGCTCCCCTCACCTCTCCGCCAACTCCCCCGCCCGCTCGACCAGATCATCCAGGTTCGCTCC
>DASXIE010000221.1:0-15446 GCA_036498165.1 Caulobacteraceae bacterium
GGAAGCAGGGCCAGCTTGGCCGCCAGGAGGCTGGCTTCACTGTAGACGTCGTGCGTGGCCAATTCGATCGCCTCGCCACGCCGGGCGCCGCTTACGGCCTGGTCGCGAGTCTGAAGGGCCGCGGCCGCCAGCATGCCGCTCTGGATGGCCGCCTCCATGGTCGCCATGTCGACGTCGGTCTGACAGAAGTCGCCGGCGATGAAGACATTGGCCAGGGCCGGATAGCTGGCCACCGGTCGCCACTGCCAGCTGCCGACATCGTTGACGAACAGGCGGTTGGTGTCGTTGGCCCGGTAATGGGTCTTTTCCCAGCAGATGTCGCTGTCCGGATCGCCCCAGTGCGCGCCGGGACGGAACACCGGCAGAAACTCGTGCAGCCTCTGGACGATCTGGAAGCCCTGCTCCTCGGTGGTTTCCGAAGTCAGGGCGTAGGCGTTGGACGCGGCCACGGCCAGCACCGTGCGGCCTTCCATGTTGGGATCGCCAATCCACAGCTGGGAAAGATCGAGGATCGAAAGATCGCCGTCGGAACCGGCGAGGCCCACCTGCTCGTCGGGAATGTCGGGCAGCTTCTTGTTGAAATAGAGGTCCACGACCGGGATCGCCTCGCCCCAGAAGCGCCGCACCTCCGAGAGGCCGGGGACCTTGTCGACCAGTCGGGCCCCCGCCTTTCCCCGCATGGCGAGATCGGCCAGGACTGGAGCGGGCGTGGCCATGACCAGATAATCGAAGTTCTCGGCCGCGCCGCCTACCGTAACCTGGGGCCGCTCGCCGTCCAGTTCGACGAGGCTGACCTTGGTATGCTTGCGGATCTCGCAGCCGAGTTCGGCCAGCTTGGCCTCGAAGGGCTGGATGATCTTCTCGTAGAGATTGCCGTTCAGCAGCCAGGAGAAGGGCGTCGGATGGGGGAACAGCATCGTGTGCTTGATGAAGTCCTGGTACGAGGCGGCCGCCGTCACATCGCTCTGGATCGACCAGATCACCATCAGGATGTAGTTCTGAAGCTTGGCGACCTGCTCGTTCGAATAGCCGCGCGAATAGACGAAGCCGTTGACGTCCAGCCGCTCGAGAAGATCGGGGCCGCTGCGGATGAACGGCGTGGCGGCCAGGTCGAGCATGGAAAAACCCAGCAGGAACATGTCCGGCATGGAGAGCACGCCTGAGTGCAGGTTGGCCCAGATGGCCTCCAGCGTGGTGGCGTTGGCGAGCGAGTGGTAGCCGCTCTCTCCCTTCACCATCATCTTCACGCCCATACGCTCGGCGAAGTTCGCGTCGCGCGACAGTCCGAGGTCGTTTTCGAAAACCTGCCAGAAATTCGAGTACCAGGCGCAGAACATGTGCGGGTAGACGTCGTGATAGACCCCGTTGACCTTTTCGGAGGCGAGATTACCGCCGAGCGCCGCCTTTTCTTCGAAGAGAGTAACGGCGAAACCGCGCTGGGCGAGGCGAAGGGCGGAGGTCAGCCCGGCCAGGCCGCCGCCGACCACGGCCACGCGATGGCCGCTCGCGGCGGCGGGGTGTTCGGCGGGGTTCTTGGCCATGTCAGGTCATCCTTTGCAGGTCGAGGCCGCGCAGGCGCGGACTGGATGAGGTCCACAGGGTCGTCTGCAAGCGCACGGTCTTTTTGGCCACTTCGGCCAGCCAGGCCATATGCCATGCCGGATCGGCCCTCAATGACGATCGCCAGCCGCGCTCCCAGGCCGCGAGGTCGCCGGCCACACCGGACGGGAAGCCCCCCCGGCCGCTGATCAGCTCGCCGATCGAAAGGCCGCCGCAAAGATGGGCGAAGATGCGCCGCCACACCGCCTCGACGGTGGCCAGCGGACGCACGTCCAGCCCGCCGAAGCTCGCCCCCGCCATGCGGGCGAAGGCCGGATCGGCTCTCGCCTCGGTGAAGCCGCGCGCCGTCGCCCGCGTCCAGAACTCGCGGAAATGCCAGTTGCGCATCATCGCGGCGATGAGATCGAGCCACAGCATGGAGGGATCGAACCAGGCCCGAAAGTCGCGGTCGTAGCGGGAGAGGGTGGCGGCGTCGAACCGGCCTTTTTCCAGCGCCTCGCCGATCGCATCGGCGCCGATCAGGGCCGACTCCATGCCCTGGGTGATGCCCTCGCCGGTCATCGGATCGACGAACGAGCCGGCGTCGCCGATGAGGATGCCGCCGTCGAAATGGTTGGCGCCGATGCCGCCGTAGGTCTTGACCACTCCGCCGAGCGGCCGGCTCGCCAGGCGCGCTCTGGCGCAGCCCGGATGGCGCAGCCGCAGCTTCTCGATGCACGCGGCGAAGGCTTTTGGCACCGAGGCCCCATGCCGGTGGCAGGTCTCGCTGCCGATCCCAACGCCGACGTTGGCGCGCCCGTCGCTCATCGGAAACATCCAGCCGTAGCCCGGGTAGAGATCGTCGTCGAACCAGATGGTCGCTTCGCCGCCGTCGATGTCGATATCCTCGACGTAGGCGCGCTGCGAAATCGCGATGTAGCGGCGATCGGTTCGCCTTTGGCCGAAATGGCGCGCGACGGTGGACTCGGCCCCGTCGGCCCCGACGATCAGCCGGGCGCTGAGCGTGAAGGCGCGTTCGCCGCTGTTCACCGCCGCCTTCACCACGCCGTCCTCGCGGTCGATGGCCCCGGCCGCTGCGCCCTGGAAGACGGTGGCGCCGGCGGCTTCGGCGCGGGCCAGCAGCAGGGTGTCGAGCCGGTGGCGCGGAACGATGTAGCCGTGCGCCGGGGCCCCGTGAGCGGCCTCGTAGTAGGGAATGTCCCCCTGATAGGCGAGGCGCGGCCCGAAATAGACCCGGGTGGTGGTGATCGGCAGGGGCTCGCCGAGATCGTCGAGGCAATCCATCGCCGCCAGGATGCGCAGGCCGCCCGGTTCGACGAAGTCGCCGCACACCTTCTCGCGCGGGAAGGTTTCGCGCTCGATCACCGCAACCTTGACGCCGCGTCGGGCCAGGGACCAAGCCATCACCGAGCCGGCCGGGCCGCCGCCGACCACGATCACATCGAAATCATCCGGCCGCATGGGGCAGGTCCAGAACCACGATTCGCCATTCGGTGTTCTCGTCGACCATCATCGCGGCGATCTGGGCGGCGAGATCGGTGACCATCGCCAGCGGCGGCGTCTGCGCTTCGGCGGCCAGGGCGACAATTCGCTCGCGGATCGTGGTCAGGCTCTGGGCCATGGCCAGCGAGCGCCGCTGCAGGCGGGCGAATTCGCCCTGGTTGTTGATCGAGGCCAGAGAGGCGCCCAGCGCCGGAAACACCGCCGAGAACAGGATCAGCCAGTCCGCCAGCCGGTGCGGCAGATCGGGGAAGGAGAAGCGCAGGACCCAGTTGGCGGCCACCGCCACCAGGGTCACGGCGAAGAGGATCAAACTCATGCGATGCAAACGGTGATGGATGCGCTCCATGCGCTCGTGGTTCATCTGATGGAAGCCGATCTGGCCCTGCGGCGCGGAGCCGGCATGTCCCGGCGCGCCGATGAATTCCAGCAGGTTGGCCAGCTGCCGCTTGACATAGGCCGCGTCGACCCTTGCCTCGGGAAGTCCCACGGCGCGGGCGATGGCCCGGCTCTGCCAGTACATCCAGCTGCGGGTCGGATCGCCATAGTTGGCCAAGTGGGCCGGGGTGCGCGGCGCCGGCCGCGCGCCGCCCAGCGGTATGAGGATGCGCAGCTCGCGGACCAGTTCGGCGAGCACCCGGTATTCGAGCCACTTCTGGTGCCAGCGGTCGCGCCGGGCCAGCATCGGCAGGCCGACCAGCGTGGCCAGAACAAGCGCCTCCAGGACCGCGATCGCCTCCGAGCCGTGCAGGCCCAGATGTCCGGCCATGGGCAGCAGGGCGGTGAACACCGCCGCCGAGGCCAGTAGGGAGGACCACACGAAGCCGCTGCGATGGGCGTCGGCATAGTGGTCGGCGAGCTTGTCCGCCCAGGCATAGTGGGCGCGCAGGCGGGCGTTGATCCATGACGCGCCCTGGCTCGTCTGGGGGCGCGTCTCGTCGCCAATCGGCCACGCGGAACGGATCTGCGCTTCGAAATCGGCTACCCGCACGGCCGGCAGGCGCAGGGCGCCGACATCCATGAAATCGCGAAACATCTTCCAGCCGACCGCCAGGTTGAACCTTGGCCGCGTCTCGTCGAGATAGGCCAGGACATGGGCCAGGCCGCCCGGGGCCGGCCGGCCGTCGGCCTCTGCCCCTGGCAAGGCGAGTTCATCGATGACAACCGCGGCGATGACCTCGTCGAGCGAGGCGCCGCCCGGGTCGGGGGAGGGGGCGCAGGCGTCATCGCCGTAGAGGCAGTCGAGATCCTCGCGGACCCGCAAGAGTTTCCAGCCATGCGGGGCGCGGGAATCGATCCACAGGGTCGGCACGTTGTATTCGACCGCCGCGCGCAGGGTGTCGACCGTGCCGCCCACGCCGTTGGCCCCGCCGCCATCCCAGACCGCCACCAGGAGGTCCGACTGGTTGAGCACTACGCGGCCGGCCGCCTCATAGGCCTCGCGGGTGCGTTCGCGGCGGCCGTTGAGTTCGAAACGGGTCAAGACCTTGGCCGCTTCGGCCCGGGCCAGGATGGCGCGGAATCGCTCAAGGGAGGCGTGCTCGTACGAATCGGGGCCCTGGAAGTCGTGCTCGAAGGACTCCATGGCGAAAGGCATGACGCAGTTGAGGCGGTAGCCGAGACGCAGGGCCTCCTCGGCGAACAGGCGGTCGGCGCCCTCGGCCAGCGGGGAATGGGCGGTGAGCATCGGGGCGATGCTGGTGTCATAGAGCACCGCGCCGGGTCCCTCGGCGAAGGCGCTCACCGCCCCCGTCACCGCCGCCAGGGCCTCGCCGATCCGCTCGCGCAGCCGGGCCAGCTCCGCCTCGGTCGGCGGCAGGCGATCGGGCCGATGCCCCACCACCCCGACCCTGAAGGCGATTCCCGCCCTCGGCGGATGCGCGCTCGGCTGATTCACTTAGGTCCTCCCCGCCGCGACCATAGCCACACCGGCCCCCTTGCCAAAGGCCCCCCTTCCCATCGCGGGCCGGCGCGTCTATAGCCGCCCGGCAAAACGGAGAGTCTCATGGAGATTCGCGAAGGTCTCGCCTTCGACGATGTTTTGCTCGAACCCGGTCCCTCCGAGGTGATGCCGACCCAGGTGGACACCGCCACCCGGCTCACCCGCGAGATCGGCCTCAACATCCCCCTGGTCTCGGCGGCCATGGATACCGTCACGGACAGCCGCATGGCCATCGCCATGGCCCAGGCCGGCGGTCTGGGCGTTCTGCACCGCAATTTCACCGTCGAGGAACAGGCCGACCAGGCGCGCGAGGTGAAGCGCTACGAGAGCGGCATGGTCATCAATCCCATGACCATCCACCCCGAAACCTCGCTGGGCGAGATCGGCAAGATCAAGGCGGCGCGGCGCATATCCGGTTTCCCGGTGGTCGAGAAGGGAAGCGGCAGGCTCGTCGGCATCCTCACCAACCGCGACATTCGCTTCGCCCGCGGCGACAAGATCCGCGCGTCGGAGCTGATGACCCGCGAAAACCTCGTCACCGTGCGCGAAGGGGTGAGCCAGGGCGAGGCGCGCGACCTGCTGCGCCGCCACAAGATCGAGCGCCTGATCGTGGTCGACGACGACTACCGGGCCGTCGGCCTGATCACCGTCAAGGACATGGAAAAGGCCGAGGCCCATCCCCTCGCCGCCAAGGATTCCAAGGGTCGCCTTCTGGTCGGCGCCGCCTCTACGGTGGGCGACGCCGGCTTCGAGCGCTCCCTGGCCCTCATCGACGCCGGCGTCGACGTGGTGGTGATCGACACCGCCCACGGACATTCGGCCCAGGTCGGCGCCGCCGTCCGCCGCCTGGCCAGGGAGACCAACCGGGTGCAGATCGTGGCCGGGAACGTCGCCACCTACGACGGGGCGCGGGCCCTGATCGACGCGGGCGCAGACGCGGTCAAGGTCGGCATCGGACCGGGCTCGATCTGCACCACCCGGGTGGTCAGCGGGGTCGGGGTGCCGCAGTTCACCGCGATCTCCGAGGCGGTGCGCGCCGCCGACGGCTCCGGGGTTCCGGTGATCGCCGACGGCGGCATCCGCTATTCGGGGGATCTGGCCAAGGCGATCGCAGCCGGGGCGTCGGCGGCGATGATGGGCTCGATGTTCGCCGGCACCGACGAGGCGCCCGGCGAGGTCTTTCTCTACCAGGGCCGTTCCTACAAATCCTATCGCGGCATGGGATCGCTCGGGGCCATGGCCCGCGGCAGCGCCGATCGCTACTTCCAGAAGGAGGTCGAGGACGCCCTCAAACTGGTCCCCGAGGGTATCGAGGGCCAGACACCTTACAAGGGCCCGATCGGGCCGGTGATCCACCAGCTGGTCGGCGGCCTGCGCGCCGCGATGGGCTATCTCGGGGCGAAGGACATCGCCGCCCTGCAGGAACGCGCCCGCTTCATCCGCATCACCGGGGCGGGGATGCGCGAGAGCCACGTCCACGACGTGATGATCACTCGCGAGGCGCCCAACTACCCGAGCGCCGTTTGAGCGTCCTCCCCGCGGCGGGGAGCGGGCGATGAGAGACGGCGGGCGGCTGGCGGCGGCCATCGATGTGCTGGGCGACATCGCGGCCCGCCACCGGCCGGCGCGCCTGGCCCTCAAGGCCTGGGGCGAGGGGGCGCGCTACGCCGGGGCCAAGGACCGCGCCTTCGTTTCCGGCCTGCTGCTCGATGTCCTGCGCCGCCGCCGTTCCCTGGCCTGGATGATGGGCGATGAGGGCGACCGCGCCGCGGTCCTCGCCGCCGTCCGCTTCGCCTGGGATTGGCCCGCCGAGCGAGTGGCCGCCGCGGCCGGCGAGGATCACGGCCCAGGGCCCTTGACCGCGGAGGAGGGGGCTCGCCTCGCCGCTCCGATCGCCCTCGCCGACGCCCCCGATGCGGTGCGCGGCGATTGGCCCGACTGGCTAACACCGCACATGACCCGCGCGTTCGGCGCGGAGGCCCCCGCCGAGGGCGGGGCCCTGGCCCAGCGCGCGCCGGTGGACCTGCGGGTCAACACCCTCAAGACCGATACGGCCAGGGCGCTGAAGGCCCTGGCCCCGTTTGGGGCCGCGCCGGCCGGAACGCTCGCCACGGCGATCCGCATCGCCGCTCCGGCCGCCAGCGAGCGCGCCGCCCCGGTCGAGGCTGCCCCCGAGTTCGCCAAGGGCTGGTTCGAGGTCCAGGACCTCGCCTCGCAGATCGCCGCCGCCTGCGCCGGCGAGATCGCCCATCGCCAGGTGCTGGATTTCTGCGCCGGGGGCGGGGGCAAGACCCTGGCTCTGGCCGCCGCCATGGCCAACACCGGCCAGCTCTTCGCCCATGACGCCGACGCCCGCCGTCTCGCCGAGACCGCCCGCCGGGCCCAGCGCGCCGGGGTGCGCAACCTCCAGGTCCGCTCGCCGATCCATCCCGATCCCCTCGCCGGGCTGGAAGGGCGCATGGACCTGGTCTTCGTCGACGCCCCCTGCACCGGTTCGGGGGTTTGGCGGCGCCATCCCGACGCCAAGTGGCGCGTCTCGTCCGATCAGCTCGCCCGCCGCATGGCCGAGCAGGACGCGGTGCTGGCCGCCGCCGCCGCCTTCGTGAAGCCCGGCGGCCGGCTCGTCTATGTCACCTGCTCGCTCTTCGCCGAGGAGAACGAGGACCGGATCGCCGCCTTTCTGGCCCGCAACGGCGCCTTCACGCCCGAGCCGGTGGTCGGTGTCGCCGACGCCCACGTGACTGCCAAAGGGTTTCTGCGCCTCACGCCGCTGGCCGCCGGGACCGACGGCTTCTTCGTCGCCGCGCTTCGCCGCGCCTCGCCGCGCCCCATGACCTCGCGGCGATTCTCCGCTAACCAGCCGGCCATGCCGCAACCCGTCCACGCCAAGGTCCTGATCGTCGACTTCGGCAGCCAGGTCACTCAGCTCATCGCCCGGCGGGTGCGCGAGAGCGGGGTCTACTGCGAGATTCACCCCTTTGACCGCGTCGCTCCGATGCTGGAGTCCTTCTCACCGGCGGCGGTGATCCTTTCCGGCGGCCCGGCCACCGCTGGTCTCGCCGACAGCCCCACTGCCCCCGCCGCCGTTTTCGACCTCGGCGTGCCGGTTCTGGGCATCTGCTACGGCGAGATGACCCTCTGCGCCCAACTCGGCGGCAAGGTGGAGGGTGGCCGCGAACGCGAGTTCGGCCGCGCCCAGATCATCATCGAGCGGACGTCGCCCCTCCTGGACGGCCTCGCCGACGTCGGCGAAAGCGAAACGGTGTGGATGAGCCACGGCGACAAGATCACCGCCATCCCGCCGGGGTTCGAGGTGGTGGCCACCTCGCCCGGCTCGCCGTTCGCGGCCATCGCCGACGAGGCGCGCGGATTCTATGGCGTCCAGTTCCATCCCGAGGTCGTCCACACCCCGCACGGCGCGGCCATCCTGCGCAACTTCACCCACCGCATCGCCGGCCTGTCAGGCGACTGGACCATGGCCGCCTTCCGGGCCGAGGCGGTGGCCGCCATCCGCAAAAGGGTCGGCGGAGAGAAGGTCATCCTCGGCCTTTCCGGCGGGGTCGACTCATCTGTGGCCGCCGTACTGATCCACGAGGCGATCGGCGAGCAGCTGACCTGCGTCTTCGTCGACACCGGCCTGATGCGCCGCGGCGAGGCTGACGAGGTCGTGGGTCTCTTCCGAGATCACTACAATATTCCCCTCATACATGTTGATGCCTCAAAGGAATTTCTCGACGCCTTGGCGGGCGTTTCAGATCCGGAGGCGAAGAGGAAGATCATCGGCGGCAAGTTCATCGACGTCTTCGACCGCGAGGCAGGGCGGATTGAGGGTGCGGCCTTCCTCGCCCAGGGCACCCTCTATCCGGACGTGATCGAGAGCGTCTCGGTGAGCGGCGGCCCCAGCGCGGTGATCAAGAGCCACCACAACGTCGGCGGCCTCCCCGAACGGATGAAACTGAAGTTGCTCGAACCCCTGCGCGAGCTTTTCAAGGACGAGGTCCGAACCCTGGGAGCGGAGCTCGGCCTGCCCGCCGCCTTCGTCGGCCGCCATCCGTTTCCGGGGCCGGGCCTGGCCATTCGCATCCCCGGCGAAATCACTCCCGAGGCGGTGGCTGCGCTGCAGCACGCCGACGCCGTCTGGCTCGACGAGATCCGCAAGGCCGGCCTCTATGACCTGATCTGGCAGGCCTTCGCGGTCCTGCTGCCGGTAAAGACGGTGGGGGTGATGGGCGATGCCCGCACCTACGAGAATGTCCTCGCATTGCGCGCGGTCACCTCCACCGACGGCATGACGGCCGACGTCTTCGAATTCTCCTGGGATGTGCTCACGGCCGCCGCCACCCGCATCGTCAACGAGGTCCGCGGCGTCAACCGCGTCGTCTACGACGTCACGAGCAAGCCTCCCGGCACAATCGAGTGGGAGTAGAGGGCGTAAGAAGGTTTGGCGCCGCGTGCGACCTGCGCCGCTGACCCGTCATCACTCTGAAATGACCTACTCAAGGGCGGCGACCGCCGGGGGAGAGAGCAGCTTGCGCAGCTTTCGCGCGAGGTCATCGCGCGTGAAGGGCTTTGAAATCAGCTCGAAGCCATCGTCGAGGCTACCGCCGTGAACGATGGCGTTATCGGTATAGCCCGAGGTGAAGAGAACGGGCAGGCCGGGGGTCCGGACCTGCGCCTTGCGCGCCAGGTCGCGCGCGCCGAGAGCGCCTGGCATCACGACGTCGGTGAACAGCAGATCGACCGAAGCTCCGCTGTCGAGTATCGCCATGGCCGCGTCCGCGTCGCGCGCCTTCAGGACACTGTAGCCCAGATCAACCAATAGCTCGGATGTGGTCGCGCGCACGTCTTCATCGTCCTCGACCAGCAGGATGACCTCGCTGCCTCCAAGGACAGCCCCAGCCGCCACGCCGGCCGGCTTATCCTCCTTCTCGCGGGTCTGGGGCAGATAGAGGCGGATGGTCGTGCCGCGGCCGACCTCACTGTAGATCTTGATGTGGCCGTCGGACTGCTTGACGAAGCCGTGCACCATGGAGAGCCCAAGGCCCGTGCCCTGACCCTCGGGCTTGGTCGTGAAGAAGGGCTCGAACACCTTGGCGGCCAAGTCCTGTGTCATCCCGCAGCCGGTGTCCGTCACCGCCAGCATCACGTATCGGCCGGCCCTGACATCCACATGCCGGGCGGCGTAGGCCTCATCGAGCCGCGCGTTGCCGGCCTCGATGGTCAGCTTCCCGCGTCCTCCCATGGCGTCTCGAGCGTTGACGGCCAGGTTCAGCAGCGCCGTTTCGACTTGGGTCGGATCGACATAGGTGTTCCACAAGCCGCCCGCGATTACCGTCTCGATCTCGATGGTTTCGCCCAACGCACGTCGCAACATGTCGTCCATCCCGCGCACGAGGCGGCCGAGGTTCACGGCCCGGGGTGAAAGCGATTGGCGGCAGGCGAAAGCGAGCAGCTGGCCTGCGAGCTTCGAGCCACGCGAGACCGCCTCCATCGCGTTCTGAAGCCGGCGCTGCGCGCGTTCAGCGCTCGGTAGGTCGCGTTCGAGCAGCTCCAGATTGCCGCCGATCACCTGTAGGAGGTTATTGAAGTCGTGGGCCACGCCGCCGGTGAGCTGGCCGATGGCCTCCATCTTCTGCGCCTGCCGAAGCTGGGCCTCCGTATTGGTCCGGTCGGAGATGTCGATGCAGCTGCCGAAGTAGCCGGCGAACTCACCGTCGCGATAGTAGGCGGCGCCGTTGTCGAGAATTTCGCGGTAGGCGCCATCGGATCGCTTCAGCCGGTATGTCATCGTGAACGGCTTCCGGGCGTGGAAGGCCGAGAGGTAGGTTTCCAGACAGCGGTCGAAGTCGTCGGAGTGAACGTTCTCGGCCCAGCCGTTGCCGACCTCCCGGTCCATGGGGCGGCCAACGAAGTCGAGCCAGGGCTGGTTGAACCAGTCGCACATCCCGTCGGTCCCCGAGCGCCAGATCATGACCGGCGCGAAGTCCGCCAGTTCCTTGAAGAATCGTTCGCTGAGTTCGAGGGCCGCTCCGACGGTCATGAACTCGCCCCCTCTCAGCTCGCACCACGCGAAAACCCGGAATGCACGCGGCAAACCGAGGTTCCAACCTGGACGAATTTGTCGGCTTCCCGGGGCGGAGCAACTTTTTTCGAGGGGTTTGGCTGGGTTCGGCCTCGTCGTGTTCGCGCCGAAGGCGGATGTGTGCCTCAGCGTGGAGTTGGTGACCCTGGACAGGGCGCTCGCCTCGGCCGCATCTGCCTGAGATGTCGCTTCGACGGTTTGGGGGATTTTCATGAAACGAGCAGCGGCTCTTGTACTGGCGTTCGCCTTGGCGGTGATGTCCCGAGCCGTGGCGGCGGCGGCCGGCGCCGGCGAGGTCGGTCCCGGCTACGACATCCAGATGAGCCGCATGATCCCCATGCGCGACGGCGTGAAGCTGGAAGCGTGGATCTTCAAGCCTTCGATCCTGAAGGCGAAGGCGCCGACCGTTCTGGAGCTCACCCAGTACGACGTCGACGGCGGGCGAAATCAGGATTTCCTGACCTTCGTGCGGCGTGGCTACGTGTTCGTGCAGGTCGAGGTGCGCGGACGCGGGCGCTCGGGCGGGGAGAAGAGCGACAACCTCGGACTGGGCGTCGGCCGCGATGGCCGCGACGCCGTGGAATGGATCGCGTCCCAGCCGTGGAGCGACGGGCGGGTGGTCATGTATGGCGGCTCCTTCGTGGGCATGACGCAGTGGCATACCGCCGCGCAACTCCCGCCGCATCTTGCGGGGATCGCGCCCTATGTGCCGATCTATCCCGGATGGGATGTGCCCAATACCAACGGCATTCCCCAGGCGTGGTCGGCGGTGATCCTGGGTTATGTCGCCGGGCGCACCCTGAACACCGACTACATCGCCGGCGACTATTGGCAAAAGAAGATGCTGGAGCATTACGCCCGGCAGGGCTCTTTCCGCACTCTAGACGAGGCAATCGGCATTCCTCAGGACGACTGGTGGATGGTGGATGGGCGCGGACGGAAGCTCTCCTTCATGAAGATGTGGCTCGATCACGTGGGCGAGGAGGCGTTCAACCTCGCGGCCGAGCCCAAGCCGGCCGATTTCGCCAGGATGACGTTCCCGGTGTTCACGGCGACCGGCTTCTTCGACGACGATCAGCCCGGCGCCCTGCATTACTACCGTCGCTATTCGCAATCCGCCCCGGCCAAGGAAGTGAGCAACCTCCTCCTCATCATCGGGCCCTGGGATCATGGCGGCACGCAGCATCCGGCCAAAACGATCGACGGCCTCGCCATTCCCGCCGACGCGGTGCTCGACATGAACAGGCTGCACGCCGATTGGTACGACTGGGTGCTCGGCCGCGGACCCAGGCCGGCACTGCTCGCCGACCGCGTCACCTATTACATGATGGGCGCCGACGAATGGCGACACGCGCATACCCTGGACAGCGCCTCGTCCGGCCAGAATCTGACGCTCTACCTCGACGACCCACGCGGCACGCCGGGAAATGTTTCCGCTCCGGGCGTACTCTCTTCTTCCCGGCCGGGAGCGGAGCCGCCGGCCATGATCGTCAGCGATCCGCGCACCTTGCCGGAGCTGGCCGTCGCCAGGGATATCGCCGACGAAGATCTGCTCAGCCAGTTCCGCGCCGGCGAAACCGGCGCCCTCGTTTTCCAGTCGGCGCCCCTTGCGCGGGCGACCGAGCTGGCGGGGCATATGCACCTCAACCTCACCGTCCAGGCCGACGCGCCGGATTTCGATCTGTGGGCGCAGGTGCAAATGGTGAAGCCTGACGGCTCGGCCGTGACACTGGGCCAGGACATCCGCCGGGCCCGCTTCCGCGACAGCTTCTTCGAGCAGGAGCTTCTGAAGCCCGATCAGGTCGTCGCCCTGCCGTTCGAGTTCAACTGGCTGGCCTGGCGCATACCGGCCGGAGCGCGACTGAGGCTCGTCCTCATGCCCCTGAATTCGCCGAACTATCAGAAGAATTACAACACCGGCGGCAGGATCGGCTACGAGGATCCCAAGGATGCGCGCGTGGCGCACATCAAGCTATTCCATGACGGCGGTCACCCCAGCGCTCTCATACTGCCTCTGGCCGCCTAGGCGCGATGAAATCCTGCGAATGGGGGTGAGCGGCTGTGCGAGCGGTCGGCCTGGCGCTGGTTCTGCTCTCGGTGACGATCGCCCCTGCGGCGGCGGCGCCCGCCACCCAGCTCGTCGTCTGGGCGTGGGAAAGACCTGAGGACCTGCGTTTTCTCCCCGGCGGCGTCGAGGTCGCCGCCCAGACCGGTTTTGTCCAGCTTTCCGGAGAGCGGGTCCTCGCCCGCGGCCGCCGCTTCCCGCTGCTTATGAACGGCGATCCGGCGACCGCCGTCGTCCATGTCCAGATCGATCGGGGCCGTCCGCTCGCCTGGACGCCCGCCCAGCGCGCGGCGGCGGTCTCGGCGGTGCTCGCACTCGCGCGCCCGCCCTGGGCGCGGCGGGTGCAGATCGACTTCGAGGTGCGCCGCTCGGAGCGACGGGCTCTTGTCGACCTGTTGACCGACGTCCGCGCTGGCCTGCCGCCGGCCGTCGCCTTGTCGATGACCGCCATCGCCTCCTGGTGCGAGACCGAGACCTGGCTGCGGGCGGTGCGCGTCGACGAGATCGTCCCCATGCTGTTTCGGATGGGACCGCGCGGCGAGCATGTGAAGGCCGTCCTCGCCGCAGGCGGCGATTTCGCCGAGCCGGAATGCCGCCGCGCCCTGGCGATCTCGCTCGACCATCCCTTGCCGGATGCGCCCGCCGGAAGGAGAGTCTATCTCTTCAGCCCCCGCGGCTGGCGGGCGGCGGATTTTCAACGACTTCGGGAGAGCGTCGGGACATGGGGGGCTTCGGGGGACTGAGGGCGGCGGCGGTCGCGGCGGCGTTGCTGTGGGCGGCGGACGCCCACGCCTCAGGGCCGGGCGCGCTCTCGCCCTGGTATCTCGACCAGTTCGGAGGCGATCGGGGTGATCTCGTGAGCTTCTATGGTGGTCGCGTCGGCATCGTGATGGCTAGGGCGCCGCGCTCCATGCTCTTCGCCAGCTGGCGGCTTCTGCATCGCCGGAACGTCGGGCTGACGGCCGGGGAGGCTCTGTCGGTTCCGTGCTGCGGGGAGGGGGGCATGGACAGCTATGAAGCCGACCAGACCTGGCTGAAGGCGCGCGCCGCCGTTCCGGGCGCGCCGCCCCTTAGCGAACTCACGACGGGCCGGCCAGGCGACTCCTACACCGAGACGCCCAACTGTTTCGCCGAGGCCTTCCAGCTGGCCAGCGATACCCTCGCCGATCGGACGGCCCGCTACGGGGCCGCGTCGCCTTTCGTCCGCGCCTGGCTGGACGCCCAGGACGCCGTCTTCGCCGCGTGCAGCAAGGCCGGGATCCAGCTCCCGCAGGCCCCGGCCGGCGCGCCGGCCTGGCTCGGCTTCGATCGCGCCTACCAGCAGGCGGCCCTGGCCCTCTATTCAGGCCGCGACGATGACGCCGCCAGCCGGTTCGCCGACATCGCCCGCCAGGGCGGCTCGCCGTGGCGGGGCCGCGGCCTCTATCTTGCCGCCCGGGCTCAGGTTCGCCAGGTTTTGAAGGACAACACGGAGGCGGCCTACGCCCGCGCCGAGGCCGCGGTCGGCCGCCTGGCCGCCGCCCCCGCCGGAACCTTCGGCCAAGGCGAGGTCCGCGGCCTGCGCAACGTCCTCGCCTTCCATGGCCGCCCCAAGGCCTACCTGGCCGAACTGGCAGCCCGCCTGGGTGGGCCTGATCTCATGCCGGACGCCACCGTCGATTTCCGCGACTTCCTCGACCTGGGCGCCGCCCAACCCGCGCCGCCGGACGTCCTCGACTGGATCGCCACCCTGAGGGCCCAACTGGGTCCCAAGCCGGCCGATCCGCCGCCGCCTGACGATCTCCAGGCCCGCCGCCGCCTCGCCCTCGCCCACGCCGGCGGCCGCTGGGCGGCGACGCACGATCCGGCCTGGCTTGTCGCCGCGCTGAGCCTCGCCAATCCCGGCGAACCCGAGGCCGCGCCGCTCATCGCGGCCGCCGGCCAGATCGGCGAGGGCGATCCGGCCTGGCTCAGCGCCCAGTACCACTCTATCCGCCTCACCCTCGCCTTCGCGCCGCCTGGCGATAGCCGCCGGCGCCTCGACGCCATCCTCGCCCGCCGCGACCTCTCGGTCAGCGACCGCAATATCTTTCGCGCCCAGCGGGCGCAGGTCGCCGCCGACCTCGCCGATTTCCTGCGCTTCGCCCTGCGCGAGCGCCTGTGCGCCTGCCTCGACGCCACCGCCGGCGACGACAAGATCGTGCGCTGCGTGCGCTGGCGCTGGGATGTCGACGACATCCAGCCCACCGGCGTCTTCGACGGCGAGGCCGAAAAGGGCGCGACCGGCTTTGGCGAGGACGCCAGGGCGATCCTCGACC
>DASXIE010000222.1:0-14370 GCA_036498165.1 Caulobacteraceae bacterium
ACCGGCTTCACCGACGGCTTTCCGGCCGCCCGCGATCCGAAGCTGGGGCGAACCTGGCTCACCCACTGCTACGGCATGGTCGGGGCCGGGCGCGACAACGACGCCGACAGCGGCGGCGGCACGGAGCTCTACGCCGTCATCGGCCAGGCCCCGCGCCAGCTCGACCGCAACGTCACCCTGGTCGGCCGGGTGATCTCCGGCATCGACATCCTCGCCGCCCTGCCGCGCGGCCACGGCGAGCTGGGCTTCTACCAGACCCCGGCCGAGCGCATCCCGATCCGCTCGATCAGACTGGGCTCCGACCTGCCGCCGGCGCAGCGGACGAACTACCAGGCCCTGCGAACCGACAGCGCCGCCTTCGCCGCCCTGGTCCACAACCGCCGCTTCCGCCAGGACGCCTGGTACAAGACGCCCGCCGGCCACATCGACGTCTGCAACATGCCCCTGCCGGTGCGGGTGGGAACGTGAGGCGCGCCGCAACGCAGAGAAGCGCTCTGTTGCCGCCGAGACGGCCTAGGCCACCTCGCTCGCGGGGCCGTCGCCCTCCGCTCGGAACCGTTTGCGAATAGCCGCTGTCACGGCCCCGGCGCGCTCGAGCTGTTGCGTGGAGAGCCGGTTCCATTCGTTGCTGTTCAGGCGGCCGCCCGCCCACGGCGAGGGATCGCATACCGCCCGTAGCTCGCTGAGCGCGATCCGCGTTCCGGCGTCGAAGCGAGGGTCGGGCGTGAGATTGTCGAGCGCCGTCCTCAACTCCTGAATGTTCGATGCCGGCGATGCTCCCATGAACGGGAGCTCAGGATGCAATTTCCGCCCCTTGGCGACGCAATCTGCGAAGACATCCTGCACGGACTCAGCGACCACAAGATAGCCGCGCAGGGCCTGGTCGTGCTCCGCCAGTTCGCGCGCCAGCATTCGCGCCTCGCTCTGGCGAATCCGCAGATCGGCCAGCCGATCGCTCTCAGCCTCGCGCCGGCGCGCGAGCGTTTCGTTGCGAATCTGGAAGCCGATCACCACAGCGAGGGTAAGGGCCGAGAGGAAGGCGGCAAGCCAGGCGGCGACAGAGCCGCTCACCATCGGCGACCCAGGAAGACGAACGGGAACTCAGGCCGCCCTCGCACGCCCCGCCACGCTCGCGAATCGAACTCACTCATGCCTCTCGTGAATAGAGGCGCCCTCGCTCGATTCAAGCCGAAGGCAGGGGTGGGAACGGCTTTTCGGCCAATGGCGCGAGTGACGGGACTTGAACCCGCGACCTCCGGCGTGACAGGCCGGCGCTCTAACCAACTGAGCTACACCCGCGCGAGCGGCGCGCGGACCGGCGGGGGTCCGGCGCGAGGGAGGCTCTGATAGGTCCCCGGCCTTGAGCCGTCAACCGCGCCGACGGCGCGCCGCGCGAAGTTGTCAGGGCGTCCGCCCAGGCGCCCCTTGACGGATTGCAATGTTCTTGTTATGTTCTGCAATCATCCCCATTCAGGAGCATTCATCGTGTCCGACAGCACCCAACTTCCCGCCCGTTATGAAAACGGCCGCTTTGGGCCGGGAAATCCCGGCCGGCCCGTGGGATCTTACAACCGCGCCTCCCGGCGGGCGGCCCTGACCATTCTCGCGCATTTCGAAGCGACCCAAGAGCAGTTCCTCGAGCGCCTGGCCCAGAGCAAGGACCTCTACATCGCCCTCCTCGCCCGAGTGCTGCCCAAGCAGATCGTCGTCGGCGCGTGCGATGTGGAGGCGATGAGCGACGCCGAGGTCGCCGAGGCTTTCGTCAACGCGCGGGTGCTGCTTGACGGCGCGGGCGATCGCCGCATCGCCCTTTCCGAAATGCAGGCGGTGCTCCAGGGCGAAAGCGCCGCCCGCCGCGCCGGCGCCACCGTTAATAACGGTGATTAACGGGACTCTGGGCGTCCATCTCGCAATCGCGGCGCCGGCGTTTGAACCGGCGCCCGCCTTGGTCTAGAACGCGGGCGCGGATTCGATCCGCCTCCAGCCAAAGCCGAGAATGAACGCCTTCCTCCTGCAGTACCTGCCGATCGTGATTTTTTTCGCCATCGCCGGCGCGCTGGGCGCGGCCTTCATGCTGGCCGCCGCCGTGGTCGCCCCCAAGGCGCCCGATCCGGAGAAGCTCTCGAGCTACGAATGCGGCTTCAACGCCTTCAACGACGCGCGGATGAAGTTCGACATCCGCTTCTACCTGGTCTCGATCCTGTTCATCATCTTCGACCTCGAGGTGGCCTTCCTCTTCCCGTGGGCGGTGGCCCTGATCCACATGCCCCATGCCGCCGGCGCCTTCGCCTTCTGGAGCATGCTGGTGTTCCTGGGCGTTCTCACCGTGGGGTTCATCTACGAGTGGAAGAAGGGCGCCCTGGAATGGGAGTGATCGATCCGGCCCCGCGCCCGGCGCTTTCGGGCGGCCGGACGACCGTCGAGGTCTACGATCCGCGCGCCCACGATCCCTATTTCGATGGCGTCTCGGGTCACTTGGCCGACAAGGGCTTCGTGGTCGCCGCCGCCGACGACCTCATCAACTGGGCCCGCACCGGCTCGCTGATGTGGATGACCTTCGGACTCGCCTGCTGCGCGGTGGAGATGATGCAGTCGGCCATGCCGCGCTACGATCTCGAGCGGTTCGGCTTCGCCCCGCGCGGCTCGCCGCGCCAGTCGGACGTGATGATCGTGGCCGGCACCTTGACCAACAAGATGGCCCCGGCCCTGCGCAAGGTCTACGACCAGATGCCCGAGCCGCGCTACGTCATCTCCATGGGCAGCTGCGCCAACGGTGGCGGCTACTACTATTTCAGCTATTCGGTGGTCCGCGGCTGCGACCGGATCATCCCGGTGGACATCTACGTCCCCGGCTGCCCGCCCACCGCCGAGGCCCTGGTCTACGGCGTCCTGCAGCTCCAGAAGAAGATCCGCCGCACCGGAACCATCGAGAGATGAACTGGCGGGTTTCCGACGAAGACCTGAGCGCCTTGAGCGGGGCCATCGTCGCGGCCTGCGGGGAGCTTCTGAGCGATCCCAAGATCGCTTTCGGCGAACTGACCCTGAGCGCCGCGCCGGACGGCATCGTCGAGGCTCTCACCCGCCTTCGCGATCACCCGAACCTGAAGTTCGCCCAGCTCATCGATGTCTGCGGGGCCGATTATCCCCAGCGCGCCAAGCGCTTCGACGTCGTCTATCATCTGCTCTCGCTCAGCAAGAACCGCCGGGTGCGGATCAAGGTCGAGACCGAGGAGGACACCCCCGTGCCTTCGGTGACGCCCGTCTTCCCGGCCGCCGACTGGTTCGAGCGCGAGGCCTTCGATATGTACGGGGTGTTCTTCTCCGGCCATCCGGACCTGCGCCGCCTGCTCACTGACTACGGCTTCCACGGCCATCCGATGCGCAAGGACTTCCCGATGACCGGCTACGTCGAGGTCCGTTACGACGACGAGCTGCGCCGGGTGGTCTATGAGCCGGTCAAGTCGGTGGAATTCCGCAACTGGGATTTCCTCTCGCCGTGGGAAGGGGCGGAATACGTCAAGCCCGGCGAAGGCTATCCGTACGAGCTGCCCGGCGAGCCCGGGGCGAAGTCATGACCGACGAGACCGTCCCGGCCATCGTCGGCGAGACGCCGATCCGCAAATTCAACATCAACTTTGGCCCGCAACATCCGGCCGCGCATGGAGTTTTGCGATTGGTCCTTGAGCTCGACGGCGAGCTGGTCGAGCGCGTCGATCCGCACATCGGCCTGCTTCACCGCGGCACCGAGAAGCTGATCGAGGCGCGCCCCTACACCCAGAATACCGGCTACTTCGACCGCCTCGACTACGTCGCCCCGATGAACCAGGAGCATGCCTTCGTCATCGCCATCGAGCGGCTGATGGGCCTGGAAGTCCCGCGCCGGGCCCAGATCATCCGGGTACTCTATTGCGAGATCGGCCGCCAGCTCAACCATCTGATGAACGTGACCACTCAGGCCATGGATGTCGGCGCGCTCACCCCGCCGCTGTGGGGCTTCGAAGAGCGCGAGAAGCTGATGGTCTTCTACGAGCGCGCCTCGGGGGCGCGGATGCACGCCAACTACCTCCGCCCCGGCGGCGTGCGCCAGGACCTGCCGCCGTCCCTGATCGAGGACATCGACCGCTGGTGCGAGGCCTTCCCGCCCATCCTCGACGACATCGAGGGACTGATCACCGGCAACCGGATCTTCAAGCAGCGCAATGTCGACATCGGGGTGGTGAAGAAGGAAGAGGCCTTGGCCTGGGGCTTCACCGGGGTGATGCTGCGCGGCTCGGGGGTGGCCTGGGACCTGCGTCGCAACCAGCCCTACGAGATCTACGACGAGCTCGACTTCGAGATCCCGGTCGGCGTCCACGGCGACTGCTACGATCGCTATCTGTGCCGCGTCGAGGAGATGCGCCAGTCGGTCAAGATCATGCGCCAGTGCGTTGAGCTGCTTCGCAAGACGCCCGGCCTCGTGCTCGCCGACGACCACAAGGTGACGCCGCCGAGGCGCGCCGAGATGAAGCAGTCGATGGAAGCCCTGATCCACCACTTCAAGCTCTACAGCGAGGGCTACCACGTGCCGGCCGGCGAGGTGTACGCCGCCGTCGAGGCTCCCAAGGGCGAGTTCGGCGTCTATCTGGTCGCCGACGGGACCAACAAGCCCTACCGCTGCAAGATCCGCGCCCCCGGCTTCCCGCACCTGGCGGCCATGGACTGGATGAACCGCGGCCACATGCTGGCCGACGTCAGCGCCATCCTGGGATCCCTGGACATCGTCTTCGGCGAGATCGACCGATGAGCGTGCGCCGTCTCGCCGCCCGGCAGCCGGAGTCGTTCGAATTCACCCCGCGGTCCCTGGCCGCGGCGCGCGAGTGGATCGCCCGATTCCCCACCGGACGGGCCGCCTCGGCGGTGATCCCGGTCCTGTGGCTGGTCCAGAAGCAGGAGGGCTGGGTGCCCGAACCCGCCCTGCGGGTGGTCGCCGATCTCCTCGAGATGCCGGTCATCCGGGTGTTCGAGAACGTCACCTTCTACACCATGTTCCAACTCGCCCCGGTGGGGAAGGTGGCCCACATCCAGCTGTGCGGCACCACGCCGTGCATGCTGCGCGGGGCCAACGATCTCAAGCGGGTGTTGGAGGAGGGAATCGGCCCGCGCGAAAAGCCGACCAAGGACGGTCGCTTTTCCTGGGAGGAAGTCGAATGCATGGGGGCCTGTGTCAACGCTCCCATGGCAGCGATCAACGACGACTACTATGAGGACCTGACGCCCCAGTCCCTGGCCGCCCTGCTGGTCGATTTCGCGGCCGGCAAGACGCCGCAGCCGGGCTCCTCGGCCGGTCGGCGCGGCTGCGAGCCCCAGGGCGGACCGCTCACCCTCACCGACGAGGCCCTCTACGACGGCTCGAAAGCCCGGCCGCTCGGCCGCCTCCCGAACATGCCCGAGAAGGCGGCCCCGTGAGCGCGCCCGAAACCCTCAGTGAAGCCGACTTCCAGAAGGTCCGCGCCTATCACCGCGGGACCCGGAACGCCGCCCTTGTCGCCTGCCTTGTCGGCGTCCTGGTGATGATCGCCGGCCGTTATGTCGGACCCGATTGGCTGGTCGCCGTCGGCGTGGCGATCATCGCCCTGGGCTGGGCCCTCTTCGCATACGCCTTCGTCAAGCGTCTCAAGATGGCCCGCGCCTCTCTCCCCCCTCCGGGGGGAGTACCGGCGAAGCCGGGGAGGGGGGCGCCTGAGCCTGGCGCGAACGCCCTCTCCACCGCTGCGCGGTCCCCCTCCCCCAGCGGGGGAGGAGAGTAACCATGGTCGGGATCCTCGCCGACAAGGACCGGTTGTTCACCAACCTCTACGGCCTTCGCGACTGGCGGCTGGAGGGAGCGCGGGCGCGCGGAGTGTGGAACGGCACCGCCGATATGATGAGCGTCTCGCCCGAGTGGGTGTGCGACCAGATCAAGACCTCGGGCCTGAGGGGCCGGGGCGGAGCCGGCTTCGCCACCGGCCTGAAATGGACCTTCATGCCCAAGCAGGTCGGCGAGCGGCCGCACTATCTGGTGGTCAACGCCGACGAGTCGGAGCCGGGCACCTGCAAGGACCGCGAGATCATGCGCGGCGATCCGCACCGCCTGATCGAGGGCTGCCTGCTGGCCTCCTACGCCATCCGCGCCCACGACTGCTTCATCTACATCCGCGGCGAATATGTCCTCGAGCGCGAGCACCTGGAGGCCGCCCTCATCGAAGCCCGCGAGGCCAGGCTGATCGGCAAGGACAACATCCACGGCTGGGACTGCGACATTCGCCTGACCCACGGCGGCGGGGCCTATATCTGCGGCGACGAAATGGCTCTCCTGGAAAGTCTCGAGGGCAAGAAGGGCCAGCCGCGCCTCAAGCCGCCGTTCCCGGCCGGAGCCGGCGTGTACGGCTGCCCGACCACGGTCAACAACGTCGAGTCCATCGCCACGGCCCCGGAGATCCTGCGCCGCGGGGCCGAGTGGTTCCTGGGCTTCGGACGGCCCAAGAACAGCGGCACCAAGCTGATGAGCGCCTCGGGCCACGTCAACAAGCCCACGGTCGTCGAGGAGGCGATGTCGATCCCGATGCGCCAGCTCATCGACGAGCATTTCGGCGGCGTGCGCGGCGGCTGGGGCAACCTCAAGGCGGTGATTCCCGGCGGCTCGTCGGTCCGCCTCATTCCCGCCGCCGAGGCGGAAGTCGCCCTGATGGATTTCGACGATCTCGCCGGCCGCAAGTCGGGCCTCGGCACCGCGGCGATGATCGTCATGGACAAGTCGTGCGATATCGTCGCCGCCATCGCCCGCCTCTCCTACTTCTACAAGCACGAGAGCTGCGGCCAATGCACCCCGTGCCGGGAGGGCACCGGGTGGATGTGGCGGATCATGGAGCGGATGGTCTCCGGGGAGGCCGAGCCGAAGGAGATCGACATGCTCCTCGACGTTGCCAGCCAGGTCGAGGGCCACACCATCTGCGGTCTTGGCGATGCCGCCGCGTGGCCGATCCAGGGGCTCTTCATGCACTTCCGCCCCGAGATCGAGGAGCGCATCGCCCGCTATCGCTCGCGCCGCGCCAATGTGCCGGGCGCCACCCTCGTGGCGGCGGAGTAGGCGCGCGATGCCCACCGCCAAGGTCAATGGAGTCGACATCGAGTTCGAGAACGGCATGACCGTGCTCCAGGTCGCCGAGCTAGCCGGGGAGGAGATCCCGCGCTTCTGCTACCACGAGCGCCTGTCGATCGCCGGCAACTGCCGGATGTGCCTGGTGGAGGTGAAGCCCGGCCCGCCCAAACCCCAGGCCTCCTGCGCCCTGCCGGCCGCCGATGGCCAGGAGATCATCACCAACTCGCCGATGGTCAAGAAGGCCCGCGAAGGGGTGATGGAGTTCCTGCTTATCAACCACCCTCTCGACTGCCCGATCTGCGACCAGGGCGGGGAGTGCGACCTTCAGGACCAGTCGATGGGCTACGGCCGCGACGCCACCCGCTACGCCGAGAACAAGCGGGCGGTGGAAGAGAAGTACATGGGTCCGCTGATCAAGACGGTGATGACCCGCTGCATCCAATGCACCCGCTGCATTCGCTTCATCACCGAGGTGGCCGGGGTCAGCGAGATCGGCCTCATCTCCCGCGGCGAGGACGTGGAGATCACCACCTATCTCGACCAGGCGGTGACGAGCGAACTGTCGGCTAACGTCATCGACCTCTGTCCGGTCGGGGCCCTGACCTCGCGGCCCTACGCCTTCAACGCCCGGTCCTGGGAGCTCACCAAGACCGAGAGCGTCGATGTCATGGATGCGCTCGGCAGCGCCATCCGCGTCGATGCCCGGGGCGCGGCGGTGCTGCGCGTGCTGCCCCGGACCAACGACGACATCAACGAGGAGTGGATCAGCGACAAGACCCGCTACGCCTGCGACGGCCTGGCCCGCCAGCGCCTCGACAAGCCGATGATCCGCCGCGACGGCCGCCTCATCCCAGTCTCCTGGCCTGACGCCCTGGCCGCGGTGGCGGAGCGGCTGAAGGCCGCCGCGCCCGAACGTATCGGCGTGATCGCCGGCGATCTCCAGGACGCCGAATCCATGAAGGCCGCCCTCGACCTCTTCACGGGCCTCGGCGTCGCCAGCCTCGACTGCCGTCAGGAT
Source organism: Caulobacteraceae bacterium (assembly GCA_036498165.1). GTDB lineage: Bacteria > Pseudomonadota > Alphaproteobacteria > Caulobacterales > Caulobacteraceae > Acaudatibacter. Next base: position 8,136 of record DASXIE010000222.1, read on the forward strand.
GGACTCGCGCTTGGGGCGGGGCCGCGGGAGAGCTGGCTCTTCAATTCCACCCTGGCCGGTATCGAGGCGGCCGACGCGGTGTTGCTGATCGGGACCCATCCGCGCCTGGAGGCGCCGGTCCTCAACGCCCGCCTGCGCAGGATGTGGCTGGCAGGCAAGACGCGCTTCGGCCTCATCGGCGAGGCCGCCGAGCTCGGCTACGACCACGAGATCCTGGGCGCCGGCGCGGCGGCCATCGCCGGCTTGGCGGACAATGACGGCGAATTCGCCGCCGCCTTCCGCGGCGCGGCTCGTCCGGCGGTGATCCTGGGCCAAGGGGCGCTGGCGCGACCGGATGGCGCCGCGATCCTGCGCGCCGCGGCGCAGGCGGCCGAGGCGGTCGGCGTGGTCCGTGATGGCTGGAACGGCTGGAACATGCTGCACACCGCCGCCGCCCGCGTCGGCGGCCTCGATCTCGGCTTCGTTCCGCGCCAGGGCGGTCGCCCCGTGCGCGAACTCATCGAGGCCGGCGGGGCCGATGCCCTCTTCCTTATCGGCGCCGATGAGATGGACCTTTCGCGCACCGACGCCTTCGTCGTCTATCTGGGGACCCACGGCGACAAGGGAGCCCACCGGGCCGACATCGTCCTGCCCGGCGCGGCCTACACCGAAAAGAACGGCCTCTACGTCAACACCGAGGGACGCGTGCAGCGCGGCGAGCGGGCCGTCTATCCCAAGGGCGAGGCCAAGGAGGACTGGGCCATATTCCGCGCCCTCTCCGAACACCTCGGCGCGCGGCTGCCGTACGACACCCTCGACCAGCTGCGCCAGCGCCTGTTCCGCGATCATCCGACCTTCGGCGAGATCGGCTATGCCCCGGGTTCCAGACCGGCCGCCCTCGACCTGAAGGCCCTGGGGGAGGCCGGTGACCTGGACGACGCGCCGCTCAGGAGCCCGATCAAGGTCTTCCACCTGACCAATCCGATCGCCAGGGCGAGTCCGACTATGGCCGAGTGCGCCGCCCTGGCCGCGGGCCTGAAGATGGCGGCGCAATAGATGGCCGGGTTCTGGATCACCCCGCTCGGCTGGACCGTGCTGACGGTGTTGCAGATCCTCGCCGTTCTGGTGTGGATCCTGCTTTCCCTGGCCTTCCTGCTGCTGGCCGACCGCAAAGTCTGGGCCGGAGTGCAGATGCGTAAGGGCCCCAACGTGGTCGGCCCGTTCGGCCTGCTGCAGTCGTTCGCCGATTTCCTCAAGTTCGTGCTCAAGGAGATCGTCGTCCCGGCCGGCGCCGACAAGGCGGTCTTCCTGCTCGCGCCCCTGGTTAGCTTCACCCTGGGCTTCGCGGCCTGGGCCGTGGTGCCGCTCGCGCCCGGCTGGGTGGTGGCCAACATCAACGTCGGCATCCTCTACCTCTTCGCCATCTCCTCGCTGGGGGTCTACGGGATCATCATGGGCGGCTGGGCGTCCAACTCGAAGTACCCCTTCCTCGGCAGCCTGCGCTCGGCGGCCCAGATGGTCAGCTACGAGGTCTCGATCGGCTTCGTCATCGTCACCGTCATCCTGCTGGCGGGCTCGATGAACCTGCAGACCATCGTCGAGCGCCAGGCCGGCGGCTTCTGGAACTGGAACATCCTGGGGGGAGGGGGCCTCAAGCAGCTCCCGATGGCCCTCGTCATGATCCCCATGGCGGTGGTCTTCTTCGTCTCCTCACTGGCCGAGACCAACCGCCCGCCGTTCGATCTTTCCGAGGCCGAGTCGGAACTGGTCGCCGGCTATCAGGTGGAATACTCCTCCACCCCCTACCTGCTGTTCATGATCGGCGAATACGCCAACATCGTTTTGATGTGCGCCATGATCACCGTACTCTTCTTCGGGGGCTGGCAGGCCCCGTTCCCGACCGCCTTCACCGCCCATTGGGCCCCGACGGCGGCCAGCTTCTTCGGCTTCCTGTGGTTCTTCGCCAAGATCATCTTCTTCTTCTTCCTGTTCGCCATGGCCAAGGCCATCGTGCCCCGCTACCGCTACGACCAGCTGATGCGCCTGGGCTGGAAGGTCTTCCTTCCGGCCTCAATCGTCGCGGTATTGCTCATTGGCGCTTATCGCGTGTTCGGACCTGTCGCATGAAAGCGCTTTTGGTCACATTTGCGGCCCTGTTCGTCGCCGCCTGCGCGGGCGGGGCGGGCACGTACGATCTCGACCATGGTCCGGCCGACTACGACGCCCTCAAGGCCGCCACCGAGAAGTGCCACGCCGACGGCGGCCAGATCGTGCTCAAGAACGGCTACGACAGCCGCGAGCTCTCCAACTACCAGTGCAAGGTCGGCGGAGCGAAATAGGCATGTTCCAGCGCATCAGCCAGGCCGTGCGGGGCGCCGCCCTAATGGACTTCGCCGGGGCCTTTGTCCTGGGCATGAAATACATGATCCGCCCCAAGGCGACGGTGCTCTATCCCAACGAGCGCGGGCCGCAGTCGCCGAGGTTCCGCGGCGAGCACGCTTTGCGCCGCTACCCCAACGGCGAGGAGCGCTGCATCGCCTGCAAGCTGTGCGAGGCCATCTGCCCGGCCCAAGCGATCACCATCGAGGCCGAGCCCAGGGCCGACGGCTCGCGGCGCACCACCCGCTACGACATCGACATGGTCAAATGCATCTACTGTGGCCTGTGCCAGGAGGCCTGCCCGGTGGACGCCATCGTCGAAGGTCCCAACACCGAGTTCGCGGTCGAAACCCGCGAAGAGCTCTACTATGACAAGGATCGCCTGCTGGCCAACGGCGACCGCTGGGAGCGGGAAATCGCCGCCAATCTGGAACTCGACGCCCCCTACCGCTAAGACCGGCGCCGCGCAGCCGAACGGAGACCGAAAAGAACTCAGCATGGTCCTTCAGGCCATCACCTTCTACCTGCTCGCGGCGACCACGCTCGTCGCCGGCCTCGCCGTGATCTCGGCGAGGAATCCGGTGCATTCGGTGCTCTTCCTGATCACCGCCTTCTTCTCCGCCGCCGGTCTCTTCGTCCTTCTGGGGGCGGAGTTCCTGGCCATGATCCTGGTCGTCGTCTACGTCGGCGCCGTCGCGGTGCTCTTCCTTTTCGTGGTGATGATGCTCGATGTCGATTTCGCCGCTCTGCGCCAGGGCTTTGCCCGCTACCTGCCGATCGGGGCCCTGATCGCCGGGGTTCTCGTCGTCGAGATGATCAGCGTGGCGGCCACCATCGCCCGCCGGGGGGCGGCCGCCGGCTCGAGCGGGCCGCAGACCCTCAGCCCTGGAGTGACCAACGCCGGGGCGATCGGGGCGGTGCTCTATACCGACTACATCTACTACTTCCAGGCCGCCGGCCTCATCCTCCTGGTGGCGATGATCGGGGCCATCGTCCTGACCCTCAAGCACCGGGTGGGGATCAAGCGCCAGGACATAGCCGCCCAGGTGGCGCGCACCCCGGCGGCGGGTCTTCGCCTGGTCTCGATCAAGCCGGGGGAGGGGACCGAGACGTGATCATCGGTCTGACCCATTACCTCACCGTGGCGGCGATCCTCTTCACCATCGGGGTGTTCGGGATCTTCGTGAATCGCAAGAATGTCATCGTCATCCTGATGAGCGTCGAGCTGATCCTCTTGGCGGTGAACATCAACCTCGTGGCCTTCTCGGCCTTCCTCCACGACGTGACGGGCCAGATCTACGCCCTCTTCGTGTTGACCGTGGCGGCGGCTGAGGCGGCGGTGGGCCTGGCGATCCTGGTCACCTTCTTCCGCAATCGCGGCGATATCGCCGTCGACGACGCCTCGGTGATGCGGGGCTGACACCGACGCCATGACGCCCCAGCTCATTGTCATCCTCCTGGTGTTCGCCCCGCTCCTCGGGGCCGCCGTGGCCGGCCTCGCAGGACGACGAATCGGTGATGTCCCGTCCATGGCGGTCACCACCGGCCTGTTGTTCTTCTCCTGCCTCCTCGGCTGGATCGCCTTCGCCCAGGTGATCGGCGGCCACTGGCCGGCGAGCTTCACGGTGCGGCTGGCGCCCTTCATCGACGTGGGGGCCTTCCGCTCCGATTGGTCGGTGAGGGTCGATTCCCTGTCGGCGGTGATGATGGTCGTGGTGACCACCGTCTCGGCCCTCGTCCACCTCTACAGCTGGGGATACATGGCCGAGGACGAGCACAAGCCACGCTTCTTCGCCTACCTCTCGCTCTTCACCTTCTTCATGCTGGCCCTGGTGACGGCGGCCGACTTCATGCAGCTCTTCTTCGGCTGGGAAGGGGTGGGGTTGGCGAGCTACCTCCTCATCGGCTTCTGGTACAAGAAGCCCAGCGCCAACGACGCGGCGATCAAGGCCTTCATCGTCAACCGGGTCGGCGACTTCGGCTTCGCGCTGGGGATCATCACCGTCTTCTGGTCCTTCGGCACCATCCGCTTCGCCGAGATCTTCCCCCAGGTCGGGTCCCACGCGGCGATGACCTGGAGCTTCGCCGGCCACGCCTGGCGGCTGATGGATCTGGCCTGCGTGCTGCTGTTCATCGGGGCCATGGGCAAGTCGGCCCAGTTCCTGCTCCACACCTGGCTGCCAGACGCCATGGAGGGCCCGACCCCGGTCTCGGCACTCATCCATGCCGCGACCATGGTTACGGCCGGCGTCTACATGGTCTGCCTGCTGTCGCCGATGTTCGAGCAGGCCCCGGCCGCCAAGGCGGTCGTGACGATCATCGGGGCGATCACCGCCCTCTTCGCCGCCACCGTGGGCCTGGCTCAGAATGACATCAAGCGGGTGATCGCCTACTCGACCTGCTCCCAGCTCGGCTACATGTTCTTCGGAGCCGGGGTGGGGGCTTATCCGGCCGCCATGTTCCACCTTTTCACCCACGCCTTCTTCAAGGCCTTGCTGTTCCTGGGAGCCGGGGCGGTGATCACCGCCATGCACCACGAGCAGGACATGCGGGCCATGGGCGGGCTCTATAAGCGCATACCGGTGACCTATGCAGTGATGCTCATCGGCACCCTCTCCATCACCGGCGTCGGCATCCCCCACCTTGATCTGGGCCTTTCCGGCTTCTACTCCAAGGACGCCCTGATCAACGCCGCCTGGGCCGCCAGCCACGCCAGCGCCCCGGCCCTGTTCGCCTTCGTAGTCGGGGTCATCGCCGCCGGCCTCACCTCCTTCTACTCGTGGCGGCTGATCTTCATGACCTTCCACGGCCAGCCCAAGTGGGAGGGTCACGGCGCCCATGGCGATCACGGCCATGCTCTTGAGCCACACGATGCTCCCAGGGTGATGCTGGGTCCGCTGCTCGTTCTCGCCCTCGGCGCGATCGCCGCCGGCGGCCTTTACGCCGAGCGCTTCATCGGCGCGGGGCAGGGGGACTTCTGGCGCGCCGCCCTTGTCACCGCCGGCCCCGAGCACGCGCCGTCCGAATGGGTGCTGTGGGCGCCCCTCACCGTCACGGCCCTCGGCTTCGCCGCCGCCTGGTGGTTTTATGTCCGCCGCGAAGGCCTCGCGGCGACCTACGCCCGCGGACCGATCTGGTCGTTCCTCTACCACAAGTGGTATTTCGACGAACTCTACCATGCCGTCTTCGTGCGCGGCGCGGAGGTTCTGGGCGACCTCTTCTGGAAGGGCGGCGACAAGCGCCTGATCGACGGCCTCGGGCCCGATGGAGTCTCGGCGGCGTCCTACGCCATGGGCCGCGCCACCGGCCGGCTGCAGACCGGCTATGTCTACCACTACGCCTTTGTGATGCTGCTGGGGGTCGCGGGCCTCCTCAGCTTCGCCCTATGGACGTTCGGGAGGTAGGGGGCGATGCTTTCCCTGATCACCTTCCTGCCCCTCCTGGGCGTGGCGGCCATCTTGGCCGTGCGCGAATTCGCCGGCACACGCAGCGCCGAGCGCGACGACGCCGCCCGCTGGATCGCCCTGGCCACCACGGTGGCGGTGTTCCTGCTGTCGATCATCCTCGTTATCCGCTTCAACCCGGCCTCGAGCGCCTTCCAGTTCACCGAGAACGCCAACTGGTTCGAGGGTCTGCACTATCGAATGGGCGTCGACGGCATCTCGGTGCTCTTCGTCCTCCTGACCGCTTTCTTGATGCCGATCTGCATCCTCGCCAGCTGGCGCTCGATCACCATCCGGGTGGTCGAATACATGATCGCCTTCCTGGTCCTCGAGACCCTGATCGTCGGGGTGTTCTGCGCCCTCGACATCATCGTCTTCTACCTGTTCTTCGAGGGTCAGCTGATCCCGATGTTCCTGATCATCGGCATTTGGGG
>DASXIE010000223.1:0-7162 GCA_036498165.1 Caulobacteraceae bacterium
GCCCACGTTGGGGTGCGGGCGCCGGCGATCGGAAGGTAGTCGGCGGTCGTCGCCCGCACCCCAACGTGGGCGGCGAGGGGGACGGTCGCGAGCCGGGCCGCTTGGTTAGGGAGGACGGCGGAGAGGGCGGCGAGGTTGCGGGCGTGGTCCGCCTCGCGCGGCTCCAGCGCCGTGTCGTCGCGATCGTGAGTGGCGCCGAAGAGTGTCCCGCCGGGCGCGGGGGCGACATAGCCGCCGTAAAGAACGGTGATCGGCGGGGCGGGGCCGGCCGCGAAGCTCGCCTGGCCGCGGACGGGGCCCAGGGAGTGGCCGGGGGCGAGGCCGGCGCTGGCGGGGCCGGCGGCGATGCAGACAATGTCCGCCTGCGCCACCAGGGCGCCGTCGGCGTCGCTCAGGCGCCAGGCTCCGGCCTCGCGGGTCACGGCGGCGACGGCGGCGCGGCGGTTGTCCCTCAGCCAGGCGGCTAGGACGGGGGCCGGGTCGATCACCAGCGCCGGCGCGATCACGAGGCCGGGCGGTGCGGCTTCGCCAACCAGGGCCGAGGTCTCGGCGCGGTCGAGGAGGCGCAGGGCGCCGGGCGCGAAGAGGTCGGAGGCGGCGATGGCGGCGAAGCGGCGCTCGTCCTTGGGGCCGACGGCGAGGTGGACCGCGCCGCGGGCGATCACGGCGTCGGTCACGCCGGCGTAGAGGCCGCCGGCCCGGACCACGGCGTCGGCGAAAAGGGCGGCGGCGGGTCCGAGGCCGGCGTCGAGGCGCGGGGCGACGAGGGCGGCCGGGCTCCGCGAGGCCGCAGGCCCGCCGTCGGCGAAGACCTCGGGCTCCGCGCCCAGCGCCGCGAAGGCGCGGGCGAGCGCAGCGCCTGCGATGCCGCCGCCGACGATGGCGATGCGAGCGGCATGGGTCATGGTGGTCGCCTCCGGCGCGGCGTGCTACGGCCACCGCGCGGCCGGCGCAAGGCGGTCGCCCTGGTAGGGTGCGCGCGCATGCCTGCGAAAGTGCGGAATCGGACGTTTCGGTTTGGGCTGGCGACGCTCCCCGCCCTGAGCCTCTGCGGCTGTTCGGGCGTGCTCGATCCGGCCGGGCCAGTCGGCAAGGACGACGCCACGATCCTCATCGATGCGCTGGCGATCATGCTCGCCATCGTCATCCCAACCATCCTGCTGGCCTTCTGGATGGCTTGGCGCTACCGGGCCTCGAACAGCAAGGCGCGGTACCGTCCCTACTGGTCCTATTCGGGGCGTATCGAAGCCGTGGTGTGGGCCATTCCGACGCTCACCATCATGTTCCTGGGCGGGGTGATCTGGATCGGGTCCTACAAGCTCGATCCGTTTCGGCCCTTGGCGTCAAAGACGCCCGCCGAGGAGGTCCAGGTCGTCGCCCTCGATTGGAAGTGGCTGTTCATCTACCCCAAGGAGGGGGTGGCGAGCGTCAACCAACTCGTCGTGCCGGCCGCCACGCCGGTGCATTTCTCGATCACGTCGGCGAGCGTCTTCAATATCTTCTTCGTTCCCCGCCTGGGCACGATGATCTACGCCATGCCGGGCATGGTCTCGCAGCTTTCGCTTCAGGCCGACCGTCCCGGGACACTCCTTGGTCAGTCCTCGCATTTCAGCGGCGACGGCTTTTCTGACATGGGTTTCCAGGTGAAGAGCGTCCCGCCGGTTCAGTTCGCGGCTTGGGCCCAGAGCGCGGGGGGCGGCGGCCCGGTGCTCGACGGGGCCGCCTATGCGGCCCTGGCGCGCCAGAGTCAGAACGTGAAGCCGTTCACCTACCGCGGCGTCGCGCCGGGTCTCTTCCTGGCCATCGCCACCCAGAAGATCGCCCCCGGGCCTGGTCCGGAGCCGCAGAACGCCTCGCACGCGGGCCGCGAAGTCGCCTCCGGCGGGAGGCGCTGAAATGTTCGGCAAGCTGAACTGGTCGGCCATTCCCATCGACCAGCCGATCCCGCTCATCACCTCGATGGTCCTCATCCTCATCATCCTGGGGGTGCTCGGGCTCATCACCGCCAAGGGCTGGTGGCCCTATCTGTGGCGCGAGTGGATCACCACCGTCGACCACAAGCGCATCGGCATCATGTACTGCCTGCTGGGCGTGGTGATGCTGATCCGCGGCTTTTCCGACGCCATCATGATGCGCAGCCAGCAGGCCCTGGCGATCCACGCCGCCGGCTACCTGCCGCCGGAGCACTACGATCAGATCTTTTCGGCTCACGGCACGATCATGATCTTCTTCGCGGCCATGCCGATGGTCATCGGGATGATGAACTTCGTCACTCCCCTGCAGCTGGGGGTGCGCGACGTGGCGTTCCCGACCATGAATTCGGTCAGCTTCTGGCTCACGGCGGCCGGGGCCCTCCTGGTCAACATGTCGCTCTTCATCGGGGAGTTCGCCCGCACCGGCTGGCTGCCCTACCCGCCGCTGAGCGAGACGGCCTATTCGCCGGGCGTCGGCGTCGACTACTACCTGTGGGCGGTGCAGATCTCCGGGGTCGGGACCCTGATGACGGGGATAAATTTCGTCACCACGGTGCTGAAGATGCGCTGCCCCGGCATGAGCTACCTGCGCATGCCGATGTTCTGCTGGACAACCCTGGCGGCCAGCCTGCTCATCGTGGCGGTGTTTCCGATCCTGACCGCGACCCTGGCCATGCTGAGCCTGGACCGCTTCTTCGGCTGGCACTTCTTCACCAACACCGCCGGCGGCAATCCGATGATGTTCGTGAACCTCATCTGGGCCTGGGGCCATCCGGAGGTCTACATCCTCGTGCTGCCCGCGTTCGGCATCTTCTCGGAGGTGTTCTCGACCTTCTCCGGCAAGCCGCTGTTCGGCTACCGCTCGATGGTCGCGGCGACCCTGTTCATCTGCATCGTCTCGATGATGGTCTGGCTGCACCACTTCTTCACCATGGGCTCGGGGCCGGCGGTGAACACCGCCTTCGGCATAGCGACGAGCGTCATCGCCGTGGGCACCGGCGTGAAAATCTACAACTGGATCTTCACCATGTACGGCGGCCGGGTGCGTTTTTCCGTGCCCATGCTGTGGTCGCTCGGTTTCATCTTCACCTTCGTCATCGGCGGCATGACCGGGGTGCTGCTGGCGGTGCCGCCGGCCGACTTCCTGGTCCACAACTCGATGTTCCTGGTCGCCCACTTCCACAACGTGATCGTCGGCGGGGTGATATTCGGCCTCTTCGCCGGCCTCGACTACTGGTTCCCCAAGGCCTTCGGCTTCCGCCTGCACCAGGGCTGGGGGAAGGCGACCTTCTGGTTCGCCATCGTCGGCTTCTGGGTCACCTTCGCGCCGCTCTATTGGCTGGGGCTGGAGGGCATGACCCGGCGCCTGCAGCATATCAACGTCGAAGCATGGCGCCCGATGCTGTACGTCTCGCTGTTCGGCGTCGGCCTCCTCGTCATCGGGGTGATCTGCCAGGTCGTCATGCTGGTGGTGAGCATACTGAGGCGCGACGAACTTCGCGACGTGACCGGCGATCCCTGGGACGGCCGCTCGCTGGAGTGGGCGACGCCGTCGCCGGCCCCGTTCTTCAACTTCGCGGTCCTGCCCAACGTCGAGGGCGAGGAAGCCTACTGGGGCATCAAGCTGCGCGCCATCGAGACACAGCACCTGTCGCCAGAGCCGAAATACGAGCCGATCGAGATGCCGGCGAACAGCCCGGTCGGCTTCTTCACCGCTTTCTTCGCCACGGTGACCGGCTTCTCGCTAATCTGGCAGATCTGGTGGCTGGCGGCCCTTGGCCTCGTGGCGGCCTTCGCCGGCTTCGTCGTCTTCGCCTGGCGCGACGTCCATGATTTCCACGTCCCCGCCGACGAAGTGGCCCGTGTCGACCGCGCCCGGCGGGCGGCCCGCGAAGCGGAGATCGAACGCCTGGCCCAGCAAGGGGCGCTTCCGTGAGCGATCTTCCCGCCACCGTCGAGACCCTGCGCCGCCTCCATGAGGACCCTCATCGCCTCGGCCACAGCGGCCATGGCCGTGAAGGACCCGTTCCGGGAACCGGTCATGGTGAAAGCGGCCCGGCCAGCAAGCGGATCATCGTCGGCTACGGTTTCTGGATCTTCCTGCTCAGCGACATCGTCCTCTTCTCGTGCTTCTTCGCGGCCTTCGCGGTGGAGCGGGGCGCGACCAATGGGGGTCCAGGCATCCGCGATCTCGTGGAGATGCCGCGCGTGGGGCTGGAGACGGGCGCGCTGCTTCTCTCCAGCTACACCTGTGGGCTGTCGTTCGCCGCCACCAACGCCAAGAGCCGCCTGTGGACCCAGGTCTTCCTGATCATCACCGGCCTTCTGGGGTTGGCCTTCGTGCTGATGGAGCTGCAGGAATTCGTGAGCCTCTGGGCCCGGGGCATTTTCCCCCAGCGCAGCGGCTTCCTCACCGCCTTCTTCGGTCTCGTCGGCTGCCATGGTCTGCATGTGACCCTGGCCGGGGTATGGCTGGCGACCATGATGGCCCAGATTCAGGTCAAGGGCTTCCGCCCGGAGATCGTCCACCGGCTGATCTGCTTCAACCTCTTCTGGCACGCCCTCGACATCGTGTGGATCGGCATTTTCACCATCGTCTACCTGATGGGGGTCGGCCCATGAGCGATGAAGAACTGAACCCGCTCTTCCATCCCGACGGGTCGGCCGAGGGAGGCGATGTGGCGCCCGGCGACGCTTCGGAGGAGAGCGCCGGTCACTGGGTCCTCAACTCCAACCTCGGCCTCGGCTTTTCGATCGTCCTGACCGTGGCCGCCTTCGTGCTGGCCGGCTCGCATATCATCTATGGACCCTCGGTGCCGGTGGCCCTGATTGTCCTCGCCATCGCCCAGATGGGCGTGCACCTGGTCTTCTTCCTCCATGTCACCACCGGGCCCGACAACACCAACAATGTGCTCGCGCTGGCCTTCGGCATCCTGGTGGTCTTCCTGATCATCGCCGGCTCGATGTGGATCATGAGCCACCTCAGCCACAACATGATGCCAATGAACCAGCTGGCGCGGATGCAGCCGTGAGAAACGGCGATGATCGGGCTATTGCGCCGGGCGGCGCACCGCCTCCAGACGCTGACGTTTGGCTCCGAAGCCGGGCTTGCGCTCGACGGTGAAGCCAGCCAGGGCCAGGTCGCGGCGGACTTGGCCGGCGACGGTGTAGGTCGCCGCCCGGGCGCCGGGGGCGCTGCGCTGGGCCACGAGATCGAGCACGTCGCGGCGCCACATGGCCGGATTGATGGCCGGGGCGAAGCCGTCGAGGAACCAGGCGTCGGCCGATCCGGTCCAGGCGCGCAAGGCGTCAGCGGCCTCCATGACGGCGACATCGAGAGTCGCGCGGAACGCCGGCATGTCGAGGCGATGGACGCCGGCGGCGCGGGGCGGCCAGCGCGCGATCAGCTCGCCCGCCGCATCAGCAAGTTCGGGCCACGCGGCGAGGGCCCGGGCGGCGTCCTGCGCGGCCAGGGGTTCGGCCTCGACGCTGATGATCGCCAGGTGGCCCGCGGGCGGCTTCTCGCGGGCCCACAGCTCGAGCAGGGCGGCGATGTTGAGGCCGGTCCCGAAGCCGAGTTCGGCCACCGTGAAGCGAGGCCGATCGCGCCAAGCGGCCGGCAGGTGGCATCCAGCCAGGAAGACCTCGCGGCACTCGGCCAGGCCGCCGTGGCGGGAGAAATAGAGGTCGCCGTAGCGCCGCGAGCGAGGCGGCTCGCCCTCGCGCCAGAGAATCGGGGATTCCTCGTCCGCGCTCATGGGCAAAGAAAAAGGGCCGCCCAGACGGGCGGCCCTTGATCGAGTTTGAACTCGAAGCCGAAGCCGAAGCCGAAGCCGAAGCTTACTGGCCGGCGGTGTTGGTGGCGCCCGCGGCGGCGGCGGAGTTCGACGCGTCGGACGCGGCGGCCGAAGCGGTGTTCGATGCATCCATGGCGGCCGTCGACGCGGTGTTCGCGGCGGAAGCGTCGGCGGCGGCGTTTTCGGCCGGGGCGGCAGGCTTGCTGCAGGCGGCGACGGAAAGGGCTGCGACGGCGGCGCCGGCGACGAGCATCGAACGAACGAAAGTGGAGGTCATGATTCCGAGTCCCCTTGGGTGAGGTTGATGCATCAATAGACACTGACGCTGAGGCCAGGGAATATGCCGGGTTGGGGTGCGAACGCAAGCGAAGAGTTCACAGAACCGTGATCACATTTCGATTTCGGGCTCGATCGCTCTCTGCGCGGGCGTGATCGGGCTGCAGCCGGGATCAGGCTTTGGCCGCCGCCGACTTCAGGCGCTGGACCATGGCCGCCGAGAGGTAGCCGTCGGCCGGCAGGCCTTGGGTCTTCTGCCAGGCGCGCAGGGCGGCGCGGGTGCTCACCCCTACCAGGCCGTCGGCGACGCCGGGATTGAAGCCGAGCGTGGCCAGGGCGCTCTGCGCGGCGAGACGCTCATCGAGGCTGAGCGCCGTCTCGCGCGGCCAGGGGGTGACCACCCCCGCCCCGCCGGCGAATCGATCGGCCAGCAGGCCCACCGCCAGGGCGTAGGCGATCGAATTGTTGTAACTTCGGATGGTGAAGTGGTTGGGCAGGGCCAGGAAGGCCGGGCCGCCGGCGCCGCTGGGGAGAATCAGTTCGGCCGGTACGGCGTCGGCCCGTGCTCTGACCTCGGGGTGAGCCAGACGCGCGCCCTTGGTCAGCCACCAACTGAGCACCTGCCTGGGCCCTTCGCTGAGGCCATAGTCGAAGCCGCGCGGCAGGATAACTTCGATGGTCCATCCCTCGCCGCGCCGCCAGCCGTCCTTGGCCAGCAAGTTGGCGGCGGTCGCCAGGGCATCGGGGGCCGAGTTCCAGATGTCGGGGCGCCGCTCGCCAGCGGCGCTGACGGCGGTGGAGAGATAGACACTGGGCAGGATCTGGGTCTGGCCCATGGCCCCGGCCCAGGAGCCGCGCAAGCGGGCGCGGGTCACGTCGCCGGCGGCGATCATCTTCAGGGCCGCGATCAGCTCCCCTTCGGCCCACGCCCGCCGCCGCCCCTGCGCCAGGGTGGCCAGGGAACGGATCACGTCCAGGTCGCCCTGCTGGACGCCGAAGCCCGATTCCATCGCCCAGATGCCGACGAGCACGTCGCGCGGCACGCCGTAGGTCGCCTCGATGCTCGAGAAAGCGGCTATCTCGCCCCGCTTGGCGCGGCCGGCGGCGACACGCTGC
>DASXIE010000224.1:0-5022 GCA_036498165.1 Caulobacteraceae bacterium
GGAAATCGGACGTGAAGTTGGCCGAGAAGACGTCATTGAATTTGTGGTTGACGATCAGATAGGCGCGCTTGATGTCGTAGTCCGTGCCTGTCTGCTTGTTCGAAACCCCGTCGTTCTGGTTTCGGATGTAGCTCGTATCGGCGAAGATCGTCGCCCCTACGGTGGTGTTGTTCCACCAGCCGGGCTTGGGCGCCGCCTTGGCCACCGTGGTCTGGATCTCGGTCGGGATGGTTTCGATCTGGTTCTGCTGGGCTGCGACCTGGGTCTGGGCCGCCTGGGCCGTGGACTGGGCCGCCTGAGCCTGTGACTGGACCGCCTGGACCTGAGCCGCAGTCTGCTGCTGCGAGGCGGCCTGGGCGTCGAGGCGGCTCTCGAGGGACTTCACTTCCTGCTGCAGGCCGTCGACTTCGGCGCGGAGGGCCCGCTCGTTCGCCGAGGGTCCGGCCGCTTTGTGATGATGGCGGGCCTTGGCTTGCGCTCCCCCGGCCATGCCGATCGAGACGATCGCGCTCAGCGCGACACCGCCGATCAAGGTAGGCTTCACGTTCATGTCTCTTTCCTTTGTCGAGCCCCCATCAGGCGAGGGCTTGGTGAGGCGACGGTTAGTCAGAACTCATGACAGTTGTGTGTAGGTCACGCTTGTCACGAAAAAGGGCGGTTTCCGCGTCGAAAAGCGCCATTTCAAAGTGCTTCAGTATGCAGAAAAATCCATCCCCATCGGCCAGGCATAGAGCCGCCGAGAGGCGTCCTATGGCATAAATATCATAGTTGTTGAATATGATTTATGATTGGCAACATGCGGCCGAGGCATTTTTGCCACGATCGAGGCGATGTGCGCGTGCGCCTAGGGAGGCGATTCGCCGGCGAGGCCGGGATCGGGGACCAGGAGTCCGGCTTTGCTGGCCGATTCCAGATCGGCCGGAGACGTCCCCTTGAGGATATCGCCGCCTATGGTCGGAAAGTCGCTCTGGGGCGCGACGTAGGCGGTAAGCGCCGGCGCCGGGTCCTGCGGCCGCATGGCTCTGAGCGCCGCGTTCTCGTGGTAGGCGCGGGTGGCGCAGCCGCCAGCGATGAGAGCAAGGCTCGCCAGCGCCACGGTTCTGAAGACCGCCATCGGATACTCCGCCCCCGGGCGCGCCCCCGGGCCGGGGCTTCTTAAAGCACGCTCAGCATGTCGGCCACCAGGGGATGGCGAACGATGTCCTGGTCGGCGAGCCTCACCACCGCCACGTTGGTCAGGGCCTCGAGGCGATCGGCCACGGGGCCGAGGCCCGACAGTTCGGGCAGGAGATCCGACTGACCCGGATCGCCGGTCACCACCATGGTCGAGTTCCAACCCAGGCGGGTCAGCAGCATCTTGAGCTGGCCGTAGGTGCAGTTCTGGGCCTCGTCGATGACCACGAACGCATTGTTGAGAGTTCGGCCGCGCATGAAGCCGACCGGGGCGATCTCGATGGCCCCCTCGGCGATCAGGGAGCGGACGCGTTTCATCGACAGGCGGTCGGAGAGTGCGTCGTAGAGGGGCCTAAGATAGGGTGCGAGCTTGTCCTCCAGTTCGCCGGGGAGAAAGCCGAGGGATTCCCCGGCTTCCACGGCCGGGCGCGAGAGTACGATCCGGCCGACCTTGCCCGCCTCCAAGGCCTCGACCGCCTTGGCTATGGAAAGATAGGTCTTGCCGCTGCCGGCCGGCCCGAGGGCGAGGACGAGGTGCTTCTCGTCGATCGCGGTCAGCAGGCGGGTCTGGCCGTCGGACTTCGCCCGCACCGTCTTTACATAGCCCTGCTCGCGATCGTCGTTGTGGGGGGTCGGCGACCAGCCCCGGCCCACCGGAAGGCGGCGAATCTTGGCGTCGTCGTCGAACTGCCGATCATCGAAAGCGCCTTCGCGGACGAAACGCTTCAGGGCTCGCTTGGTCATCCACAACCTCCTATGGGGGCGAAGAAAAAGGGCGGGGCCTCGCGGCCTCGCCCTGGGATCGATGACGATGTGAAGCGGAGTGCGCCTGGGCCGTCCCCGCTGGCGGGGGCGGCGGGGCTGGGGCCCGATGGCGGCGGAGTTGACCGCCACACCACACTAAGCGACACCCGGTTCTCCGTTCACGAGGAGACCGCGGACATTTTCGGTCCGCGGCGGGAAACGACGAGGCGTCCGCCCCGTCGAATCGCCCGACGAACTTGAAGCTAGCCTGGTTTCTGAAGGGTTAATCAAGTGGTTGTTGTTAAGAATAGGGGGTGCACGGATGACTGCCTATAGATTGGGCGATCGGACACCGACCTTCCCTGAGTCTGATGAATACTGGATCGCTCCAAACGCCATCGTGGTCGGCAATGTAATCCTCAAGAAGAACGCAAGCATCTGGTTTGGAGTGGTGGCCAGAGGCGACAACGATCCCATAGAAATCGGCGAGAATTCCAACGTCCAGGACAACAGCGTGCTTCACACTGACGTCGGCGAGCCCGTGACCATTGGCGCCAACGTCACCATCGGCCACATGGTGATGCTGCATGGCTGTACGATCGGCGACGGCGCCCTGGTCGGAATCGGCGCGGTTGTCCTCAACGGTGCGCGCATTGGTCGCGGCTGCCTGATCGGCTCCCGGGCCCTGATCACAGAGGGCAAAGAGATCCCCGATCATTCGGTGGTGATGGGCGCGCCCGGCAAGGTCGTGCGTGAGATCAGTCCCGGTGAGGCCGCCGGCCTGGCGGCCGGGGCGGCGCACTACGTGGAAAACTGGAAGCGCTTCAGGGCCCAGTTGCAGGCGCTCTAAGTGCGCGAGGAGAAAGACGCCATGGCCTATGAGTTCATTCTCGTCGAACGCGACGGGCCGGTCACCACCATCACCCTCAACCGCCCCGAGGTGATGAACGCCGTCCATTCGCCCATGCACTTCGAGATGCATGACGCGATCAATGTCTTCGCCGCCGATCCCGGCCAGTGGGTGGCGATCATCACCGGGGCGGGGGACCGCGCCTTCTCTGCTGGCAACGATCTCAAATGGCAGGCCGGCGGCGGGGAGATGAGGGCGCCGCCGACGGGCTTCGCCGGCCTCGCCTTGCGTTTCGATCTCACCAAGCCCCTGATCGCGGCCGTGAACGGAGTGGCCATGGGCGGCGGCTTCGAGATCGCCCTGGCCTGCGACCTGATCGTCGCCTCGGAGAATGCGGTCTTCGCCCTCCCGGAGCCGCGCGTCGGCCTGGCGGCCCTGGCCGGCGGCTTGCATCGCCTGCCGCGCGCCATCGGCGTTAAGCGGGCCATGGGCATGATCCTCACCGCCCGCCGGGTCTCGGCCGAGGAGGGCCTCTCGCTCGGCTTCGTCAACGAGGTCGTCGCGCCCGCCGGGCTGATGAACGCCGCCCGCCGCCTGGCCGGCCAGATCATCGAATTGAGTCCGATGTCGATCCGTGCTTCCAAGCAGGCGGTGATGCAGGGTCTCGATGAGCCGAGCCTGGAGGCGGCGATCCGCGCCCAGGGCAAGTATCCGGCCGTCGCAGCGCTGTTCGTATCGCAGGATCGCGTCGAGGGGCCCAGAGCCTTCGCCGAGAAGCGGCCGCCGCAGTGGACCGGCGCCTGAAACGAGTGGGCGCCCAAGCGCCGCGAAGCACTCTAGACAAGGCGCGATGAGCGCCGCAGCCGCCGAACCCAGCACCCGTCGCGCGGCCGGCGTCGTGGGCCTGGCGGTGATCGCCTCGCGCCTGTTCGGCCTACTCCGTGAGCAGGTGTTCGCCGCCATGTTCGGGGCCGGCAAGCTGCTCGACGTCTATCTGGCGGCCTTCCAGATCCCCAACCTGTTCCGCGACCTGTTCGGCGAAGGCGCGCTCTCCATCGCCTTCACCAGCATGTTCACCACCGCCTGGGACAGGGAGGGGGAGAAGCCGGCCTGGGAGCTCGCCAACCTCATCCTGTCCGCGATGATCTTCCTGATGGGGCTGCTGTGCATCGCGGCCATCATCGCCGCTCCGGTGCTCGTTGAACTGACCAACTTCGGCTATCACAATGTGCCGGGGAAATTCGAACTGACCGTCCCCCTGACCCGGATGTTGTTCCCCTTCATCCTGTTCGTCTCCCTGGCGGCGGCGGTGATGGGCATGCTCAACGCCCGATTCGTGTTCGCCGTCCCAGCCAGCGCCTCGACGGTGTTCAACATCGTATCTGTCGTGGCTGGGGTGGGGTTGGCGTTCGCCTTCGATCCGGGCGCGCGGGCCGCATGGCCGCATCTCCATTTCACCCAGAGCGCCCTCTACGGCGTCAGCCTTGGCGTGCTCCTGGGCGGCGTCGCCCAGCTCGGCTGCCAGCTTCCCTCTCTCTATCGCCTCGGCTTCCGCTTTCGCTGGCGGCTCAACCTGCGCGATCCGCGCTTGGCTCAGCTGTGGCGGCTGATGTGGCCGAGCGTCGTCGCCGGGGCCGCGGTCCAGGTCAACGTCCTCGTCAACGGCAACTTCGCTTCCGAGATCAACGGCGCCCGCTCATGGCTGTTCTGCGCCTTTCGCCTGATGCAGTTCCCCCTGGGCCTCTTCGGAGTCTCCCTGGCCACCGCCACCCTGCCGGCCGTGGCCCGCGCCTTCGCGCGCGGCGACCTGGCCGAATTTGGCCGCACGGCCCGCGATTCCCTGCGACTGGTGTGGTTCCTGGCCCTGCCAGCCTCGGTAGGCCTGGCCTTCCTGGCCCGTCCGATCATCGCCCTCATCTATCAGCACGGCCGATTCGACGCCCACGCCACCCTGGAGACAGCCTGGGCGCTGCAGGCCTACGCCGTCGGCCTCGCCGGCTACGCCGCCTTCAAGATCCTCACCCCATGCTTCGTGGCCCTTGGCCTGCCCAAGACCCCCTTGAGGGTCAGCCTCATCGGCATCGCCATCAACCTGGCGCTCAACACGGTGAACGCACTCGTTGGGTTTGGCCATGTCGGCCTAGCGCTCACCACTTCGGCCGTGGCCCTGCTCAATTTCGTGCAGCTCATGAACGCCCTTTCCAGGCGAATGGATCTGGGGGGACTGCGCCAATGGCTGCTATTTCTGGCTCGCT
>DASXIE010000225.1:0-2573 GCA_036498165.1 Caulobacteraceae bacterium
CGGCCGCGATGTCGCCGGTCGTGGTGATCGCACCGGCGTTGTTCACGGTCACCGCTCCGGCGGTGCCGCCGCTCCCGGCCGGACCGCCGATGACCTCGCTGGTGTAGCCCGACCCGCTGGAGCCGCCGCCCCCGCCGACGCTCTGGGCCATGATGGCCCGCGACCCGTCACCGAGCGTGGTGATGGTCATCTGATTGTTGACGATGACCAGGCCGCCGTCGCCGCCGGCCCCGCCCGAAGCGCCCTCCGCCCCGGTGAGCGAGCCGCCCACGAAACCCGCCGCCCCCGCTCCGCCCGCCGAGCCGCCGCCGCCGCCGACGCTTTGGGCCAGGATGCCGGTGGCATAGGACCCCGCCGTCGAGATGAGGCCCTTGCCGTTGGGATCGATGGTGTTGACGGTCACCGTGCCGCCAGGGCCGCCGCTCTGCGCCGAGCCGCCGCTGCCGACGAAGAAGCCGCCCGAGCCCCCCGAGCCCGAGAAACCACCGACACTCTGGGCGAAGATGCCGTCGGCGCCGATGCCCAGGGTGACAATCTTGCCGGCCGCGAAGGTCTGGCCGGTCGCCGGCACGGCGGTGAAGTTGATCGTCACCGCCCCGCCGCCCGAAGCGCCGCCGCCGGTCCCCGCGCCGGTGAACAAGAAGCCGCCGCCGGAATTTCCGGCCTGGGCGCCCAGGGACTCGGCCCGGATGCCCTCGGAGAGGTTGAAGGTGGTGGAGATGTTCCACGAGCCGGTGAGGGTGACCGTCCCGCCCGCCCCGCCCACCCCGCCGTTGCCACCGCTGCCGGTCAGGCCGGCGTCGCCGCCGTTGCCGCCGCCTCCGCCCTGCGAAACCGCCAGAATCCCCTGGCTGTAGGCCTCGCCGGCCCCGATGCCGCTGGAGCCGACGATGAGGATATTGCCGCCATTGCCGCCGGATCCGCCGTCGCCGCCGCCGCCGGTAGTTCCGTTCGAGCCGCCGGCGCCCGCGCCGCCGCGGGCGAACGCCTGGATGGCCGGGGCGAAGGGACCGTCGGCCGAGACGATGCCGGTGCTGTTGATCGCCACGAACCCGGCGGCGCCGCCGCCGTCGCCGCTGGAGCCCCCGTCCGAACCCAGGGTGAAGCCCAGGATGCCGGTCGTGCCGCCCCCTTGCGCCTCCAGGAGCGGGGCGGTGTCGAAGATCGCCAGGTTCACCCCGTTGAACTCCGTGGCCCCGGCGACCGTGCCGCCGGTGAAGGAGACCACCTCGGAGCTCTGGCTGATCGCGCAGGTGACGGTGTTGTTGAAATCCGGCGCCGTGCACACCTGCTGCGCCGCCGCACCCGTGGCCAGTCCAATCAGCAGCGGGGCCATGGCGCCCGCCCGCAGCAGCGCGCTCCGCCGGGACCCGGGCCGGCCGGCGCGTCTGGCCTTGTCGCTGATCATTCCTTGCCGCCCCCGAAGTCTTCCCAATGCTGAGAAAGCTTAAGCGTACTCAAGGCGTAGCCGCCCATCTCTAAGCTAAGGGGAGCGACGGCCTGAGCGAAGACGCCAGGACTGATCTTAGGCTGATCTATCCCTGATTTGTTTCGCCCGGTCCCTAGGATTGACCCTCTGGAAGGGTTTTGTCCATCGCATCGCGGCGGGCCCGGGCTGCGAGGGCCGCGTCCGGACCCATCACCCCGTCGACGCCAGCGAGAAACAGGGCGGTGAGTCTCTCATGAGGTCCGTGCGGCTCGTGAGGCGCGGGCGCGCGGAAGCGGGCATAGACGGCCAGGCCCGCCGCATGGGCCGCGGCCACAAGGCCGGTGGCGAACATCGCGCCCTTGGCGGCGTCCTTGACGACGAGGTCCTCGATCGGCCCCAGGGCCTCGGCCATGCCGCGCGCCGCGGCCGGATCCTGCGCCGGCTCCAGATCGATGCGGCGGGCCCGACAAAGGGCGCCGAAAGCCTTCAGTGCGGTCGGATCTGCGGCCTGGACGATCATCGCCGCCGCCGGCGAGTCGTAGCCGGCCAGCGCGATCAACTGGGCCAGCGCCGGCTCCATGGTCAGGTCGCCGCCACTGAAATGCCTCGGCCGGATCATCCTCGGCGAAACCCCGACCACGCGGGCGGTGCGCACGCTGCCGGCCCGGGCGATGTCGATCACCTCCTGCAGCGCCAGCAGGGTCGGGGCCGGCTCACCGCGCTTGTCCGGGCGGCCGGTGGCGAGGCTCTTCATTTCGGCCAGCGTGAAATCCTCGCTGAACCAGCCGCCGGCCGGGCTGCCGTCCAGCGCCTTCTCGGCCCGGCGGGCGGCGAACTCGGGGCGTTGGGCGATGTCGGTGAACGCCGAGAGCTCGACGTCGGGGGCGACGATCAGGCCGCCGTCCTGGCTCATCACCACCGGCGCGACGAGGAAATCGGCCCCGTCGCCGATCGCCCGCTCGTAGGCCGCCCGGGAGGGCAGGGCGGGATCGAAGAAGATCACCGCTGTCCCCGCCGCGGCGCGCACCGCCCACGGCGCCGCCACCATCGCCCCCGCCATCAGCCCAAAACGCCTGCGATTCATCGCCATGAGCCGAGACTAGCGGATTTTTCGACGCTCCTAACGCTCTCTTCCCCCCGCATC
>DASXIE010000226.1:0-24544 GCA_036498165.1 Caulobacteraceae bacterium
CGATGAGATCGGCCACCGGGGCGATGGGATCGTCGCCCCGCGCCTTGCCGAACCGCGCCCGGCGCGCCGCCGCGTCTCCGGCACGCCACTCATTCACCAGGCGATGGATGCGGGACATGAAGATGTGGAAGTGCACCCGCAGCTTGCGGCGCGGCGGGGCGATGGCGAAGAACAGGTCCATGAGCATGGATTTGCCGCGCCCGACCGGGCCCCAGAGATAGGCGCCGCGGACGCTCCTGGCCTTGCCGAAGAGGCCCCGCCCGTCGCGGGCCAGGTCGTCTGCGACCCGGCTCAGGGCCTCGATCGCCCCTTCTTGGGCCGGGTCGGGACGGATCGCCCCCTCGGCCTGGCGGCGCTCGTAGGCGAGGCGCAGGGGGCCCGGGGTAGGCGCCCCGGCGGCGAGCGATCTCAGGCCCCCAGCTCCTTGGCGATCCCATCGAAGCTGGCCGCCGCGCAGACGCAGCCGCGCATCGCCCCGGCCTTGTCCCACCAGATCAGCAGGGGATAGCCCGGTCCGATACCGTTGGCCTTCAGGAGGGGGGAGAGATCGGCGACGGTCTTGCGGCCGGCCTCGATCACCGCCGTGCGCGCCACATCGCCGTCGGCGGCGGGGAGTCCGGGCGCGGTCCAGGCGGCCGACGGCGCGGCGGTCCAGCGCTCATAGAGCCCGAAGTCGCGGTTGACCCACAGCTCGGCCACCGTCGTCCGCTCGGCGGGGGTGGACCGGGCCTGGCCGTTGACGTCCGGCCGGGCGATGGCGATCACCCGGGTATCGACGCCGGCGGCGCGCAGCCGGCCGAACTCGCGGGTCTGGAAGGCGACGCAGCCGGGGCAATCGCGCCAGGCGACCATGTAGAGCTTGGGTCCGGCCAGATGCGGCGAGACCCAGCCGGCGCTTTCCAGCACCTTGACGATCTCGCTCTGGTTCTTGGTGAGGGTCCTAGGCCGCGAAGGCGCCCCCATCTCCCACCACGCCCACAGGCCGCCGGCGAGCACCAGCACGACGAGAACAAGGGCGAACCCGAGCCGCAGATGCCGCATTTCCTCGCTCGCTCCGTTGCCCAGACCGTTCCTGCATCGCCCCGCGTCGGCGGTGAAGTCAACCATACCAGCGTTGCCTCTTGCCGCGAGCGCCCTGGGGAGATCATGCTGGCGGCGATGGGACTCGAATCCTTCCCGAGCGTGCGGCGATGATCGTTCCGGCCATGGGCGATTTCCGCCTCGACGGCGAGGCGCGAACCACGCGCTTCGGCGCCGCCGTGGCCGGGGCCCTCAAGAAGGGCGAGGCGGTGTGCCTGACCGGGCCGCTCGGGGCCGGCAAATCGGTCCTCGCCCGAGGCCTCATCCGCGCGCTTTCGCCCGGCGAGGGCGATGTGCCCAGCCCCACCTTCACCCTCGTGCAGTTCTATGAGGGCGCGAAGTTTCCCATCGCCCACTTCGATCTCTATCGCCTCGAGCGCGCCGACGAGGCCTTCGAGCTGGGCCTGGACGAGGCCCTCAGGGACGGGGCGGCGGTGATCGAATGGGCCGAGCGCCTGGGCCGCCACCTGCCGCGTAACCGCCTTGACATCGAGCTGGCCGCCGAGGGCGAGACCCGCCACGCTCGCCTCGCGCCGCACGGGGCCTGGGAAGGCCGCGCCCTTGCCCTCTGAGCGCGAGGCGGCCCGGCGCGCTTTCCTGGACGAGGCCGGCATGGGCTCGGCGCGCCGCGAGGTCCTGGCCGGCGACGCCTCGACGCGCCGCTACGAGCGCCTCCATCGCGCCGGCCAGGCGAGCCTCATCTTCATGGACCAGCCGCCGGCGGCCGAGACCCAACCCTGCCCTCCGACCGCCTCGCCGGCCGAGCGGGCCGACCTCGGCTATAACGCCCTGGCGCGCCTGGCGGCCGGGCGGGTCGAGGCCTTCGTCGCTTGCGCCGGATATCTGCGCTCCCAGGAACTCTCGGCCCCCGCGGTCGTCCACGCCGGGCCGGCCGACGGCTTCGCCGTGCTGGAGGATCTGGGCGATGATCTCTATGCCCGGCTCACCGAAGCGGGGGCCGACGAGACTCCGCTCTACGACACCGCCATCGACGCCCTGGCCGCCCTGCACGCGGAAGCGCCGCCTGACCTCCTGCGCGCCGATGGGGTCGCGTGGCCGCTGCTCACCTATGACGACTTGGCGCTGAAGACCGGCGGCGACCTGCTGCCGCAGTGGCTGCCGAAGTTCGCGCCCGAGACGGCGGTGGACGAGGCGGCGCTCGTCGAATGGGAAGCGGTCTGGGCCCCGGTGCGGGCGCGCGGCGACGCGGGGGCGAGCGTCTTCTGTCACCGCGACTACCACGCCGAGAACCTCATCTGGCTGCCCGGCCGCGACGGGGCGGCGCGGGCCGGCATGCTCGATTTCCAGGACGCCTTGCGCGCCCATCCGGCCTGGGACCTTTCCATGCTGCTGCACGACGCGCGCCGCGACGTCTCGGCCGAACGGGAGGCGGCGGCGCTGGGGCGCTATTTCGCCCTGCGGCCTGAGGTCGACCAGGGCCAATTCCTCGCCGACTTCCACGCCCTGGGGGCCCTCAATGTTTCCAGGATCATCGGCCTCTTCGCCCGCCTGGTGGTGCGCGACGGCAAGCCGCGCTACGGCGCCTTCATGCCTCGCCTGTGGCGCTACCTCGACCGCTGCCTGGAAGCGCCGGCCCCAAGCGGCCTGGCGGCCTGGCTCGAGGCCCATGTTCCGGCGAGCGTGCGGCGGGGATGAGCGCGCTGCTGGCGCCGACCACGGCCATGGTCCTGGCGGCGGGCCTCGGGACGCGTATGCGCCCTCTGAGCGACAGGACGCCCAAGGCTCTCATCGAGGTCGGCGGCAAGGCCCTGATCGACCACGTCCTCGATCGCCTGGCCGGGGCGGGGATCGAGCGGGCGGTGGTCAACGTCCATGCCTTCGCCGATGCCCTCGAAGCCCATGTGCGCGGCCGTACGGACCTCGAGGTGATCATCTCCGACGAGCGCGCGGCCCTGCTCGAGACCGGCGGGGGCCTGCGCAAGGCCCGGCCCTTGCTGGGCGATAGTCCCATCCTGGTGAGCAACATCGATACCCTTTGGACCGAGGAAGACCTGCTCCCCCGCCTCATCGCGGCCTGGGACCCTGTAAGGATGGACGATCTCCTGGCGGTGATCCCTATGGCCGAAACTCTGGGCTTCGACGGCCCCGGCGATTTCTCCATCGACGGCGACGGGCGGCTGTCCCATCGCGGCGGCGAGGCGAGCGCGCCTTACGCCTACATGGGCGTCCACATGCTCGATCCGGCGCTCATCGAGACCTGGCCGGAAGGGCGACACGGCATCTTCGATCACTGGATGACCTACGCCGCCGCCGGCCGCCTGCACGGTCTGGCCGCACGCGGCCTGTGGATGCATGTCGGCGACCCGGCCGCCCTGGCCGCGGCCCAGGCTCGGATGGCGACGGCGGAATGAGCGGCTTCCTCGACGGCCCCGCCCCGCGCTGGTTCACCATCGCCGCCCACCGGCCTTTCCTGGAGGATCTGGCCGGGGGGATTTGGCGTGCCCTGTCGCCGCTGGGACCCGACGCGGTCTCCCAGGCCGTGGTGCTGGTCCCTAACCGCCGCACGGCGCGGGCCCTGGCGAGCGCCTTTCTTGACGCCGCCGGCTCGCGCGCCGTCCTCCCACCCCAGATCCGCGCCATCGGCGACCTCGATGAGGACGAGCCGCCCTTCGAGACCGCCGGCGCCGCGCTGGATCTGCCGCCGGCGATCGGGCCGGCGCGGCGGCGCTTCGAATTGGCCGGACTGGTGGCGGCCAACGGCCACCTCCTGGACCGTCACATCGACGCTCGCGCCGCCCTCGATCTCGCCGACGCCCTGGCCCGCTTCCTCGACGCCTGCCAGATCGAGGAGCTGGACGAGACGCCGGATCTCGCCGCCTTGGCCCCGGGCGAGCTGGCCCGCCACTGGCAGGCGTCGGTGGATTTCCTGGCCATCGCCCTCGAAGCGTGGCCCAGGCGCCTGTCCGAGCTGGGGCTGATGGACGCGGCGGCGCGACGCGTGGCGCTGCTGCGGGCCCTGACGGCGCGGTGGACTGATCGGCCGCCCGCAGAGGTGCTCGTCGCCGCCGGATCCACCGGCTCGACCAAGGCCACCGCCGACCTGCTGGCGGCGGTGGCCGCCGCGCCCAAGGGCTGCGTCGTCCTGCCCGGCCTCGACCTGTCGCTCGCCGAAGGGGCATGGCGCGATGTCGACGACCAGCATCCGCAAGGGGCGCTGCGGCGGCTGCTCAAGGGGGCCGGCGTGGCGCGGGAGGATGTAATTCCCTGGGAGGGTTCGCGGGAGTCGCCAGGCCCTGGCCGCTGGCGCCGCCGCCTGATCAACGAGGCCCTGCGCCCGCCCGACGCCACGGCCGACTGGCTCGAGGTCATCGAGGCCATCGAGGCCGAGGGCGAGGAGACGATCTCCCAGGGCTTGGCGGGCCTGTCGCTGATCTCGGCCCGCGACGAGGAGGAGGCCGCCGCAACCGCCGCCCTTCTGCTGCGGGAGGCCCTCGAAACGCCGGATCGCACCGCCGTCCTCGTCTCCCCCGACGCCGCCCTCGCCCGCCGGGTGATCGCCCGGCTGAGCCGCTGGAACATCACGCCGGATTCCTCGGTCGGCCTGGCGCTGGCCGGCGCCCCGGCCCCGGTGCTGGCCCACCTCACCGCCCGCGCCTACGCCTTCGATCCGGTGACCCTGCTGGCGATCGTCAAGCATCCGCTGACCCGCCTGGGCCTCGATCCCGATCGCCTCGTGGCGGCCCGCGAGGCGCTCGAACGCCATGGCCTGAGGGGTCCGGCTCCTGACGGCTGGGAGGGGCTAGTCGTCCGCCTAGCCGCGGCCATGCCGGACGAGGACGGCCCGCGCCGGCGCGACCTCGCCGCCGCCCTCGACTTCGCCGGACGCCTGCGCGCGGCACTTTCTGTCGCCGACAACGGGTTCGCCACCGGCTGGGCCGACCCGCCCGCCGCGGCGCGCGCCCTGGCCGAAAGCCTCGAAGCCCTGGCCGAGGGGCCGGGCGCTCTATGGTCCGGACAGGCCGGGGAGGGCCTCGCCCGCCTCATCGCCTCGCTCATCGAGGAAGGCGGGAGCTTGCCGCAGGTCAATCGGGCCGGCTTCGCCGAGCTGCTCGATGGGCTGATGGCCGCCGAGCTTGTCCGCCCGGGCGGTGCCAGCCATCCACGCCTGCGTATTCTGGGCGTCCTGGAGGCGCGCCTGGTGCGCGCCGACCTCACCATTCTGGCGGGGCTTGTCGAGGGGGTATGGCCGGCGCCGGCCCCGGTCGATCCCTTCCTCTCGCGGCCCATGCGCGAGATGCTGGGCCTGCCCTCACCTGAGCGGCGGATCGGTCTTTCGGCCCACGACTTCGCCCAGGCGGCCTGCGCGCCGGAGGTCGTCCTCATCGGCCAGGAGCGCCGCGGGGGCGCGCCGGCGGTGGCCTCGCGCTGGCTGTGGCGCTTAAGAACCCTCATAGCCGGCGCCCGGCTGGAACCTCCCGGACGCCCGGAGGTGCTGGAGTGGGCGAGAGCGCTCGACGCGCCTCTGGCCGATCCGATCCCGCCCGCTCTGGCCCCCGCGAAACGACCCCGACCTACCCCACCGATCGCGGCGCGGCCGCGCGAACTGCCGGTCACCGCCATCGAGCGCTGGGTGCGCGATCCCTACGCCATATATGCCCAGCGAATCCTGCGCCTGCGCCCGCTCGATCCGCCCGGCGCCCCGATCGAGGCCCTGGCCAGGGGGACCGCCATCCACCGCGCCTTCGAGCGCTTCGCGACGGATTATCCCGAGGCCCTTCCCGAGGGCGCGGAGGCCCTATTCGAGACCCTGATCCTCGAGGAATTGCTGGCGGCTGGAATGCCGCGGGCGCGGATGGCCCGCGAACGGGCGCTGGCATGCAATGTCGCCCCCTGGGTCCTGGGGTTCGAGCGCCGGCGCCGGCCGGGCGCCCGCCTGCTGATCGAGCAGAAGGGCCTCTTCGCCTTCGAGGCCCCCGGCGGCCCGTTCACTCTCACCGCCCGCGCCGACCGCATCGAGGTGCGGGACGAGAGCGCCGATGTCATCGATTTCAAGACAGGGGCGCCGCCCTCCATGAAGATGGTCAGGGCCGGCCTCGCTCCCCAGCTGACCCTGACCGCGGCTCTCCTGGCCGCCGGCGGCTTCGCCGATCTGGGACCGCTGACGCCGGGCGAGCTTCTCTATGTGAAGGTCAGCGGCGGCCGCATTCCCGGGCGCGAGGATTTCCGCGACGAGGGCGATGCGCCCGCTCTCGCCGCGGCGGCGCTGGCGGGCCTTCGCAGGCGCGTGGCATGGTTCGACAATGAAGCGACGCCCTATGTCTCACGGGCCGCGCCCCAGTTCATCGATAGCCTAGGCGACTACGACCACCTCGCCCGTTTGTGGGAATGGCACGTCATCGGCGAAGCGGAGAACGGCGAATGAGCCGCGCTCCCGCGCCGCGCGACAGCCAGGTCGCGGCCTCCGATCCGCGCGCCTCGGTGTTCGTCCACGCCAACGCCGGCTCGGGCAAGACCTCTACCCTGGTCAAGCGCGTCGCGCGCCTGCTGCTGGCGGGGGCGGCGCCCGAGGCCATCTTGTGCGTCACCTTCACCAAGGCGGGGGCGGCGGAGATGCAGCGCCGTCTCTTCCAGCAGCTCGGCGACTGGGCGATCGCCGACGACGCGGCCCTGACCAAGGCGCTGGCCGAAATCGACGAGACCGGACGCCCCTTCTCAGCGGCCCGCGCCCTTTTCGCCCGGGCGCTGGAGACTCCGGGCGGCTTGAAGATCCAGACCATCCACGCCTTCTGCGAGAAGCTTCTGCGCCGCTTCCCCCTCGAGGCGGGCGTCTCTCCGGGGTTCACGGTGCTGGAGGACGCGGCGGCCGCCGAAACCTCGGCTCGGGCCCGCGACGAACTCGCCGCCAACGCTCTGGCCGAGCCCGGCACTCCCGAGGCGGAGGCCTACGCCTGGTTCTCTGTCCAGCTCGACTACCGCGCCTTCAACAGCATGTTCCGCGACTTCGAGGCCAAGCGTGCGGCCATCGGGGTCTATGTGCGAGCCTGCCGGGACAAAGGCCTTACCGTCGACATGGACGTCTGGCGCCGCTGCGGCTTCGCCGACCCGACGAGCCTCGCAGCCGTGGAGGAGACGGCCCTGAAGCGGTCGCGCTCAGCCAGGTGGCGGCGGATGGGCGAAGCGCTCGGGGCGAGCCCGAACATCTCCGACCGCGAGCTCGGCGGGCGCATGCTGGCCGTACAGGAGGGCGGGACCTTCGCCGAGGTGAAGGCCCTTTTCTGCAACAAGCAGGGCGAGGCGCGCCGGCGCATGGCGACCAATGCCGCGCCTCAGGACGTTCGCGACTGGCTGGTCCAGGAGCAGGGCCATTGCCAGGCCGCCTCCGAACAGGTCGCCGGGGCGGCCCTGGCCGAGGAAACCGTGCGGGCCCTGCGCCTGGCCGCCGCCTACGCCGCCCACTACGAAGTCGCCAAGGCTCAGAGCGGGGCGCTGGATTTTGGCGACCTCATCGCGCGCACCGTGGAGCTTCTCACCCGGCGAGCCGACGCCGCCTGGGTGCTCTACAAACTCGACAACGGCCTCGAGCACGTCCTCCTGGACGAGGCGCAGGATACCGCCCCCGAACAGTGGGACATCCTGCGCGAACTGACGGCGGAATTCTTCCACGGCCAAGGCGCGGCGAGCGGACGGCGGACGGTATTCGCGGTCGGCGACGAGAAGCAGTCGATCTTTTCCTTCCAGGGCGCCGCACCCGAGCGCCTGGCGGTGGAGACGACGGCCTTCGGCGAGGCCGTGGTGGCGGCGGGCGAGCGCTTCCTGCGCATCCCCCTGCTGGAGAGCTGGCGCTCGGCGCCGGAAATCCTCTCCTTCGTCGATAGGGTGTTCGAGGACGGCGAAGCCTTGGCCGGCCTGCGCCCCGCCGGCGATTCGGTGGAGGCCTTCAATCTCATCCACCGGCCGATTCGGGAGGCCGGCGGTTCCGTGGAGCTGTGGCCGCGGGAGATCGGCGAGGAAGTCGCCGCCGAGGACGACCCCTGGGCCCCGGTGGACACCGAGCCGGCCCGCGGCGCCAACCGCCTCCTGGCCGAGCGCATCGCCGCCGGCGTCGCCCAGATGATCGCGCGCCGCGACACGGTGATGGACCGTCAAACCGGCCAGCCGAGGGCCTGCCGCTGCGATGACGTCATGATCCTGGTTCGCCGCCGCGGGCCCCTGTTCCACGAGGTCATCCGGGCCCTGA
Organism: Caulobacteraceae bacterium; assembly: GCA_036498165.1. Taxonomy (GTDB): domain Bacteria; phylum Pseudomonadota; class Alphaproteobacteria; order Caulobacterales; family Caulobacteraceae; genus Acaudatibacter. The sequence goes on from DASXIE010000226.1 coordinate 8,279, forward strand.
AGCGCGAAGGGGTTCCGGTGGCGGGCGCCGACCGCCTCAAGCTCGCCGAGCACGGCGTCTTCGAGGACCTGATGGCGCTTGGCCGCTTCGTCCGCTTCCCGGGTGACGACCTGGCCCTGGCCGGCCTGTTGCGTAGCCCGTTCTGCTCGGTCGACGAGGCGGGTCTGTTCGATCTCGCCTACGGCCGCCCCGGCTCGCTGTGGCTCGCGCTCCAGAGACGCGCCGGCGAGCGGGCGGAATGGGGCGCGGCCGAGCGCTTCCTATCCTGGGCCGGCGAGGCCGCGTCCACTGCGCCGCCCTTCGATTTCTACTGCGCGGTGCTCGGCCGGATCGATGAGGCCGGCCGCTCCATGCGCCAGCGTATCCTCACCCGCCTGGGGACGGAGGGCGAGCAGGCGCTCGATGCCTTCATCGCCCAGGTCCTGGCCGCCGAGGCGGCCGGCGTGCGCGACCTCGAATCGCTCCTCGCCTGGATGAGCGCGCTCGATCTCGACATTAAGCGCGAGCAGGACGACGAGCGCGGCGGCGAGGCGCGGGTGATGACAGTCCACGGCGCCAAGGGGCTCGAAGCGCCGATCGTGATCCTCCCCGACACCACCACCAGGGCGACGTGGCAGGGCGGCCGGCTGCTCGACACCGGCGACGGCGGCTTCCTCTGGGCCCCGCGCAAGGACGACGATGCGCCTGCCTCAGCTGTCGCCCGCGCCGAGCGCGACAGGGGCGTCGCCCACGAGTCGGCGCGCCTGCTCTACGTCGCCCTGACCCGTGCCCGCGACCGCCTGATCGTCTGCGGCGTGGCGAGAGCCCACCGCAAGGAGGGCATGGACATGGGCTGCTGGTACGATTTCGTCCAGCGCGCCTTCAATGGCCTGGCGACAAGGCCGAACCCCCTGCCGCTCGGCGGGGAGGGCCGGCGCTTCGGGGCCGATCCGGGCGTGGCGGCGGCGATCGCCGGCGAGACTCCCGCCCCGCTCGCCCTGCCGGGCTGGACGCGGGGCCTCGCCCCGGCGGAGGCGGCCGCCGTGCGCCTGGCCTCGCCCTCGCGCCTGGAGGCGGATGACGGCGATGCGCCCTCGCCGCTGGCCAGGGTCGACGGGCTGGGCCGCTATCGCCGCGGCGAGCTCATCCACCGCCTGCTGCAACTCCTCCCAGACCTTGCGCCGCCCGATCGGCCGGCGGCGGCCGGGCGGCTGTTGGCCAGAGAACCCGACCTCAGCGACGAGCAGCGCGGGGAGATGGCCAGCGCCGCGCTCGGCGTCCTGGATGATCCGGGCTTCGCCGCCGTCTTCGGACCCGGCTCGCGGGCCGAGATACCCCTGGTCGGGGGGGCGGCCGGTTTGCCGGAAGCCTTCAGGATTTCCGGCCGTGTCGATCGCCTGGTTATCGAGACCGACCGCGTGCTCGTGGTCGATTTCAAGACCAACCGCCCGGCGCCCTCGCGCATTGAGGACGCGGATCCGGCCTTTGTCCGCCAGGTGGCGGTCTACGCCGCGGTTCTGGCCGAGGTGTTTCCTGGCCGGCGTGTCGAGGCCGCCCTGGTGTGGACCGACGGTCCGCGCCTCATGCCCGTCCCACCCGCTCTGATGGAAGCCGCGCTGGCGACCCTGGCCGAGGCCACCGCATCACTCTAACTCACGCACAGGCCACAAAATCTCGAAGACCATTGCGGTTGACGAGCGCCCGTGGCGGTCTACATCCAGGGTCCACACGAGGGAGACTTTCAAGAAATGGGCACAGTTGCTGTCACCGACGCCACCTTCGAGGATGACGTTCTCAAGGCCTCCAAGCCCGTGCTGGTCGATTTCTGGGCCGAGTGGTGCGGCCCGTGCAAACAGATCGCCCCTGCCCTCGAGCAGATCGCCCAAGAGCTGAACGGCGCGGTCACCATCGCCAAGCTCGATATCGAGGAAAGCCCCACCGTACCCTCGCGCTATGGCGTGCGCGGCATTCCGACCATGATGCTGTTCCGCGATGGCAAGATGGCCTCGATGAAGGTCGGGGCTATGCCCAAGCAGAAGATCCTCGAGTGGCTGGCCGAAGCCGGCGTCGCCGTCGCGGCCTAGGCTTCGGACTCGGCCTTCAGTCGTTCCAGCTCACTCCGTCGCGTTCGGTGAGCGCGATGGCGGCGGAGGGGCCCCAGGTTCCGGCCGTGTAGCCCTTCGGCGTCATGCCGTTCGCGGCCCAGCCGGCCCTGATTCCGTCGATCCAGGTCCACTGCGCCTCGACCTCGTCGCGGCGGACGAAGAGTGTCGGATCGCCGTCCATCAGGTCCAGGAGCAGGCGCTCATAGGCGATCCGCCGGCGTACTTCGGAGAAGGCGTTGGGCAGGCTGACGTCGAGCGGCGCCTCGCGCAGGCGCATGCCGGAACGATCCAGCCCCGGTTCCTTGGACATCAGGCGCAGGGAGATGTTCTCCTCCGGCTGCAGGCCGATGATCAGCTTGTTGGGTTGCAGGGCGGCGCCCGGGCCGGTGAACATGGAATGGGGCACGCACTTGAATTGGATGAAGATTTCCGTCCGCCGCTTGGCTAGGCGCTTGCCGGTGCGCAGGTAGAAGGGCACGTCCCGCCAACGCCAGTTGTCGATATTGGCCTTGAGGGCCACAAAGGTCTCTGTGGTGCTCGGCCGGCCGAGTTCCTGCGTGTAGCCGGCCACCGGCTGGCCGCCGATCGAGCCCGCCTCGAACTGGCCGATGACGCTGTGGCCGCGGGCCGTCTCGGCGTCGATGGGGCGCAGGGAGCGAAGCACCTTGACCTTCTCGTCGCGCACCGAGGTGGCGTCGAAGCGACTGGGCGGCTCCATGGCGGTGAGCGCCAGGAGCTGGAGCATATGGTTCTGGACCATGTCGCGAAGCGCTCCGGCGTCGTCGTAGAAGCCGTGACGGCTCTCCAGGCCGACCGTTTCGGCGACGGTGATCTGGACATGCTCGATACCCTGCGAGTTCCACAGCGGCTCGAAGAGCGTGTTGGCGAAGCGCAGGGCGATGAGGTTCTGGACCGTCTCCTTGCCGAGGTAGTGATCGATCCGGAAAGTCCGGTTTTCGGGAAAGACAGCCGCGACCGCGTCATTGATCGCGGCGCTGGAGGCGAGGTCGTAGCCGAGCGGCTTTTCCAGGGCCAGGCGGGCGCGGTCCCCGGCGAGGCCGGCCTTGGCCAGGCCGTCGATGGTCGGCCCGAACAGGGACGGGGCGGTGGAGAGGAAGATCGACAGGTCCTTGGGCGCGGTGTCGCCCACCGCTTCGGCGAGGCCCGCGAAGGGAGCGGCAGTCGAAACGTCGGCGCTGCGGTATTTCAGCCTGGCGAGGAAACGGGCCATCAGTTCCGGGCGGCGGCGCTCGGTGTCGACGAATTCGGCCAGCGCCGCGGCGGCCTTGTCACGGTACCAGGCGTCGTCGCCTTGGCTACGGGCCGTGCCGATGATGTAGAGGTCCGGCGGCAGCAGTCCGTCGCTGTCGAGGCCGAACAGCGAGGGCAGCAGCATCCGGCGCGCGAGATCGCCGGTGGCGCCGAAGAGGAGCAAGGTCTTCATCAGTCCCTCTTAGTGAAGGGCGGGTCGCGCCGGCTAGGCCGGCCAGGTGTCCGGGCTCATCGCCAGGACGTCCCCCACGAAGTGCAGCGACCCGCAGATGACCACATGCGGCGCCGCGCCCTCGCCCGCAAGCGCCTTGGTGAGGGCGCCCTCCAACCCGGCGGCTGCTGAGGCGTCGAGGCCGGCGGCGCGGGCGGCTTGCGCCAATTCCTCGCCGGGTGTCGCGATGGGGGAGGAAAAGGCTGTGGTGAAGACGCGGGGAGTAAGCCCGGCGAAAGCGGCGAAGAAGCCGGCCGCGTCCTTGCGGCCCAGCATGCCGACGATGAGAACCAGGGGCCGAGGATCGCGAGCGATGAGGCGCGCGCACGCCTGCGCCAGCGCCTTGGCGGCGTGGGGATTGTGCGCCCCGTCGAGCCAGAGATCGGCGCCGCGGGCCCGCCCCTCGGCGGCCAGGGGTCCGGTGGTCAGGCGCTGGAAGCGGCCCGGCCAGGAGGCTCCGGCCACGCCCCCGGCGAGGGCAGCTTCGTCGATCCGCCGATCGGCGAGCGAGAGGATGGCGGCGACGGCGAGCCCGGCGTTGGCGAATTGGTGGGCCCCAAAGAGCGCCGGCGCGGGGAGGTCGTGGAGCGCGTTGGCGCGCTGGACCATCAGCCGGCCGCGCTCCTCCCACGCGTCGAAATCGCGACCCATGAGGTTGAGGGGCGCGCCTTGGGCCGCCGCCTCGGCCTCGATCACCGCGAGGGCTTCATCGGGCTGACGGCCGATGAAAACCGGACGGCCGGGCTTGACGATTCCGGCCTTCTCCCAGGCGATCTTGCCAAGCTCGGGTCCGAGCATCTCGAGGTGGTCGTAGTCCACCGGCGTGATGACGCTCGCCGCGGGCGCGGTGAAGACGTTGGTGGCGTCGAAACGGCCGCCCAGGCCGACCTCGATGATCGTCAGATCGGCGGGGGTCGCCGCGAAGGCGTGCAAGGCCAGGGCGGTTGTGATTTCGAAGAAGCTGATCGGTTCGCCGGCATTGGCCGCCTCGATCTCGTCGATCCGTTCGGAAAGCTCGTCGTCCGTGATCAGGCGCCCGGCCACGCGGATGCGCTCGGCGAAACGGACCAAATGCGGCGAGGTGAGGACGTGCGCCTTGAGTCCGGCCGCCTCGGCGATGGCGCGCAGGAATGCCGCGGTTGAGCCCTTGCCGTTGGTCCCGGCCAGATGGATCACTGGCCCCAGGCGGTCCTGCGGCCGGCCGAGAGCGGCGAGGAGCCGCTCGACGCGGCCGGTAGACAGATCGATCAGGGTCGGGTGCAGGGCGCGCAGACGTGCGATCACCTCGTCGGAGGCGCGTATGGGGTCGTGGTCGATGACCGCTGAAGCCGCCAGAGCCGTCAGGCTGCCGCCAGGGTGGCGCGCCCGGCCATCAGGGTGCGCAGGATCGAGCCGAGGACGGCGGGAAGCTCCTTGCGGGTCACCACGCGGTCGACCATGCCGCGCTCGACCTGGAACTCGGCGGTCTGGAAGCCCGGCGGCAGGGCTTCGCGGATCGTGTCCTCGATCACCCGCCGGCCGGCGAAGCCGATCAGGGCGGCCGGCTCGGCGAGATGGATGTCGCCCAGCATGGCGTAGGAGGCGGTCACCCCGCCGGTGGTCGGGTCGGTGAGAACCACGATGTAGGGCAGGTGGGCGCGGCGCAGGCGCTGAATGGCGGCGGTGGTGCGGGCGAGCTGCATCAGGGAAAGCGTGCCTTCCTGCATGCGCGCTCCGCCCGAGGCGGTGAAGACCACGAACGGAACCTGGCGCTTCATCGCTTCGTCGACGGCGGCCAGGAAGGCCTCGCCGGCCGCCGCGCCCAGCGAGCCGCCCATGAAGGCGAAATCCTGGACCAGGACCACCGCGGTCTGGCCGCCGATTTCGCCGACGGCGGCGGCCATGGCGTCTGTTTCGCCGGTGTTCTTGCGCGCCGTGGCCAGGCTGTCGCGATAGGGCTTGCCGTAGGTGAAGCCCAAGGGATCGTCCGGCGAGCGTGGCAGGGCGAAGGTCTTATGGCGTCCGCCGTCGAAGGTGTAGGCGAAGCGGAGGTTGGGCCGGATCCGCATGTGGCGGCCGGCCGGGGTCACCCACAGGGCCGCCTCCAGATCCGGGCGATAGATCATCTCGCCCGTATCGGGGCACTTCTCCCACAGATTCTCGGGCGTCTCCTGGCGGGAGACGAGCTTGCGCACCCCTGGCGCGAACTTGGCCAGCCAGCCGCCGCGTTCGCGGCCCACCGGCGAGGGCGTGCGAACCGGTCCTTTCTTCTTGTCGTCGGTCAGGGCCATGAACTTACCCGAGCGGAACGCACAGCCTGAGCCATGGCGGCCGCGGTATCCAGGACTTTCGGAACTGGATCACGCTTTATTGCAATTTCCTGGGCGATTGTCTCGACCAGGGCCGAGCCGACCACGGCCGCGTCGGCGATCCTGGCCACCTCGGCGGCGCGATCAGGGGTCCGGATCCCGAAGCCGACGGCCACCGGCAGGGCGCAGGCGGCGCGCACCCGCCCGACGTCGGCGGCGATCGCCGCCGCGTCGGCTTCCTTGGCTCCGGTCACCCCGGTCACCGCGACGAAGTAGACGAAACCCTGGGTCTGCGAGGCGACCGTCGTCAGCCGGGCCGCGTCCGTCGTCGGGGTGGCGAGGCGGATGAGGGCGATGTCGCGGGCTTCGAGGGCGAAGGAGAGCGGCCCGGCCTCCTCGGGCGGCACGTCGACCATGATGAGGCCATCGACGCCGGCTTCTCCCGCCGCCTTGGCGAAGGCGTCGAGCCCGTAGCTGAGGATGGGGTTGAAATAGCCCATGAGGATGATGGGGGTCACCGAATCTCCAGCGCGGAAGCGGCGGACCAGTTCCAGCACGCCGGCCACGGTCATCCCTTCGGCGAGAGCCCGGGCCGCCCCGCGCTGGATGGCCGGGCCGTCGGCCATGGGATCTGAGAACGGCAGGCCCAGCTCGATGAGGTCGGCCCCAGCCGCCGGCAGGCCCTCGAGGATACGCCAGGCGCTCGCCGCGTCCGGATCGCCGGCCACGACATAGGGGATGAAGGCGGCGCGGCCCTCCGCCTTCAGGGCCGCGAATCGCCCGCTGATCCGCGCTACGCTCACGCCTTGGCCCCCAGGCGCTCGGCAACGGTGGCGAGGTCCTTGTCCCCGCGACCGGAGAGATTGAGGACCACGATACCGTCCTTGCCGACCTCGGCGGCCACTTCCGGCAGCTTGGCCAGGGCGTGGGCCGACTCCAGGGCCGGGACGATGCCTTCCAGGCGGGCGCAGAGCTGGAAGGCCTCCAGGGCCTCCGTGTCGGTGGCGGTCAGGTATCGGGCCCGGCCGACATCGCGCAGCCAGGCATGCTCGGGGCCGATGCCCGGATAGTCGAGGCCGGCGGAGATGGAGTGGGCCTCGAGAACCTGGCCGTCGGCATCCTGCAGCAGGTAGGAGTGCGACCCGTGCAGGACCCCGGGCCGCCCGCCGGCCAGGGCGGCGGCATGGCGTCCGCCGTCAATGCCTTCGCCGGCCGCCTCGACGCCGAAGAGCCGAACGCCCTCGTCGGCCAGGAAGGGGTGGAAAAGGCCCATGGCGTTCGAGCCGCCGCCGACGCAGGCGACAAGGGCGTCGGGGAGGCGCTGCTCGAGGGCGAGGATCTGTTCGCGGGCCTCCGCCCCGATGACGCGCTGGAAGTCGCGGACCATCAAGGGATAGGGATGGGGCCCGGCCGTCGATCCGATCAGGTAATAGGTGTCGGCGACATGGCTCACCCAGTCGCGCAGGGCCTCGTTCATGGCGTCCTTGAGGGTCGCCGAGCCGGAGGTCACCGGCCTCACCTCGGCCCCCAGCAGGTTCATCCTGAGCACGTTGGGGGCCTGACGTTCGACGTCGACCGCGCCCATGTAGATAACGCACGGCAGGCCGAAGAGGGCGCAGGCGGTGGCTGTGGCTACCCCGTGTTGGCCGGCCCCGGTCTCGGCGATGATCCGCGTCTTGCCCATCCGCTGGGCCAGCAGGATCTGGCCCATGCAGTTGTTGATCTTGTGGGCCCCAGTGTGGTTGAGCTCCTCGCGCTTCAGATAGACCTTGGCGCCGACTTCAACCGACAGGCGGCGGGCGAAATAAAGCGGGCTCGGCCTGCCGACGTAGCTGGCGAGATAGCCGGCCAGGTCGCTTTGGAAGGCCGGGTCGGCCTTGGCCTCCGCATAGGCTTCCTCCAGGGCCAGGACGAGCGGCATCAGCGTCTCGGGGACGAAGCGGCCGCCATAGTCGCCGAAGCGGCCGCGCGCATCGGGCCAGGCGTCATAGTCGTTGGGAGAAAGATTGGGCAGGGCGCGGCTCGCCGAACTTTAAGGGCTTTAGGGCGCGCCGACGGCGCCCAGGAAGTGGGTGATCAAGGCGGGGTCCTTTAGGCCCGGTCCCCGCTCCACGCCAGAGGAAACGTCGACCATCGGGGCCCCGGAGGCGGCGATCGCGCCGGCGACGTTCCATGGATCGAGGCCGCCGGCCAGGAACCACGGCCGCGCAAGCCGTCGCCCGGCCAGGAGCGTCCAGTCGAAGGGCGCGCCGAGACCCCCGGGACGGGTGGCGGCCGCCGGCGGGCTGGCGTCGAACATCAAGTGATCGGCGCTGGATTCGAAGCCGCGCGCGCCCTCCACGTCGGCCGCTTCGGAAACGGCCACGGCCTTGATGACGCCGGCGCCGGTGCGCTCGGCGACCTCGCGCACCCGGCGGGGGCTCTCGGCGCCGTGGAGTTGGATGAGATCGGGGGCCAGTTCGCTCATCAGGCGCGCGAGGAAGTCATCGTCCGGATCGACGGTCACCGCCACGACCTTGGCCTTCGATCGCGCCGGCGCGGCGAGGTGGTCGGCGAAAGGGAGCGACACTACGCGCGGACTGGCCGCGAAGAACATGAAGCCGACGAAGGCCGCCCCGCCGGCCAGGGCGGCGTCCACCGTGGCGGGCGTCGAAAGCCCGCAGATCTTGGCCAGCGCCATGGGGCGTGAAGATAGGGACTCAGGCGCCCCGGTTCGAGAGCAGGTCGCGGATCTCGGTGAGCAGGGCCTCGGTGGGCGTGGGTCCGGGCGCCGGGGCCGCCGTCGGATCGGGCCGCCGATGCAGATTGTTGATCGTCCGGATGACCAGGAAGATCACCGCCGCGACGATGAGGAACTGCACAAGGGTGTTGATGAAGGCCCCATAGTTGATGGCCACCTCGGCCGCCTTCCTGGCCGGGTCGGCGGTTTTCAGGGGAATCTTGAGGGCCGCGAAGTCGACGCCCCCTAGCACCAGCCCGATCGGCGGCATGACGATGTCGTTGACAAGGCTGGTGACGATCTTGCCGAACGCCCCGCCGATGATCACGCCGACCGCGAGGTCTATGACGTTGCCGCGAGCGATGAAGTCCCGGAATTCGGAGAAAATGGACACGCGAGAAGTCTCCCTGACCTATTCGGCGTTGAGCCGCGCCCGGAGTTCCTTGCCGCTCTTGAAGAAGGGCACGTGCTTGGCGCGGACATGGACGGCCGCTCCGGTTCGAGGATTGCGCCCGGCCCTGGCCGACCGCGAGCGGACGGAGAAGGCCCCGAACCCGCGCAGCTCCACCCGACCGCCGGCTTCGAGCGCAGTGATGACGCGCTCGAGGATGACGCCGACCACCCGTTCGATGTCTCGTTGGGTGAGGTGGGGATTTTCCCCCGCTAGGGCCGCGATCAACTCCGACTTAATCATGGTTTTACGCCCCTGACGCAGGGCCAGCTTTGCGCGAAGACCGCCCATGGATCAAGGGGATAGAACGCATTGGCAGCGTTAATTCTCGCCGGAACGGCCCAGGCGCGCCCGTTCACTACGGCAAAGCTCTCTGGAGGCGAGGGAAAATGACCGCCCTCGCCTCCGAAAAAGAGTCCTATTCCTTGGTGGCGGCCTTCTCGCGCAGGGCGGCGCCCAGGATATCGCCCAGGGAGGCGCCGCTGTCGGAGGAGCCGAATTTCTCGATCGCCTCCTTGTCCTCGGCCATCTCCAGGGCCTTGATCGACAGGGAGACCCGGCGGGCGGCCTTGTCGATATTGGTGACCTGGGCGTCCAGGCGGTCGCCCACGGCGTAGCGCTCTGGGCGCTGCTCCGAGCGGTCGCGCGAGAGGTCGGACTTGCGGATGAAGGCGCTGACCGGGGCCGCCTCGTCGCCGAACTTGACCTCGATGCCGCCGCTGGTGATCTCGGTCACCGTCACGGTCACCACCTGGCCCTTGTGGTAGACATCCCCGGCCATGGGATCGCCGGCCAGTTGCTTGATGCCAAGGCTGATGCGCTCCTTCTCGACGTCGACGTCGAGCACCCGGGCCTTGACCATTTCGCCCTTCTTGTAGTGGGCCATGGCCTCTTCGCCCGAGGCGTTCCAGTCGATGTCGGAGAGATGGACCATCCCGTCGATATCGTTGTCGAGGCCGATGAAGAGGCCGAACTCGGTGGCGTTCTTGACCTCGCCCTCGACCGTCGAGCCGATCGGATGGTGCTCGAGGAACTGCTCCCACGGGTTGGCGGTCGCCTGCTTGAGCCCCAGGCTCACCCGGCGCTTGGAGGCGTCGACGTCGAGCACCACCACCTCGACCTCCTGGGAGGTGGAGACGATCTTTCCCGGGTGGACGTTCTTCTTGGTCCAGCTCATCTCGGAGACGTGGACCAGGCCCTCGACGCCCGGCTCCAACTCCACGAAGGCCCCATAGTCGGTGATGTTGGTGATCCGGCCGGTGAACTTGGCGCCAGGCGGATACTTGGCCTCGACGCCGTCCCACGGGTCGGACTGGAGCTGCTTCATGCCCAGGCTGATGCGCTGGGTGTCGGGGTTGATCTTGACGATCTGGACCTTGACCGTGTCGCCGACAGCCAGAACCTGGCTTGGATGGGAGACGCGCTTCCAGCTCATGTCGGTGACGTGCAGCAAGCCGTCGATGCCGCCCAGGTCCACGAAAGCCCCGTAGTCGGTGATGTTCTTGACCACCCCTTCACGGACCTCGCCCTCGAGAAGCTGGCTGACCAGTTCGGTGCGCTGCTCGGCGCGGGCCTCCTCCAGGATAGCCCGGCGCGACACGACGATGTTGCCCCGCGGACGATCCATCTTGAGGATGGCGAAGGGCTGTTCCTTGCCCATCAGGGGCCCGACATCGCGCACCGGGCGGATGTCCACCTGCGATCCTGGGAGGAAGGCCGAGGCGCCGCCGAGATCGACCGTGAAGCCGCCCTTCACCCGCCCGACGATGGCTCCCATCACCGGCTCGTTCTTGGCGAACACTCCTTCAAGGCGCGTCCAGGCCTCCTCGCGGCGGGCCTTGTCGCGGCTGATCACCGCTTCGCCCAGAGCATTCTCGATCCGTTCGAGGAACACTTCCACGGTGTCGCCGACCTTCAGGGTCGGGCGGCCTTCCTCGTCGACGCCGAACTCCTTGACCGCGATGCGGCCCTCGGTCTTGAGACCCACGTCGATGACCGCGAAATCCTTCTCGATCGCCGCCACATGTCCTTTGACGACTGTGCCTTCGGCGAAATCGCCGCCGCCGAGGCTTTCATCGAGAAGGGCCGCGAAGTCCTCGCGCGAGGGATTCATGCTCAGATCGTCTGCCATTGGGTGTTGTCTAATGCCTTGAATTAATGGAGGGCGCGCCCGCGCGGGCTCGCCCGATTGAGGGGAAAGAGTGTGTTCGAAGCTCAATCTCGCCCGCGGCCGTGAGAGGCGAATGGTGCGATGGGATTGCCCCTCAGGCCTGGCCTGAACGGGCGCGCGCCGCCTCGACGATACGGCGGGCCGCATCGAAGGCGGCGTCTATACTAAGATCGGTTGTGTCAAGCAAGACGGCGTCCGGCGCCGGTTTGAGGGGCGCGGCGGTGCGCGCCTCGTCGCGGGCGTCGCGGCGGCGGATGTCGGCCAGGATTTCGTCATAGAGGGCGTGTTCCCCTTGCCCGCGGAGTTGGGCCCAGCGGCGGGCGGCGCGGGCCTCAGGGGAGGCGGTGATGAAAATCTTGGCCTGGGCGTCCTTGAGGATCACCGTGCCGATGTCGCGGCCGTCGACCACCGCCCCGGGCTCGCGGGCGGCGAAGGATCGTTGGATGTCGATCAGGACGTGCCGGACGGCTGGGTGGACCGCGACCCGGCTGGCGGCCTCGCCCATGGCCGCCGATCGCAAGGCCGGATCGGCGAGGACACGAGGATCGAGCCCCCGCGCCGCCTTCACGCAAGCTGCCTCGTCGTCGGGATTCCAGCCGGCCGCCAGCACCGCCGCCGCGACAGCCCGATAGAGAAGGCCGCTGTCGAAGACCGGCAGGCCGAGGGCCGCGCCAAGCCGCGCCGCCAGGGTGCCCTTGCCCGAGCCGGCCGGTCCGTCGATGGCCACCACGAAACCCATCGCTTCAAACGCCGTCAATGCGGGCGCCGAGGGCGGCCATCAGGGCCCCGAAGCCCGGGAAGCTGGTGGCGATCATCCCCGGCTCGTCGACGCTGACCGCGGCGTTCGCCGCCAGACCGAGAACAAGGAAGCTCATTGCGATGCGGTGATCCCCGCCGGTGACAACCTCCGCCCCGCCGGAGACCCCGCCGCCGGTGACGACAAGCCCTTCCGGCTCCTCCTCGACCCTCACCCCGCAGGCGATGAGGCCGGCGGCGGTGAGGCCGATCCGGTCGCTTTCCTTCACTCTGAGTTCGCCGATGCCGCGCATGACGGTCGCACCGCGGGCGAAGGCGGCCGCCACCGCCAGGATGGGATATTCATCGATCATCGCCGCCGCCCGCTCTGGCGGCACGGTGACGCCGGTGAGCCGCGAGTGGCGGGCGGTGACCTCGCCCACCTCCTCGCCGCCTTCCTCGCGGGCCCCCGAGACGGTGATGTCGGCCCCCATTTCGCGCAGGGTCGTGATGAGGCCGGTTCGCAGGGGATTGAGCAGCATGCCCCTGACCGTAACCTCCGAGCCCGGGGTGATGAGGGCGGCGACGAGGGGGAAGGCGGCCGAGGAAGGATCGCCGGGGACTCGCACCTCGCAGGCGGTCAGGGGTTGGCCGCCGTCCACGCGGATCACCCGTCCCTCGGCGCCATCCGCGACGCCGACACTCGCCCCGAAGGCGCGCAGCATCCGCTCGGTATGATCGCGGGTCGGAACCGGCTCGATGACCCGGGTCTCGCCTTCGGCGCGCAGGCCCGCCAGGAGGACCGCTGACTTCACCTGCGCCGAGGCCTCCGGCAGGCGGTATTCAATGGCGCCGAGACCGCCCCCGCTCAGGGTGAGGGGGAGGCGGGCGCCTTCGCGGCACAGCCAGCGCGCACCCATTTGGCCTAGAGGCTTGAGGACCCGTCCCATCGGCCGCCGGCGAAGGGAGGCGTCGCCGGTGAAGCTCGCCGCCAGGTGGAAGCCGGCCGCCGCCCCCATGATCAGGCGCACGCCGGTGCCGGCGTTGCCGCAGTCGATGATGTCCGCCGGCTCCTTGAGACCGCCGGACCCGGTGATCCGCCAGTGGCCCTCGCCCAGCCTTTCCACGCCTGCCCCGAAAGCCGCCATGGCGGCGGCCGTGCGGGCCACGTCGTCGCCTTCCAGGAGGCCATGGATCTCGCTGACGCCCTCGGCCAAGGCCCCCAGGATGAGGGCCCGGTGGGAAATGGATTTGTCTCCCGGCGGGTTCACCGCGCCGGCCAGGCGCGCGCCCGGATGGGCCGTGGACCGGCTCGCGGCCAGGATGGTCGTCGCGGTCAATTCAGGCGGGCCTAGGATGGAGGGGGATTGGTTTTGACAGTGGCCCCCCGCCATGGCAAGGGAGCCGCCGCTTTCGACACCCCACCCTAAGACCCGAGGTCGCCTCCTTGGCCAATCCCGAACTGGGCGCCAAACAGATTTGCCCAACCTGCTCGACGAAATTCTACGACCTGACAAAGCGACCGGCCGTATGTCCCAAATGCGGGGCCGAGTTCGATCCTGAGGAGGCCCTGCGCAACCGCCGGGTCCGCGCCCGCCCGCTCGTCGCCGACGACGAAGTCGAGCCGGCAAAGCCGCCCGTCGTCGCCGACGTCGAGGATGGCTTCGAGGCCGAGCCGGACGAGGCCCCCGAGCTGGACGCGGTGGTCGACGAGCCGCCGATCCTCTCCGACGACGACGCCGAGGAACCGGACTCCGCCGCCCCTGCGGGAGAAAACCTGGGGGTCGATTTCGCCGAGGAGGACGAACTCGAGGCCGCCGATGACGACGAGGTGCCGTTCATCGAGGACGAGGATGACGATTTCTCCGACGACGAGATCGACGGCCTGCCGCCGGAAGGGGCGCCCGAGGATCGATGACGCGCCCTCGCCAGGGCCCTTGATCGCGCCCGGCGGCCGCACTAGGTTCCGCCGCTTCGCGCCGCGGCGCATCCCGATCGGATCGGGGCTATAGCTCAGCTGGTAGAGCGCTTGAATGGCATTCAAGAGGTCAGCGGTTCGACTCCGCTTAGCTCCACCAATCTCGCATTCGATTGGTCTCTGATCCTTCAGCCCTAGCCGGGCGGCTTCCTTGAATTGCCGCGGCGCAATCGCCACCTGAAGTTAACGCTGTTTACCGTCGCCGAAAGGGGCGGCAGGCGGCGGGGTCGCTTCTTGAAAGGACTCGCCATGAACCGCGCTATCTTCTTCGACAGCCCATTCCTGCTGGGCTTCGATCACACCCGATCCCTGATCGAGCGCGTCTCCAAGGCGGCCGGCGAAGGCTACCCTCCCTACAACGTCGAGGAATCATCCGACGGACACGTCCGCATCACCGTGGCCGTGGCCGGATTCCTCCCCGATCAGCTCGCCGTGAGCGTAGAGGACAACCACCTCACCATCGCCGGCAAGCGCGAGGCGGACGGCGAGGGCGGCGAGCGGGCTTTTCTGCACCGCGGCATCGCGGCGCGGAGCTTCGTCCGCGGCTTCATCCTCGCCGATGGCATGGAAGTCGAGGGAGCGACCCTGGAGCACGGGCTCCTGCACGTTGACGCCTTTCGGCCCGAGCGGGCCAGCGTCGTGCGCAAGGTGCCCATCAGGACGGCCGGCTGAACAGAGCGACCGTCGTGCGCGTTGTTAGAAAGTATTGAGGAGATTGGTCATGCAATTCCAACATCTGACGGCAGAGGCCTTCGCGGCTCTGGGCGGACCAAACCTCGTCTATGTCCGGCCTATAAAGGCGGCTGAAATCATGGCCGACACGCCGCTCGAGCAAATCCGCGGTTTCGACTTGAAACCCGATCAGACCCTCTATGCGGTGCACCGCGCCGATGGAGCCCGGCTGGCCGTCCTCGGCGACAAGGATTCCGCCGTCGCCGCCGCGGTCGCCCACGACCTGGCGCCGGTTTCGGTTCACTAGAGCGGCCTAAGCCGCGGAGATCTGGACTTCCTGAGCCAGGAGGGCGTGGATCGCGTCGGCGTTGCGCGCGATGCGCAGCTGTTCGCGGATATCGGCCCGGCGCAGGATGCGCGACACCCGGGCCAGCGCCCGCAGGTGATCCGAACCGGCGTCCAGCGGGGCCAGCAAGGCGAAGATGAGGTCAACCGGCTCGTCGTCGACGGCGTCGAACTCGACCGGCGTTTCGAGACGTACGAACACCGCCCGCATGTGAGTGAGGCCCTGAACCTGGGCGTGGGGCACGGCGATGCCCTTCCCGACCCCGGTGGGCATGATCGTCTCACGCTCAAGGAGCGCGTCGAGCACCCTGGCGGCCTTGAGGCCGAAGCATCGGGCGGCGATTTCCGAAACCACGGCCAGGGCCTGGCGCTTGGTGGCGGCTGTCACCCTCGGCGCGATGGAGCCGGTATCCAGTAGAGCCCCGAGCATCATCGAGACGCACTCCGCATTACGAAGCCAGCCCCCTTGTCACTCGATCCGTGGTCACTCGATCCGTCAGCCCACGGCTTCCCGGCGACGGCGGCTCGTTGTCTTGGCGCCGCTCGCCGCTTGTTCCCCCTGGGTCTTGGTGCGTTCAGGATCAATCCAGCCGATGTTGCCGTCGGAACGGCGGTATACCACCGACAATCCGCCATGCGCCGCGTTGCGGAACACGATTGTTTGACTTTCGATCAAATCAAGCTCCAGCACCGCCATGGAAACGGTCATGGTTCGCAGCGGCGTCTCGGTTTCGGCAATGATCATCGCCGCGGGGGGCGAATCGGCTTCGGGCTGTTCCTGCCAGCCGTCCGTCTCATCGGCCCCGTCGGCCGGCGGCCGCAACACATAGAGCGCCGAGGTCTCGGCCGCCTTGGCGGTCGCGGCGATCGTGTGGCTCTTCAGCCGCCGCTTATAGCGCCGGATCCGCGCCTCGACCTTTTCGAGCGCCTGGCTGAACGCCGTGTGGGCGTCGCCGCCGAGGCCATGGCTCTGCAGATTCTGGCCGCTGGCCAAGGAAACCGCGCAGTCGACCCGAAAGCCGTGACCGTCGCGGCTGACCACCACATCGGCGTCGCCTCCGCGCTCGAAATACCTGCCAACGCTGCCGGAAAGGTCATCGCCTATCCGTGTCCGCAGCACCTCTCCCACATCGACATGTCTGCCGGAAACCTGGACGCGCATGGCATATCAACGCGCCGCCGAGGCGAAGGTGTCAAGCTCCGCAATGGGGCTCTGCGGCAACGCTAAACCGCCCTTCGCGTTTTGTCTTTTGGAGGGACAAAGGCAAGGAGTGGACGCCATGAGAACGTGGATGATCGCCGCCGGCCTTGGCGGCGCCATGTTGCTCGCCGGCCAGGCGG
>DASXIE010000227.1:0-2051 GCA_036498165.1 Caulobacteraceae bacterium
CGTAGCGGTCGGGTTCCTCGGCGGCGATCGCCAGGCAGACGTCGCGGGCGAAGGCCTTGGCCGTCGGCCAGTCCATCCTGCCCTTCCCGTCCTTCAGCGGCGTGACGACGTGCAGGCCCTTGCCGCCGGTCGTCTTGCAGAAGGCTGCGAGCCCCAGCGATTCCAGCCGCGCCTTCACCTCCAGGGCGCCCTCGATCACGCGTTCGAAGGGAATGGCCTCGTCAGGGTCGAGATCGAAGACCAGGCGGCCCGGGACTTCAGGCTGGAACGGCTGGCAGTTCCAGGGGTGGAACTCCGTGGCGCCCGACTGGGCGAGCGCCGCCAGGGCCTCGATGCGGTCGATCTGAAGGTAGGGCTTGTGGTCGCCGAACACCTTGACCTCGGAGATCAGGGCCGAGGAGCCCTTGCCCACATGGCGCTGGAAGAACCGCTGGTCGCCTTCGATCCCGTCGGGCGTGCGGACGATCGAGCAGGGCCGACCCTTGATGTGCGGCATCATCCACGGGCCGACGGCCTCCAGGTATTCGGCCAGGTCGCGTTTGGTCACCGGCGCGCCGTCCCCGCCGTCCGGCCACAGGGCCTTGTCGGGGTTGGAGAGGGTGACGCCCATGACGATCGCTGGCCCCGGCTTCCTGGCCGGCGCAGCCTTGGCCGCAGGCGCGGGCTGCGCAAGCGCGGCTTTCCCGGCCGGCGCGGGCCTGTCGGCCACCACCTCGTCGGCCGGCTTGTCCTCGCGCAGGGCCTTGAACGCCCCCTGGCGGACCATGCCCGAGCCGGTGAAGCCCGCGAACTCGATCTCCGCCACCAGGTCGGGCGTCGCCCAATGGACGTCGGCGTCCTTGCGCGGCGCGCCCAGGCCGGAAAACGGGCTCTTGCCGGTCTCCAGCCTGGCGAGCCGCGGCAGCACGCGGGCGACCTTGTCGCGGCCGAAGCCCGTGCCCACCCGGCCCACATAGACCAGCTTGTCGCCGCGGTGGACGCCCACCAGCAGGGAGCGCAGCTGCCCCGCCTCGCCGGTCCATCCGCCGATCACCACCTCGTGGCCGGCCCGGCATTTGGACTTGAGCCAGCCGCCCTCGCGGCCGGAGCGGTAGGGCGCGTCGAGGCGCTTGGACACGATCCCCTCCAGCGACATGCGGCAGGCAGACTGCAGCACCGCATCGCCGGCGATCTCGAAATGGTCGACGTAGCGGATGCGCTTGGCGATCCCTGGCGACGCCGCCAGCAGGGCCTTCAGCCGCGCCTTGCGTTCGCTGAGCGGCAGGTTCCGCAGGTCGGCCCCGTCGGCGAACAGCAGGTCGAAGGCGAAGAAGATCAGGTCCTGGCTCTTGCCGTCCGACAGGGCCACCTGGAGGGCCGCGAAATCCGGCGCGCCGTGGTCGTCCAGGGCGCAGGCTTCGCCGTCGACCAGGCAGTCGGGCAGCCCCTCGGCGTCCGCGGCGATCGCCTTGAACTTGCCCGTCCAGTCCAGGCCGGCGCGGGTCTTCAGCGTGGCGCGGCCGCCTTCGACTCGAAGTTGCAGGCGATAGCCGTCGAACTTGATCTCGTGGCCCCAGCCCTCGCCCTGCGGCGGCCGGTCGACGGACTTCGCCAGTTGGGGCGC
Source organism: Caulobacteraceae bacterium (assembly GCA_036498165.1). Lineage (GTDB taxonomy): Bacteria > Pseudomonadota > Alphaproteobacteria > Caulobacterales > Caulobacteraceae > Acaudatibacter. Next base: position 1,604 of record DASXIE010000227.1, read on the forward strand.
CACGAACCCCGGCAGGGCGGCGGCCTTCAGCCTTGGCCGAGCCTGGAGCTTCGGCGGCGCGGCGGCGCGAAGCTGGGCGGCGGTCTCGGCCTGGCCGCCCTTGGACTGCCAGACCCGCTTGGCCGCGGCGCGGGCCTTGCCGGTCATGAACCGCGTCGGGCCCTTGCCCTTGCCGGCGGCGATCTGGTCCATCGTCCGGCCGGAAGCGACGGAGGTGGTCTCGCCCTCGACCAGGGCGTCGCCGTGGCCTTCGAGCGCCCAGCCGTCGTGGTGCTTGATCAGCAGCCAGTTATCATGACGCTCCTTGGGCCGGCGCTTCATGCGCACCAGCACGAAGCCGCCCTTCAGCCGATCGCCGTCGAGGACGATCTTCAGGTCGCCCTTTTCCAGGCCCTCGCGCGGATCGGTCCCGGGCTCCGGCGCCCAATAGCCGCGGTCCCACAGCATG
>DASXIE010000228.1:0-13456 GCA_036498165.1 Caulobacteraceae bacterium
GTCTTCAGCTTGTAGCCGGTCTTGAACACCCACCACACCACCGCCAGGCACAGGGCCATGAAGCCGGCGGTCATGGCCAGGCTCAGACCCACCCCGACGTCCGACAGGCCATAGAAGCTCCACCGGAAGCCGCTGACCAGATAGACCACCGGATTGAAAAGGGTCACCTTGCGCCACAGGGGCGGCAGCATGTTGATCGAATAGAAGCTGCCCCCCAGGAAGGTGAGGGGGGTGATAATGAGCGTCGGGACGATCTGCAGCCTCTCCCAGCCCTCGGCCCAGATGCCGATGATGAAGCCGAACAGGCTGAAGGTCACGGCGGTCAGGATGAGGAAGGCGGCCATCATCACGGGATGGTCGATATGGAACGGAACGAACAGGCGGGCGGTGATGAGGATCACCAGGCCCAGGAGGATCGACTTGGTGGCCGCCGCCCCGACATAGGCGACCACCGTCTCCAGCCAGGAGACCGGGGCCGACAGCAGCTCGTATATGGTGCCGGCCCACTTTGGCATGTGGATGCCGAAGCTGGCGTTGCCGATGCTCTCGGTCAGAAGGGAGAGCATGGTCAGGCCCGGAACGATGAAGGCCGCGTAGCTGACCCCGTCCACCGCCTTCATCCGCGAACCGATGGCCGAGCCGAAGACCACGAAATAGAGGGAGGTTGAGATCACCGGCGAGAGCAGGGACTGGGTCACGGTGCGAAACCAGCGCGACATCTCGAAGCCGTAGATGGCGCGGACGGCGTAGAGGTTCATGCCTGCGTCCTCCCCTCCCGACGGCCGACGAGGCCGACGAAGATGTCCTCCAGCGAGCTCTGGTGGGTCTGCAGATCCTCGAAGTCGACGCCGGCCTCGCTGAGGCGGCGCATCAGGCCGGCGATGCCGGTGGTCTCGGCCTTGGCGTCGAACGTGTAGGTGAGGCTGGTCCCCTCGCCGTCCAGCTCGAGGGGATAGCCGGCGAGGCTGGCGGGGATTTCCGAAAGCGGCGACTGCAAGTGCAGAGTGAGGTACTTTCGACCGAGCTTGGCCATCAGGGCCGCCTTGTCCTCAACGACGATGAGTTCGCCGTTGTTGATCACCCCCACCCGGTCGGCCATCTCCTCGGCTTCCTCGATGTAGTGGGTGGTGAGGATGATCGTCACGCCGCGGGCGCGCAGGCCGCGGACCATCGCCCACATGTCGCGGCGAAGTTCGACATCGACCCCAGCTGTCGGCTCGTCGAGGAAGAGTACGGTGGGTTCGTGCGACAGGGCCTTGGCGATCATCACTCGCCGCTTCATTCCCCCCGATAGCGACATGATGGTCGAATCCCGGCGATCCCACAGCGATAGGTCACGCAGGACCTTTTCCAGATAGGCGGCATCGCGCGGCTTGCCGAACAGGCCGCGGCTGAAGCTGACCGTCGCCCACACGGTCTCGAAGGCGTCGGTGCTCAGTTCCTGCGGCACCAGGCCGATCACCGAGCGAGTGGCCCGCCAGTCGGCGATGATGTCAGCGCCGGCAACGGTGACCGCGCCCCCGCTTGGCCGCACGATCCCGCAGACGATGTTGATCAGCGTGGTCTTGCCGGCCCCGTTGGGGCCCAGGAGGGCGAAGATCTCGCCCTCCTGGATATCGAGATCGACCCCGCTCAGCGCCTTCAGCCCGGAGGCGTAGGTCTTGGTCAGGCCCTGGATGGAGACGATCGCGCCCACGCCGCGTCAGGTCGCCGCCGCCGGCTGGGCCGGCATGAGGGCGTCGTCGATCTGGCGGGCCCTCACCGCCGCCGGACGGTCGCCGATCCGCGCCCAGTAACGCTCGAACGCCGGGCGCTTCGCCAGCCAGCCGAACTGCATGCCCCAACCGATCTGGGCACCGACATAGACGTCGGCGGCGGAGAACCGGTCGCCGGCGATATAGTCCGACTTTGAAACCGCGCTCTCCAAGGCGTCGACCACCGCCGGCAGGCTGCCGTAGCCGGCCATGGCCTCGCGACCGGCCGGAACCTGGAACCCGAAGCTGTTGTTGGTCGACGCCTGCTCGACCGGCCCGGCGGCGAAGAACATCCACCGATAGTAGGGTCCGCGCGCCTTGTCGCCGGGCAGCGGAGCCAGGCCGGCGGCCGGGAAAGCATCGGCGAGATAGGCGCAGATGGCGGCGGCCTCGGTCACCACCGTTTGGCCATGGCGGATCGCCGGCACCTTGCCCATGGGATTGATGGCCAGATAGGCCGGGGCCTTCATGGAGGCGGCGTATTCGAGGACCTCGGTGCGGTACGGCGCCCCGACCTCTTCCAGCATCCACCGCGCGATCCGGCCGCGCGACATCGGGTTGGTGTAGAATACCAGCTCATCGCTCATGACGCTCTCCTTGGAACATTTCAAGAACGTGACCATAATCAGGGGCGCGCCGGGGCGCAAGCGCGCCGCCCCTGTGGCCCCGGCGCCCTAGCCAGGGAAGTTAACGACGTTCACAATAAGGGTTCAACCTTTCCAGGACCGATCGATGTCCGAAGTTTCGGGCACGCCCCCGCCCGCCCCGCGCGGCGCGGACTTCGGCGTTGTCGACGTCAAGGCCATGCCCGGCGTGGTCCGCCGCATCGTCATCACGGCGATCGCGGAAGCTCCGGTGCGGGTCGGTCTGGCGGTGGCCGCCTCGCTCGGCGCGGCGCTCGCCAGCCTCGCCCTGCCACGGCTGCTTGGCGGGGCGGTCGATCTCGCCCGCGGGCTTGGCCAGGGCCCCGCGGCGGACGCCCGCCATGACCTTCTCATCGTCGCCCTCCTCGTCGTCGCCGCCACCGCCGCGCGCGGTCTTTTCACCATGGCCGCCAACTACCAGGCCGAATGGGTGAGCCAGAAGGTCGCCTACCGTTTTCGCCTGGACTTCTTCCGCAAGCTCCAGACCCTTTCCTTCGGCTTCCACGACAAGATCCATTCGGGCGACCTCATCACACGCGGCATGCTCGACCTAGAGGGGGCGCGGGCCTTCATCCAGAACGGCATGATGACCGCCCTGACACTCATCTTGCTTCTTGGCGTCGCCGCCTGGCAGATGATCGCCACCGATCCGCGGATGTCCGCCATCGCCCTGGCCTTCACGCCTATAGCCGGCGTGGTCCTTGCCCGCATGGGCTACTGGCTGCGGGTCACCTGGCTGCAGGTCCAGCGCCTGATGAGCATTCTGACCCTGACCATGGAGGAGAATCTCCAGGGTATCCGCGTGGTTCGGGCTTTCGCCGCCAAGGCCTTCGAGATGGCCAAGTTCGACGCCGCCGCCAATGCCGCCCTGGCCTTCTCCTACCGCCGGATCGTGGTGCGCTACCGGGCGGTCTCTGTGATGACGGTGAGCTTCTACGGCTCGATGGGCCTCCTGCTATGGGTCGGAGGCCACCGGGTCGCGGCCGGAACCATGAGCGCCGGTCGGCTGACCGAGTTTCTGGCCTACATGACCCTCCTGCAGACGCCGATCCGCCAGATCGCCATGATCTTCGCCGCTGCGGCCAGGGCCACCTCATCAGGCGGCCGGCTGTTCGAGGTTCTCGACCTGAAGCCGGAAATCGCCGATGCGCCCGCCGCCCCCGACCTGAAGATCACCGACGGCGTAGTGCGTTTCGAGCACGTGGATTTCGCCTTTGTTCACGGCGTCCCGGTGCTCACCGACATCAGCTTCGAAGTGAGGCGGGGCAAAACGGTTGGCATCGTCGGACCGCCGGGTTCGGGCAAGTCGGCGATCGCCAATCTCGTCCCGCGCTTCTACGACGTCACCGGCGGTCGGGTGACAATCGACGGGCAGGATGTGCGCGAGGTGAGCCTGGCATCCGTGAGGGCCCACGTCGGGCTGGTGCAGCAGGAAGCGTTCCTGTTCGATTCCACCGCGACGAACAATATCGCCTACGCCGACCCTTGGGCGGAGACCGCGCGCATCGAGGGCGCCGCCCGCACGGCCCAGATTCACGACTATCTCACCTCCCTGCCCGCCGCCTATGAGACCCGGGTGGGCGAGCGGGGTGTCGCTCTTAGCGGCGGCCAGCGCCAGCGGATGACCATCGCGCGCGGCGTGACGCCGGGCCCCGGGGTGATGATCTTCGATGATTCCACCGCCGCCATAGATGCGGTAACCGAAAGGAAGGTGCGCGAGGCCCTCGCCGCGGCCACGGCGGCCAAGGCGAGCATCATCATCGCCCATCGCCTCTCTTCCCTGATGCATGCCGACGAGATCCTGGTGCTCGAGGAAGGCCGCATCGTCGAGCGCGGAACCCATGCCGAACTCCTGGCCATGGGGGGCGAATACGCCGACCTCTTCGCCTTGCAGACGCGCGCCGAGCAGGGGCTGTCGATCGCCGAGGCGCGCCTCGAGCGCAAGCGGGCGGCGGCCGCATGACCGACATCGCCGACGATGCCCCGCGGCGCAACGCCAACCTCGGGACCGCCGACGAAGAGGAGATGTTCGCGGCCTTCGATACCCGCATCATCCGGCGGTTCTTGGCCTTCCTCACTCCGCATCGCGGGCTGATGCTCGGGGCCCAGGCCGCGGTGCTGTTCTCATCGCTGAGCGCGGTGGCCATTCCGTGGACCATCGGGGCGATCATCACCGCCGCCGTCGCCCACGACGCGGCGGCGATGGAACGGCGCATGATCCTCTTCGCCGGCCTGGTCATTCTCAGCGCGGCGGGCGGATTCTGCGATCAATGGATGACCTCGCGCCTCGCCCAGCGGGTGATTTTCGATGTCCGCCGGGCAATGTTCGCCCACTTCCAGGACGTCGCCTTGACCTTCATGGACAAGACCCACGTCGGGCGGATCATGGCGCGGTTGCAGGGCGACGTGAACGCCTTGCAGGAGTTCCTCGAGAGCGCCACCGGCGCCTTGGGGGATTTCACCACCCTGTTCGGCTACGCCGCCGTTCTTCTCGCCATGAACTGGCGCCTGGGCCTGCTGACGCTCGCCACCATCCCCGCCCTCATCGCCATCCGGGCCGTTTGGCTGCCGTTCTCCAAGGCGACGTTCCGGCGAGCCAGGGACGCCTCGTCGATCGCCAACGGGGCCCTGGCCGAGAACATCAACGGTGTGCGCACGGTCCAGGAATCGCGCCGCGAGGCGCTCAACTTCGAGCTCTATGAGGAAAAGGCGCGGGAGAATTTCACCGCCGCCGTGGAGTCCTCATGGCTGGCCCAGATCATGACCCCGACGGTGGATGTCCTGACCGGCGTCGCCATGGCGTTCATCATCGTGGTCGGCGGCGAGACGGTGCTGGGCGGCGGCCTGGCGGTCGGGGTGCTGGTGACTTTCATCCTCTCGGTGCAGAGGTTCTTCGAGCCGGTGCGCCTGCTTTCCATGCAGTACACAGTGATGCAGAGGGCGATGGCCGCCGGTCACCGCATCTTCGAGGTCCTCGACGTGCCGGTGACCATCGCCGACCGGTCCGGGGCCATGGACCTTGCCGGCGCGCCGGCCACCATCGAACTAGACCACGTCACCTTCGGCTACGCGCCGGGCCGGCCGGTGCTGCACGACATCTCCCTCTCGATCGAGCCGTGCCAGGTCGTGGCCCTCGTCGGACCGACCGGCTCGGGTAAGACCTCCATCGCCTCCCTGGTCCATCGCTTCTACGACACCGACGAAGGCGCGGTCAGGGTCGGCGGCCGCGACGTGCGCGAGGTGAGCCTCGCCTCGCTCGGCCGGTTCGTCGGCATGGTCCTGCAGGATCCGTTCCTGTTCTCCGGCACGATCGACGAGAACATCCGCTACAATACTCCGGGGGTGGGTCGCGCCGAGGTGGTCGCCGCCGCCACGGCCGTTTCGGCCCACGAGTTCATCAGCCGCCTTCCCGATGGCTACGACACCCAACTCGGCCAGCGCGGCCGCAACCTTTCCATGGGCCAGCGCCAGCTCATCGCCTTCGCCCGCGCCCTGGTCGCCGATCCGGCCATCCTCATCCTCGACGAGGCCACCGCCAACATCGACAGCTTCACCGAGCAGGCCATCCAGCGTGCCCTGAAAGTGCTCTTCGCTGGCCGCACGTGCCTGGTGATCGCCCACCGCCTGGCCACGGTGCGCGACGCCGACAAGATCATCGTCCTGCGCGGCGGGCGCATCGTCGAGGAGGGCCCGCACGAGGCCCTGATGGCGCGCGGCGGCCTGTATGCCACCCTCTACGCCTCGGCCCACGGTTCCTTCGACGACGCCGAAACCGAGACGGGCGATCTCATCGGCGCCTGAGCCCCCTGGCGCCGGGGCCCCGTCAAGCTTAGGTTTTCACTGGAACGGCGCCGCGCGGACCGTCGATGCGGGCCTTGAGAGGGAGCCACCCGTTGCCCACACTATCGCGACGCGCCACGCGCCTTGCCCTTATCGCCCTGGCGCCGATCGCCCTGGCCGGCTGCGGCATCAACGCCATTCCCACCAAGCAGGTGGCCGCCCAGACGGCGTGGGCGGATGTCCAGAACGACTATCAGCGCCGGTCCGATCTCATTCCCAACCTGGTCGCCACGGTGAGAGGCTACGCGGCCCAGGAGCAGAGGGTGCTGGTCGAGGTGACCCAGGCTCGGGCCAGCGCCACCCAGGTCAAGGTCGACGCCTCGACCCTGACCAATCCGGCCGCCTTCGCGCAATACGAGCAGGCCCAGAACCAGCTTTCCGGCGTGCTCGGGCGATTGATGATGATCCAGGAGAGATATCCGGATCTCAAGTCCAACACCAACTTCCTGGCCTTGCAGTCTCAACTCGAGGGCACGGAGAATCGCATCGCCGTCGCCCGGCGCGACTACAACGCCGCCGTGCAGGACTACAACACCACCCTGCGCGTCCTGCCGACCTCGATCTGGGCCCACACCTTCTACAGCGGCGCCAAGCCCATGGCCCTGTTCTCGGCCAACGCTGCGGCCCAGTCGGCCCCGACGGTGAACTTCGACACCTCGACGCCGAATCCGGCTCCAGGCGCCGCGCCCGGCTCGCCACCGCCGGCGGGCCCCGCGACCCCGGCAAAGCCGGCCACGCCGTGATCCGCGCCGGGGGGCTGCTGGCCCCGGTCCTGGCGCTTTTCATCGCGCTTTTCTGCGCGCCGGCCATCGCCGCCCCGCAGTTTCCGCCGCTCACCGGTCGGGTTGTGGACAACGCCCATGTGCTTAGCCCCGAGGTCCAGGCCCAGCTCACCGCCAAGCTCGCCAGCCTCGAGCAGACGACCAGCCGCCAGTTGGTCGTTGTCACCCTGCCGAGCCTCAACGGCTACGACATCGCCGACTACGGTTATCAACTCCTGCGCGCCTGGGGCATCGGCCAGAAGGGTATCAACAACGGCGTCCTCTTCATCGTCGTGCCGTCCGAGCACAAAGCGCGCATTGAGGTCGGCTATGGCCTCGAGCCAATCCTAACCGACGCCCTTTCCAGCGTCATCCTGCAGCAGGCGGCCATTCCGAAGTTCCGGGCCGGCGACGTTTCGGGCGGCGTTGTCGCCGGAACCGACGCGATCATCGCCCAGCTGAGCGCCGACCCCTCAACCGCCGAGACCAAGGTTGCCCAGGCCGAGCAGGCCCAGCGCCAGCCGGCCCGCCACGCCAATCCGATCGGGGTCATCATCCCGCTGATCTTCATGTTCTTCGTCGTCAGCTCGATCTTCCGCGGCGGCTTCGGCGGCGGCCTTGGTATGCTGCTGCCGCTGATGTTCCTCGGCGGCCGCGGCGGGGGCTGGAGCGGCGGCGGTGGTTTCGGTGGCGGCGGGTTCTCCGGCGGCGGCTTCAGCGGCGGCGGCGGATCGGGAGGAGGCGGCGGCGCCTCCGGGGGCTGGTGAGATGCTGAGCGACATCGACAAGGACCGCATCGCCGCGGCCGTCGCCAAGGCGGAGGAATCCACGTCCGGCGAGATCCTCGTCACCCTGGCCGGCGAGGTGTCGAAATACCGCGAGATTCCCCTGGCCTGGGCCGCCGCGATCGCCTTGGCTCTGCCGCCGATCGTCTTCTCCCTGAGCCTGCAGCCGCTGGCCGCCCTGGTCGGCGATCTGTGGGTCGTCGGCCAGATGGGGGCCCTGGAAAGCGAACTCGCGGTTGGGCTCGCCCTCTACGCAGTAATCCAGATTGTCCTCTTCCTGGCGATCCTGGCCATCGTCCATATCCCCTCCATCCGGCGGGCCCTGACACCGAGGGTCCTAAAGCGCCATCGGGTGATGCAGGCGGCCCACCATCAGTTCGCTTCCATGGGGGCCCGGACCGGCGCGAGCGAGACAGGGGTGCTGATCTTCGTGGCCCTCGAAGACCGCCAGGTGCAGATCCTCGCCGACGCCGGGATTCACCAGAAATGCGGCGAAGCGCCGTGGATCGCCGCCGCCGCGGCGATCGCCAAGGCCATGAAAGCCGGCCACGACCCCACCGCCGGGATCATCGAGGCCGTCGAGATCTGCGGCGAAGCACTCAAGGCACATTATCCCGGCTCGGGCGCCCACGCGGGGGGTTTCTCCGACCGCCCCCTGGAGGTCTAGGCGCCCTCCGCGAGGGCGGCGCGCACCACGGCCAAGCCGTCCTTGACCGTCCGTCCTGCGGTGTCGATCCGCAGGCGCGCGCCGCGCCAGGGCCGGTAGTCCCGCGCCAGCACCTCCGCCCAGCTGGGATCGACGTGGCCGGGGATGTCCCTCGCCCGCGTCTCCACCCGCCGCCGATGCTCGACCGGATCGCCGCAGACCACCTCGACGTCGAGGCTGGCCGCACCGGCCGCGCGCGCCACCGCGCGCCAGGCCCGTCGGGTCAGGGGAATGGGATTGACCGTATCGGCCACCACTGTGTGGCCGAGGCGCAGGTTGTCGAGGGCTATGGCGTAGGCGGCGCGGTAGCCAAGGTCGGCGACATCCTCCACACGCCCGCTCTGGCGCAGCGCCTGTTCGATGGTGTCGGCGCGCAGATGGACGGCGCCCAGCGCGCGCGCCAACTCTCGGGCGAGGGCGGTTTTGCCCGCCCCCGGCAGGCCGCTGAGGATAATGAGGCGACCGGTCACGGGGGCGATCCTCGCACAGGCGCCGCGGCTTTGCGATTGACGCCCGGCTCCCCTCTCCAACATTAGGACTCCAAGGAGGACCGATGCAGGATCTCACTTCGCGGCTCATGGACGCCGCCCTCACCGGCATGACCGCCAGCGTGTGGGCCGACGTGCAGGGCGACAGGATCGCCGTCTACGATCCGCTCGGCACGCGGACGTTCGGCCAGATCAACGAGGCCGCCAACAAGATTGTCCGCCTGCTGCGCGCCCACGGCCTTGCGGCCGGCGACGCCGTCGCCCTTCTGTGCTCGAACCGGGGTGAATTCGTCGAGGTGCTGAGCGCGGCCCTGCGCGGCGGTTTTCGGATCACCCCGGTCAACTGGCACCTGACCACCGACGAGGTCGCCTACATCATCAACGATTGTGAGGCGAAGGCGCTGTTCGCCGAGACCCGCTTCCCCGCCGCCCTGGCCGCCGAAACGCCGAACGTGGTGGTGAAGATCTCCGTCGGGGCCGACGCCCCGGGCTTTATTGCTTACGGGGAGGCCCTGGCCGGTCAGGATGGCTCGGACATCCCCGATCCGATCATGGGCGGGGCCATGCTTTACACCTCCGGCACCACCGGCCGGCCCAAGGGCGTCTATCGGCGCACCAACACCACCGTGCTCGCTCCCGGTCCGGGCGCGCCGGAGGACGTGCAGATGTGCGCAGGCCCGGCCTACCACGCCGCGCCGCTGGCCTTCGACGTCCGCTCGGCCCTGGCCCAAGGCAATCCCCTCGTCTTTCTCGACAAATGGGACAGCGAGGGGGTGCTGGCCGCCATCGAGCGCCACCGGGTGACCCGCTGCCACCTGGTGCCGATCATGTTCCAGCGCCTGCTGGCTCTGCCGGACGCGGTGAAGGCCAGGTACGACGTCTCTAGCCTGCGCTACGTGATCCACGGCGCCGCGCCCTGTCCGCCCGAGGTCAAGAAGGCGATGATCGACTGGCTGGGCCCGATCCTGCACGAATACTACGCCGGCTCGGAGGGTGGGGCCGGCTTCCTGATCGATTCCGTGGAGTGGCTGGCCAAGCCGGGCACGGTGGGCCGCCTGCCCTCGCCCGGCGCGGTCAAGCTCTACGACGACGACGGGGTGGAGATCACCGAGCGCAACAAGCCCGGCATGATCTACTTCCAGGTCTCCCCCATCGCCCCGTTCGAATATTACAAAGACCCCGCCAAGACCGCGGGGGCCCACCGCGGCGACTATTTCACCCTCGGTGACGTCGGCTATCTCGACAACGACGACTACCTCTTCCTCACCGGCCGCACCGCCGAGTGCATCATCTCCGGGGGCGTGAACATCTATCCCCAGGAGATCGACAACGAGATCATCAAGCACCCCGCGGTCGAGGACAGCTGCGCCATCGGGGTGCCCAACGAAGAGTGGGGCGAGGAGGTCAAGGTGGTCGTCACCCTCCATCCGGGCCACGAGCCCAGCACGGCGCTCAGCGCCGAAATCCTCGCCTTCGCCAAGGCCCGCCTGGCGCCCTTCAAGGCCCCCCGCTCCCTGGCCTTCGTTCCCGAGCTCCCGCGGAGCCCGGCCGGCAAGATCCAACGCGGCAAGGTCCGCGCCCCCTACTGGGAAGGCCGCGCTCGGCAGATCTGAGAGGGGGTTGGCTACCGGCGTCCGGAGGATATGATCCGACGGAAGATCGATCCAGGCTGGGTGGGCGCTTTGAAAATTCGGACTGTCGTTGGCGCGCTGTGCGCCGGGGCCGCGCTGGCTTCGGCGGCGAGCGCGGCGCCGCCGCCTCTGGAGGCCTACGGCGCCTTGCCGGCGGTGGAGATGATGCGCATCTCGCCCAACGGAGATAGGATCGCCTGGATCACCACCACCGGCGCCGACCGGAAATTGCACGTGGCCGACGCGGCGAGCGGCCAGATCCTGCATGAGGTGGATTGCGCCGACATAAAGCTGCGCGCTCTCGACTGGGCCGATGAAGACCATGTGGTGGTCACAGCTTCGGTGACCATGACGTTCGTGCGCGGCATCAGCGCGGCGGCGGAATTCATGCAGGTGGTGGCGCTCGACGTACCGCGGCACAGCCTGATGGTCGTTTTCAATAACCAACCCACTCTGCTGCCGTTGGTGTTCGGAGCCTACGGCTACAGCAGCCAGGACGGCCACGCCTACGGCTATTACGGCGGAATCCGCCGCAACGACCTGCGTTACAAGAGCGGGGCCACGACCAATCTCTACCGGGTCGACCTCGACACCGATGCCTGGCTGTTCGTCGGCGAGGGCGCCTTCCGCGACCAGCAGTGGCTGGTCGATCCGCGCACCGGGTCGGTGAGTGCGCGCGCTCTCACCGATGAGCACAGCGGCGAATGGCGCATCGAGGAGGACGGCACTGTCCTCGACCATGGCAAGGCCGACTACGGCGCCGCGCGCCTTCTCGGCTTCGGCAAGGACGGCAAGGGCCTGCTGGTCGCCGAGCCGACGGCGGGGGATGACCGCATCCGTGAGGTGTCGGCTTTCGGCGCCGTGTCGGAGGAGGTGAAGGACGGTGGAGCGATCACCGAATTCGAGATGGACCGCCGCACCGGCAAGTGGATCGGCGAGGCGCGCGAGGCGGACCGACCGCAGATCACGTTCTTCGATCGCGCCCTTCAGGCGCGCTTGGACATGGCGATGGCCGTCGTCGGGTCTGACAGGAACCCGGTTCTCGTCTCATATGACGATGACCTGTCCCACATCATACTGAAGACCGAAGGTGACAACGACTCGGGGACCTGGTTGCTGGTCGACACGCGCAGCAAGAACGTCAAGACAGTCGGCCGCGCCTACCCCGATATCTCTCCCGACGAGGTCGGCGCCTTTTCCATGGTCGATTGGAAAGCAGCTGACGGGCTCGATCTCCATGGCGTGCTCACCCTGCCGCCCGGCAAGCCGGCGAAGAACCTGCCGCTCGTGGTGCTGCCGCACGGCGGCCCGCAGCTTCGTGACTATCCGCACTTCGATTGGTGGGCCCAGGCCTTCGCGTCGCGCGGCTATGCGGTGTTCCAGCCGAACTACCGCGGTTCGGCCGGTTACGGCGAAGCCTTCGTCGCCGCCGGATATGGTCAATGGGGCCGGAAGATGCAGACCGACATCTCCGATGGCGTGGCCGAGCTGGCGAGGCGGGGGGTGATCGATCCCCGCCGAGCCTGCATAGTCGGCGGCAGCTACGGCGGCTATGCCGCCCTGGCCGGGGTCACGGTGCAGCATGACCTCTACCGCTGTTCGGTGTCCTGGGGCGGGGTAGCTGATTTGAAAGACATGCAGATGGCCGCCTATCGCGGCAGCGGCTCGCGGTCATCGGACGCCACGCGCTACTGGAACCGCTTCATGGGCGGCGACGGGCCCAAACCGCTCGACATCGCCGCCGTGTCGCCGGCCAAGCTCGCCGGCTCGGCCGACGCGCCCATCCTCTTGATGTACGGACACGATGATACGGTGGTGCCGCCGCGCCAGAGCATCGAAATGGCCAACGCCTTGAAGAAGGCAGGCAAACCGGTCGAGGTCCAGGTCATGCCCGGCGAGGATCATTGGCTCTCGCGCGGGGCCACGCGCACCGCCATGCTGCAGGCGGCCGTCGCCTTCGTGGAGAAAAACGATCCGCCGGATTGATGACCGGCGGATCTTAGGGGCGAGGAAGACAATCCGGCGTTGGCGCGCATGCCAAGTCGCGCGCTATTGCGCCACCGGTGAAACCTGTTGGCCTAACCCTCCTGTTGGCTTAGCTTCGCCGCCATGAAGGCCTAGTCGTCCATAGGCGCCGCGGTCACCGCAGGCAATTCGCCCCGGACGGCCGCTGGCCGCCCCTCCCTTTCCCCGATCCTTGAGCGCGAGCATCGACGCCCGCCTCCCATGAGGCCTTCATGACACTTACCAATCGCTACGGTTCCATCGCCGCCGAGATCTACGACATCGACAAGCCGATCGGAGCCATGCCCGACACCGCCTTTCATCTCGACCGGTTCGCCGGCTTCCCCGGCCGCATCCTCGAGCCGGCCTGCGGGTCGGGTCGCACGCTGGTCCCGCTGCTGCAGGCCGGATGCGATGTGACCGGCTTCGATCCCAGCCCCGAGATGCTGGACCGCTGCCGCGCCCTTTGCGCCGAACGCGGCTTTTCGCCGGATCTCACCCAGCAAAGGTTCCAGGATTTCGCCTATGACCATCCGTTCGAGGCGATCCTGGTTCCGGCCAGTTCTTTTACCCTGATCGGCGATTTCACCGAGGCGATGGCGGTGCTGCGCCGCTTCCACGCCAGCCTGACGCCGGGCGGCCTCGTCGTCCTCGACATCCAGCCGCTGGCGCCGTTGGCCGCAAGCGGCGAGGACCGGCGGCAATGGACCGCCGGCAACGGGGACTTGCTGACCCTGGAGGGCAAGCGGGTGAAGACCGACTGGCTGGCCCAGCGCGTCGACTACGCCATCCGCTACGAGCGCTGGCGGGACAACGCCCTGGTGGAAAGCCAACTGGAGCCGA
>DASXIE010000229.1:0-3657 GCA_036498165.1 Caulobacteraceae bacterium
TGTCGACGAGGTGGTTCGCTACTGGGAGCAGCCCAAGGACTTCCTGGCCCTCAACCCCTCTGGCCATACTCCCGTGCTCGTCGAGCAGAGCGCGAGCGGCGATCCCCTGGTGGTGTGCGAAGCCCGCGCCATCCTCGAGCACCTGGAAAGCGAGATCGCCGACCACGGTTTGCTCGGCGCCAGTCCGGCCGACCGGGCCGAGGTGCGCCGCCTGCTGGAATGGTTCGACCGCAAGTTCGACAACGAGGTCAACGCCTACCTGCTGCATGAGAAGCTGGAGAAGCGCCTGCTCAAGATGGGGGCGCCGGACCTCTACAACATGCGCCAGGGCCGCGAGGCGATGCGGGTTCATCTGGCCTATGTCGACAAGCTCCTCCAGGCCCGCGACTGGCTGGCGGGGCGGCGCCTGACCCTGGCCGATTTCGCCGCCGCCGCCCATCTCTCGGTGCTCGACTATTTCGGCGACATTCCCTGGCGCGACTTCGCCCAGGCCAAGACCTGGTACATGAAGATCAAGTCCCGCCCGGCGTTCCGCCCCCTGCTCACCGATCGGTGGCCCGGCCTGCCGCCGTCGAGCCATTATGACGATCTCGATTTCTGACAGGATCGCCTCTCTTCCCCCTTCAAAAGGCGGAAGTACCCGCGCAGCGGGGGATGGGGGATCGGAAGCGCAGGCCGGCGTGTCCGTCCCCCCATCCCGGCCTTCGGCCGTACTTCCCCCCGATGCGGGGGGAAGAGAGTCGTTCGCCACTCATCCCGCAGAACTGATCCGATCCGCGGCCGCGCGCCTGGGATTCGACGCCTGCGGGTTCGCCTCGGTGGACGAGCCGTGGCCGGCCTCGGCCGCCCTCGAGGAATTCGTCGCCGCCGGGCGCCATGGGACCATGGCGTGGATCGAGACGACGAAGGATCGCCGCTCACACCCCAGGGCGATGTGGCCGGCCGCCCGCTCGGCGGTGGTGGTGGGGATGAACTATGGACCGGCCCACGATCCCCTCGCCATTCTCGAGGAACGATCCGCCGGCGCGATCAGCGTCTACGCCCAGGGCCGCGACTATCATGCGCTGATCAAGGGCCGCCTCAAAACCCTGGCCAGCGAGATCGCCCGCCACCTTGGCGTCAAGGTCAAGGTCTTCGTCGACACCGCGCCGTTGATGGAGAAGCCTCTGGCGGCCCTGGCCGGGCTCGGCTGGCAAGGCAAGCACACCAACCTCGTTTCGCGCGAATTCGGTTCGTGGCTGTTCCTGGGCGTGATCCTCACCGACGCCGAACTGCCGGTCGGAGAGGCGGGCGAGGACGCCTGCGGCTCGTGCCGCGCCTGCCTCGACATCTGCCCGACCAAGGCCTTCCCGGCCCCCTACCAGCTCGACGCCCGCGCCTGCCTCTCGTACCTCACCATCGAGCACGCCGGCCCGATCCCGGAAGAATACCGCGCCCCGATGGGCAACCGGATCTTCGGCTGCGACGATTGCCTCGCCGTCTGCCCGTGGAACAAGTTCGCCTCCAAGGGCCGCGAGGCCAAGTTGCATGCCCGTGAGGTCCTGCGCGCCCCGGCCCTGGCCGACCTCGCGGCGCTCGACGATGCCGCCTTTCGGGCCCTCTTCACCGCCAGCCCGGTCAGGCGCATCGGCCGCGACCGCCTGGTCCGCAACGTCCTCTACGCCATCGGCAACTCCGCCGACGCGAGCCTGGCCCCCGCCGCCCGGACGCGTCTGGAGGATGGCTGCGAAACGGTGCGCGAAGCGGCCCGCTGGGCGCTGGGTCGGCTGGGGGCCTGAGGGTCAGGCCCGGCCGATGGAGGTGGCGTCGGGGAGGACGTCGATGAGCTCGAGCTTGAAGACGAGGACGGCGCCGGGCGGGATCGGGCCGGCCCCCTTGTCGCCGTAGCCGAGCTTGGCGGGGAGGTAGAGCAGCCACTCATCGCCTGGGCGCATGAGCTGCAGGGCCTCGCGCCAGCCGGGAACCAGCTCGCGCACGGTCATCGCCACCGGGGCCCCGCGCTGGTAGGACGAATCGAACACCTCGCCATCGATGAGCTTGCCTTCGTAGTTGACCTTCACCTCGTCGGCGAGCTTGGGGCGGATGCCGGTCGCCGGTCCCGAATGGAGGATGCGGTACTGCAGGCCGGAGGCGGTGGTGGTGACGCCGGCCTGATGGGCGTTGGCGATGAGGAAGGCCTTGCCGGCGGCGGTGACGTCGGGGGAGGGGGCCGGGGCCGGCTTGGCGCAGGCCGCCAGGGCCAGGACGGCGGCCAGGGCGAGGGCGGCTCTCACACGACCCTCGGCGGATAGCCGCGCTCGCGCAATGCGTCGATGATCTCCTGAGTGTGCTGGGCGTCGCGGGTCTCGACCATCAGGTCGAACTCCGCCCCCTTGGCCGGGACGTCGAGGGCGAGGCGGTTGTGGGCCACCTCGAGGATGTTGCCGCCCTGCTCGCCGATGGCGGCCGATACGGCGGCCAGGAGGCCTGGGCGATCGTCGCCGACGATGCGCAGGGAAACCAGGCGCTGGGCGCGGACCAGTTCGCGGGTCAGCACCGAGGCCAGAAGGCGCGGATCGATGTTGCCGCCGGTGATCACCAAGCCGCACTTCTTGCCCCTGAAGCGCTCGGGATAGGCCAGCAGGGCGGCGAGACCGGCCGCGCCGGCCCCTTCGGCGACGGTTTTTTCGATGTTGCAGTAGAGGGCCACGGCGCGCTCGAAGAAGGGCTCCTCCAGGGTGAGGACATCGTCAATCAGGGGCCGGGCGACCGCATAGGTGTGCTCGCCCACCGATTTGACAGCTATGCCCTCGGCGATGGTCTGGCCGCCGCACGGGGTGTTGAGGCCCCGCATCTTGCTGGTGAACGAAGGGTACATGGCCGGCTCGACGCCGATCACGGTGATGTCCGGCTTGATCGCCTTGGCGGCGGTGGCCATGCCGCTGATCAGGCCGCCACCGCCGATCGGCAGGGGCAGGATCTCGAGGTCCGGCGCGTCCTCGAGCATCTCCAGGGCGACGGTGCCCTGGCCGGCCATGACGTCGAAATCATCGAAGGGATGGACGAACACCAGGCCGCGTTCGGCTTCCAGTTCGCGGGCCCGCTCGTAGGCCGCGTCATAGCCCTCGCCGTCGATGACCACGGTGGCCCCGAACTCGCGGGTCTGCTGGACCTTCACGTGCGGAGTGGCGCGCGGCATGACGATGGTCACCGGAATGCCCAGGCGCTCGCCATGGTAGGCCAGGCCCTGAGCGTGGTTGCCGGCCGAGGCGGCGATCACGCCACGCCGGCGCTCGTCGTCGCTCAGGCGCGAGAGGCGGTTGAGGGCCCCGCGCTCCTTGTAGGCGGCGGTGAACTGCAGGTTCTCGAACTTCACCCACACCTCGGCGCCGGTGATCTGCGAGAGGGTGCGCGACAGCCGGCAGGGCGTCTTCTCCACGTGACCGGCGATACGCCCGGCGGCGGCCTGGATGTCGTCGAGGGTGAGGGTCATGGTCTGGCGCTTGTGGGGTGCGGCGCCTCCCCTAGAGGGAATTTCGTCATCCCGCTAGGGCGGGGGCGGCTCCTTTACCGACCCTTTTCCCCTTGCGGGAGAAGGTGGACTTGCGGAGCAAGGTCGGATGAGAGGTCGAGAAACCCATGAGATTGCCCGGCGTGGGGCAATTCTCCACTGCTGGC
>DASXIE010000230.1:0-2083 GCA_036498165.1 Caulobacteraceae bacterium
CGCCCTCTACAACCCGCCTGTGCGGGTGGCCGAGGAGTTCGCCATGCTCGACTGCATCAGCGGCGGGCGCCTGGTGGCCGGCTTCCCCGTCGGCACCTCGATGGATACCAACTACTGTTACGGCCAGATCCCGGCCCTGACCCGGGAGAAGTACGCCGAGGCCCATGACCTGATCATCAAGGCGTGGACCACGCGCGAGCCGTTCGCCTTCAACGGCCGCTACAACAAGCTGCGGCACGTGAACGTCTGGCCGCGCCCGATCCAGCAGCCGCATCCGCCGGTCCATATCCCCGGCGGCGGCTCGATCGAGACCTACGACTTCTGCATCGACAACACCTATTCCTACTCCTACCTCAGCTTCACCGGCTACATCCGCGCCAAGGCCCTGCTACAGGGCTATTGGGACCGGGTGGCGGCGCGCGACACGCCGGACGCCTCACCCTATCGGGCCGGTTTCGCCCAGACGATCTGCGTGGCCGAGACCGACGAGGAGGCCGAGCGGCTCTATTCCAAGCACGTCCACTACTTCTACAACCGCTGCCTGCACGTCTATCCAGGCTTCGCCGACGCGCCCGGCTATCGGACCATCAAGACCATCCAGACCGGGGCGCTTTCCCAATACGCCCCGCCCAAGGGTTTCGGCGAACTGACCTGGAAGGATCTCACCGAAGGCGGCCACGTGATCGCCGGCTCCCCGGAAACCGTCCGCCAACGGATGGAAGAGATGATCAAGGGCCTCAACGTCGGCCACGTCTTCTGCCTGATGCACGTGGGCGACATGCCGGCCGACAAGTGCATGTACTCCTCGCGCCTGTTCGCCGAGAAGGTGATGCCCAAACTGCGCGGCCTGCTGCCCGAATGCGAGGGCGACGGACGGTTCTGGTGCAAGCCACTGGAGAACCGCGCCACGCCCGGGGCCCTGCCGGCCGCATACCAGCCTTCCCGCGTCAGCGAGCCGGTCTGAAGCCATGGAAAGCAAGACGCTCAAGACGGCCCGCGCCGAGGTGCGCTATCTCGAGGGCGGGGCCGGAGAGCCGCTCGTCTATCTGCACGGGGCCGGCGGGATGACCCCGGACGATCCGCTGCTGGCGGCCCTTGCCGAGCGCTGGCATGTCTACGCCCCCTACCTCCCCGGCTATGGCGAGACCGAGGAGAGCGGGGCCCTGCGCGACATGCTCGACTTCACCCTCCACACCGCCGACGTGGTCGAGGCGCTCGGCCTGAAAAACCCCACCCTGGTCGGTCATTCCATGGGCGGGATGATCGCCGCCGAGATGGCCGCGGTGGCCCCCAACGACATCTCGCGCCTGGCCCTCATCGCCCCGGCCGGACTGTGGCTGGCCGATCATCCGATCCCCGACATGTTCACCCTGCTGCCCTATGAGATGCCGGCCTATCTGTTCCACGACGCGGAGGCCGGGGCCAAGCTGATGACCGCCGGCCTCGATCTGGCCGACCCGGAGTTCCTCAAGGCCTATCTGGTGCGAAACGCCCGCCAGCTCGGCATGGCCGGCAAGATCCTGTTTCCGATCCCCGAGCGCGGCCTGGCCGAGCGGCTCTATCGCGTCAAGGCCAAGACGGTGATCGTGTGGGGCGAGAGCGACCGGCTGATCCCGCCAGCCTATGGCCCCGCTTTCGCGGCGGCGATCGCCGGCGCCAGGCTGGTCCAGGTGCCCGAGGCCGGTCACATGATCATCCTGGAAAAGCCGGCCGAAGTCGCCGCGGCGGTGGCCAGCCTGCACTAGAAGATCTCGGAGGGGCGAAGCGTGGATATCACCCGGCGGGCGTGGATGGGCGTCACGGCGGTGGCGGTCGCCGCCCCTTCGCTGGCGGCGGGAGCGGCGGCCTCGGGCTTCGTGATTCTCTCGCCGGGCAGGAGCGCCCACGATTACGGCGCGGCGCTGGCTGCGCTTGCCGACTATGCCCGCTCCGAGCTGGCCGCCCAGGGCCTGCCGGGCATGACGCTGAGCGTCACCGACGCAGGGGGCTTCACGGCCGTGCTGGCGCTAGGCTTCGCCGACGTGGCCCGCCGCGAGCCGATGCGCCCCGACCACCTGTTCCAGATCGGCTCGATCAGCAAATC
>DASXIE010000231.1:0-18206 GCA_036498165.1 Caulobacteraceae bacterium
CAACAACGCCGTCTACTACAATCAGCTCAACAAGGACTTCGAGACCTACGCCATCTCCTCGCCGTTCAATATCAGCGGCGAACTGAAGGGCGTGGAACTCCAGGTGCAGCAGCCGATCGGCTGGGGCTTCGGCTTCCAGGCCAACGGCACCTTTGTCGATGGTCACGACGCCGACGGCGCCAAGCTCATCGGCACTTCCAAGTGGACCGGCAACCTCGTGGGCTACTACGAGAACCACGGCCTCAGCGTGCGGATGGCCTATACCTACCGCTCGCACTTCCTGGTGGGGCTTGATCGCGCCGTGCCGGAGAGCCAGGCCAATTTCGGCACGCTCGACGCCTCGGTGGCCTATCAGATCACCCCGAACGTCGCGCTCACGGTCGATGCCCTGAACATCACCAACAGCCTTCTGAAGTACTACGCCGCGATCCCCACCCAGGTGCGCGCCGTCTATGACAACGGCACCCAGGTGTTCCTCGGGATCAAGGTCAAGTTTTAAGCGCCGACCGTCGGGGGGTTTCCCGCGTCGCGCCGAGCGCCGCCCCACAGTATGGGGCGGCGCTCTTCTTTTTTGAGCGCGGCCGGCGGCGCATAGTCGGGCGATGAGCAAGCCCGCGAGCCCGCAAAAGCCCCGCTGGCGCATCCAGTTCGAACAGGGCCAGGCCCTCCTCGCCGGCGGAGAGAGCGCCGCGGCGATCGCCCCTCTGCGGAAGGCGGTCGAGCTCAACCCGAACCTGGCGCCCGCCTGGCGGCTGCTGGGCGATATCCTAACGGCCGCCGGCCAGTTCGCCGCCGCTGATGAGGCGTTCGATCGGCGCGCGGCCGTGTGGATCGGAGATGCTCGGACAGCATCCGTTGATGTCCGCCAACGACAAGGCGAGTCGCTTCGCCGTCAAGGCCATCTGGGCGAAGCGGGGCAAATCCTGAGCGCCTGCCTGGCCGAGGCGCCGGACTCCTACGAGGCTCGGCTGTCACTCGCCAGGGTCCTGCTCTCCGCGCGCCGCTTTCCCGAGGCCATCAGCCAGTTCCACGTCCTCCTCGCCCGCGATGGCGCCGATGTCCGTTCGCTGGCCATGAAGGCCGCCGCCCTCACCGAGATTGGCCGCTACGGCGAAGCCGCCGAGATCACCGCCATCGTGGCCAAGACCTTTCCCGACCAGGTCTATCCCTGGCTGGTCCACGCCTCCGCGCTGCGCACCCTTGGCGATGCGCCGGCGGCGATCGAAGCGTGGCGCCGTTGCGTGGCCCTCGATCCCGCCTGCGCGGAGGCGTGGCTCGGTCTCGCCAACCTCAAGACATACCGCTTCTCCGCCGACCAGATCGCCGCCATGGAGTCGGCGGCGCAGGGTCACGGCTTGTCGGACGAGGACCGCGCCAAAGTCCACTTCGCTCTTGGCAAGGCGAGCGAGGACGGCGGCGATGACGCCACGGCTTTCGAACACTACCGCGAGGGCAACGCCCTCGAGCGGGCCCGCCGAGCCTACGATCCCGACCTGACAAGCGACTATGCGCGCCGCTGCGAGGCCCTCTTCACGGCCGCGTTCCTGGCCCAGCGGCGCGGCTGGGGCGCGCGCGCCCACGATCCGATCTTCATCGTCGGCCTGCCGCGCTCGGGCTCGACGCTTGTCGAACAGATCCTCGCCAGCCACTCGGCCATCGAAGGGACCCACGAACTGCCGGACCTGCCAATGCTGGCCTCGTCCATCGCGGGATATCCAGAAGGGCTCGCGCACCTGAACCGCGAGGCTTGCGTCAAGCTGGGCGAGGAGTATCTCCTCCGGACACGGGCCTATCGGAACCTCGACCGGCCGCGGTTCATCGACAAGACGCCGAAGAACTTCCAGCACATCGGCTTCATCCGCATGGTCCTGCCGGGCGCGAAGATCATCGACGTACGCCGCCATCCCCTGGCCTGCGGGGTTTCAGTGTTTCGCCAGCACTTCGGCCAGGGCTTCAACACCGCCTTCGACCTGGGTCACATCGGCCGCTACTATGCCGACTACGTCGAGCTTATGGCCCATTTTGATGCCGTCGACCCGGGCGCGATCCATCGCCTGATCTACGAGGATCTGGTGGCGGACACCGAGGGCGAGGTACGCCGGCTGCTTAGCTTTCTCGGCTTGTCCTTCGAGCCGGCCTGCCTGCGGTTCTTCGAAAATCGCCGGCCGGTCGACACCCCCAGCGCCGAGCAGGTCCGCCGCCCGATCTTCACCAACGCCGTGGAGGATTGGCGCCGCTTCGAGCCCTGGCTGGGGCCCCTGAAGGCCGCCCTCGGGCCAGCGCTGGAGTCCTATCCGGCCGCGCCGCAATACTGAGACAATTTACCGCGCCTAAGACGCGACTCAGTTTAAAGACAGTTGTGTTACAACTCTCCCCAGGTCCTGGGGTGAGGGCCGAACTTGAACCAAGCGTCGACCGTCGGGGGGGTTCCCGCGTCGCGCAGAGCGCCGCTCCGCATGGCCGGAGCGGCGCTCTTCTTGTCTGGAAAGTGTATTTTTTCAGTCCTCTGAGTATTCGAACCGCGAAATCCAGGGCGCCAGAATCGCGGCGACCGGCGCCAGCTCGCCGGCGTAGGCACGCCAGCGGGCGAGGCCGCGCTCATCGATGCCGACGCGGATTCGCGCCGCGCTGGGGGTGCGCACCACGCGCCCCGCCGATGTCGTCGCAACGTCCGCCATGGCCGGCGTGAACCCCAGGCCGACGAACGACGCAATCGTCGCCAGCTGGCCGGCGAAATCCTCCATAAGGGCCTCGTAGCGAACCTCCCTGATCGCGAGCGGCAGGAGGGTGCGATAGATCGCCGCCAGGCGCATGCAGGCGCCATAGCAGCCGGCGGTCTCGGCAAGATCGGTGAAAGCGAAAGTCATGGCGTTCATCTGGAAGCTGTTCATCAGGCAGCTGAGCGTCACGTCGCGCGGGTCGCGCACCGCGAAAAGCACCTTGGCGCCCGGGAAGAGCTTGGCGATCACAGGCAGGGAGAGGGTCTCGGCGGGGGCCTTGTCGAGGAAGACCGCCCCGGCCGGCTCGGCGCCGTGGGCGCGGACCACCCGCCAGTACCGCGCCCGCCAGGCCCGGGCCTCCTCAGCCGAAATCCGGGCCAGATTCTCGAGGCCGTCCGCCGACTTCAGAAAGGCCTGGTAGGCGTCGGCCAGGGTCGGGGCCTCCTCGAGAGCGACCACGTCAGGATGGCCGGCGAGCACTTGTTCCAGCAGGGTCGTGCCGGACCGCGGGAAGCCGACAAGGAAGACGTGACTGCGCGGATCCCCGGGCGCGGACCCCACCGGCGGCGCATCGTTCCACGGCGAGGCCTCGGCGGTCTCGAACCACTCGGCGAGACGGTTGAGCTTCTCCGTCTGGCCCTCGTGGGCTGCGGCTCGGCCGGCGAAAATGGTCCGCTGGATGGCCTTGCCCTTCACCGCCGCGGCGAAGGCGTCGGCGCAGCGGCCCAGGCGATCGAGGCACCCCGCCTGAAGCAGCAGGGCTTCGGCGTGCGCCTCTTCGGCGAGACCTCCGTCGGCCAGCAGGGTCTCCACCGCCACGAGAGCCCCTTCGAAGTCACCCCGCGCGGCGCTGATCCTTGCCGCCAGCCAGGTCGCCCCCGGGGGCCGCCGGCCAAGTCCGCCAACGAGGGCGTCGGCCCGGTCGAGGTCACCCCGGTCGAAGGCCAGGATCGCCAAGCCGAACCGGGCCTCGAAAGCCGCCGGATCGCCGGCCAGCACCCGCTCGTAGAGCGTCGCTGCCTCACCAGTCCGGTCGACCGCCGCCAGGGCCTTGGCGTGACCGCACAAGGCGCCAATCGAGGCCGGATCGAGCGCGACTGCCCGCGACCAGGCCTGCTCGGCCAAGTCCGGCCGGCTGGCCGCGGCGAGCGTCTCGCCCAGGGCGCACCAGGCAGCCAACTCGCGCGGCGTCGTCCGGGTCCACTCGGCCGCCAAGGCGACGGCGTCGTCCATGCGGCCGAGCCGGCACAGAGCGGCGAGCGAAGCCAGCCGCCGATCCGTGGTCATCGTCTCGCCGCCCGCGCTCATGGCGCTTCTATAGCGCGTCGGCGGCCCGTCGTGCGCCTTGCCGCCAATTCCTGATGCGGGTAGAGCCTGGCCTCATGGACAGAACCTCAGATCGGCGATGGTGCCGGCCGTCGACACCGGCCTAAGCCCCCTTCCTCGCCGCGCGCGGCCCTTTCCGCCAGGATTCCGATCCGATGATCGAGACCTCCCCTACAGCCTACGCGGGCCCCGACCGCGTCTTCTCCGGCGTTCAGCCCTCTGGCGCCCTGCATCTGGGAAACTACCTCGGCGCCCTGGTGAAGTTCGTCGCCCTTCAGCGCCAGCGCGAGTGCCTGTTCTGCGTCGTCGACATGCACGCCATCACCGCCTGGCAGGAGCCAGCCGCCCTCACCGCCCAGACCCGCGAAATCGCGGCCGCCTACATTGCCGCCGGCGTCGATCCGGCCCGGGCGATCATCTTCCCGCAGTCGGCGGTGGGCGCCCACGCCGAGCTGGCCTGGATCCTCAACTGCGTGGCCCGCGTCGGCTGGCTCGACCGGATGACCCAATTCAAGGACAAGAGCGGGAGGCACAAGGAGCGGGTCAGTGTCGGCCTCTACACCTATCCGGTGCTGATGGCCGCCGACGTCCTGCTCTACAAGGCGACCCACGTGCCGGTGGGCGAGGACCAAACTCAACACCTGGAGCTGGCTCGCGATATCGCCGGCAAGTTCAACCACGACTTCGACGCCACCGGCTTCTTCCCCCTGCCCCAGGCCCTGACGGAGGGTCCGGGCGCGCGCATCATGTCCCTGCGCGATGGGACCGCCAAGATGTCCAAGTCCGACTCCTCGGATCAGTCGCGGATCAACCTCACCGACGACGCCGACGAGATCGCCAGTAAGATCCGCCGGGCCAGGACCGATGCCCTCCCGTTGCCGGAGACATCCGAGGGCTTGGCCGGGCGGCCCGAGGCCGACAACCTGGTCGGCATCTATGCGGCCCTCACCGGCGAGACCAAGGCCCAGGTGCTGGAGAGCTTCGCCGGCAAGGGCTTCGCGGAATTCAAGCCGGCGCTGGCCGACAGGCTGGTCGAGCATCTGGCTCCGGTTTCGGCGTCCATGCGGCGGATGATGGCCGATCCAGGCGAAATCGATCGCATCCTCGCCGCCGGCGCCGAGAAGGCCCGCTCCCTGGCCGCGCCGACCCTTGCGGACGTCAAGCGGATCGTCGGGTTCTGGCCCGGACGCTGAGGTTGCGCAGGGCGCGCGGGGGGGCCATCTAAGCCATGACTCAGGACTGAAAGACCCGAATGTTCATCCAGACCGAAACCACCCCCAATCCGGCGGTGCTGAAGTTCCTGCCCGGACGCGAGTTGCTCGCCGAGGGAACGCGGGAATTTCGTGACGCGGGCGAGGCCAAGGCTTCGCCCCTTGCCGAGGCCCTTTTCACCCTCGCCGGCGTCAAGCGCGTGTTTTTCGGCGGCGAGTTCCTCACCGTGACCAAGGCCGACGAATTCGAGTGGGCGCACCTGAAGGCCCCCATCCTGGCGGCGATCATGGATCACTTCAGCAGCGGCGAGGCCTTGATCCGTGACGGCGAGGGCGAAGCCGAGGCCGAGGAGGCCTATGAGGGCGAGAGCGCTGCGATCGTCGCCGAGATCAAAGACCTGCTCGATTCGCGCATCCGCCCGGCCGTGGCCCAGGACGGCGGCGATATCCTGTTCTCCAAATTCGAACCCGACACCGGGGTCCTGTGGCTGCACATGCGTGGCGCCTGCTCGGGCTGCCCCTCCTCGTCGGCGACGCTGAGGGCCGGCGTGGAGAACATGCTCCGCCACTACGTCCCCGAAGTGACCAGGGTCGAGCAGGTGCTCTAGCCCCTCCCACGACGGTGCTGATTCTTCTTGTCGATACCTGCCTGGCCGTGTGCCAGGCCGCCCTTGTCCGCAACGGAATCGTGCTGGCGGCGATGAGCGAGCCCATGGTCCGCGGCCACCAGGAGCGCGTGGCTCCGATGGTGCGCGAGGTCTTGGCGGCGGCCAAAGTGCGCCTGGTGGATGTGGATAGAATCGCCGTGACCTTGGGGCCCGGCTCGTTCACGGGCCTTAGGGTCGGCCTCGCCTTCGCTAAGGGGCTGGCTCTCGCTCTGGACCGGCCCTGCGTGGGTGTGGGAACACTGGAGGCCCTGGCGGCGAGCGAGGAGGGCGGCGGGCTGTGCGTGGCGGCGATCGACGCCGGCCGCGGCGCGATCTACCTACAGTTCTTCGACGGCGACCACGAGTTGACCGGGCCGGATCGGCTGCCGGTGGAAACCGCCGCGGCGCGGATCGTCGAAATAGGCCCAGGTCAGCGCCTCATCGGACCCCAGGCCTCGGCGTTCGCGCCCGCGCTCCCCAGCGTGCTCCCGACCGACCTGGCCGCGCCCTCGCCGCTGGCCATCGCCCGCCTCGCGGCTAAGGCTCCCCTCATCCGGCCCAGACCCCTCTACCTGCACGCCCCGGATGCGAAGATAAAGCTGGCTCCGGCATGAGTTCCCGTTTCGACGCGTCCGCCATGGCCGCCTTGCACGCCCTGGCATTCGAGGAGCCGTGGAGCGCTGAGGCCTTCGATGCCCTGCTCTCCAGTGCCGATGTCTTCGCCATGGCCGAACCGGCGGCGGGCGCCGCGACCGGCTTCATCCTTTGCCGCGCGGCCGGCGGGGAGGCCGAAATTCTCTCCCTGGCCGTTGCCCCGGAGCATCGCCGTCGGGGCGTGGCGAGGGTGCTGGTGAAGGCGGCTGTCGCCGAGGCGGCGGCGCGCGGCGCGGCAAGCCTCTTCCTCGAAGTCGCCGACGACAATGCTGCGGCCCTGGCCCTCTACGGACGCGAGGGGTTCATCCCCGTGGGACGGCGGAGCCGCTACTATCGGCGCGGCGCGGCGCGCATCGACGCCCTCATCCTGCGCCGCGACCTTAACAGCGCCGCCGCCGGGCCCTATGCTGGGGCCGGCGCCAAGAGGAGCGGCCAGGTGGACCGGCTGGAAAAGCTCTGCATCGAAAGAGGCCTGCGGATGACCGATCAGCGCCGGGTGATCGCCCGCGTGCTGTCCTCGGCCAGCGACCATCCGGACGTGGAAGAGTTGCACCGCCGCGCCCACCAGATCGATCCCCACATCTCGATCGCCACGGTCTACAGGACCGTGCGCCTCTTCGAGGAGTCCGGCATCCTGATGCGCCACGACTTCCGGCAGAACCGCTCGCGCTACGAGGAAGCCGGTGAGATCCATCACGACCACCTCATCGACATGAAGACCGGCAAGGTGGTGGAGTTCGTCGACGAGGAGATCGAGGCGCTGCAGAAGGCGATCGCCCGCCGCCTCGGCTATCGCCTGGTGGACCACCGCCTCGAACTCTACGCCGTCCCTGCCGATGAGTGAGGCGAGCGCGGCCCGCGCGGCGCCCTCGCGTCGGGTGTTCATCAAGAGCTACGGCTGCCAGATGAACGTTTACGACAGCGAACGGATGGCCGACATCCTGGCCCCGCTCGGCTACGCCCTGGCGGGCGGCCCTGAGGACGCCGACCTCGTGGTCCTCAACACCTGTCACATCCGCGAGAAGGCGGCCGAGAAGGTCTATTCCGAACTCGGCCGGGTCCGGGCCCTGAAGGAGGCGCGGACGGCGGCCGGATCGGAGATGACTGTCGTCGTCGCCGGCTGTGTCGCTCAGGCCGAGGGCGCGGAGATCATCCGCCGGGCGCCGGTGGTCGACCTGGTACTAGGCCCGCAATCCTATCATCGCCTCCCCGAACTCATCGCCCTCGCGCACCGCGAGCGCGGCGAGCGGATCGCCGCCGACTTCACCCCCGAAGAGAAGTTCGACGCCTTGCCGGGAAGGCGGGCGAGCGGTGTCGCCGCCTTCCTCACGGTCCAGGAGGGATGTGACAAGTTCTGCACCTTCTGCGTGGTGCCCTACACGCGCGGAGCGGAATATTCCCGCCCGGCCGGAGCCATCGAGGCCGAGGCTCGCGCCCTCGTCGCCGGCGGGGTGTGCGAGGTGACGCTGCTCGGCCAGAACGTCAACGCCTATCGTGACGGCGACGGCGTCACCCTGGCCGACCTCATCCAGCGGCTGGCGGCGATCCCCGGCCTGGCGCGCATCCGCTACACCACCAGCCACCCGCGCGACATGGACGATGAGCTCATCGCCGCCCACGGCGAGGTGGCCGCCCTGATGCCCTACCTTCACCTGCCGGTTCAGTCGGGATCGGACAGGGTGCTGGCCGCGATGAATCGCGGCCACGCGGCCGAAACCTATGTGCGCCTCATCGAGCGCGTCCGGGCCGCCAGGCCCGATATCGCAATCTCGGGCGACTTCATCGTCGGCTTCCCCGGCGAGCGCGAGGTCGATTTTCAGGCCACCTTGGCCCTCGTCCGCGCGGTCGGCTACGCGAGCGCCTTTTCGTTCAAGTATTCCCGCCGGCCCGGCACGCCGGGCGCGGCCATGGCTCGTCAGGTCGACGAGGCGGAGAAGGACGATCGCCTGGCGAGGCTGCAGACCCTGCTCGCCGCTCAGCGCGCCGCTTTCAACGCGGCCATGGTCGGGCGCAGCGTCCCGGTGCTCTTCGAGGCGCCCGGTCGCCATCCGGGTCAGCTCTCCGGCCGCAGCCCCTATCTCCAGGCGGTTCACTGCGCGGCGCCGGCGAGTCTCATAGGGGCCATCGAGAACGTGCGCATTTCCTCGTCCGGCGCCAACAGTCTGGCTGGCGAGCGCCTGCTGGAGACCGCTTGAGCCGCGCCCCCGCCGAATTCCTGCCCCTGAGCGATGATGCGGTGCGCGCCATTGCCGGGCCCGGCGGCCGTCACGCGGCCCTGATCGAGGAAGCCTTCCATGTCCTCATGGAGACGCCCGGCGGCGGGGTCTCTCTGAGCGGCGAGGCGCGCGCGAGGCGGGCGGCGCGCGCGGCGGTGGAAAGCCTCGCCGCGCGGGTCACCGCCAAGCTGGAAGTCGTTCCGGCCGACGTCAGGGTGGCCATCGACCAGGCGCGGACGGGGGGGCCTCAGAGCGGAACGGCCGCGCGGCGCGGGGCGGTGGGGGCCAAGACCGCCGGCCAGGCCCTCTATCTGCAAGCCCTGGAGAGCCATCCCCTGGTCTTCGGTATGGGTCCGGCGGGCACCGGCAAGACCTTCCTGGCCGTCGCCCACGGGGCCGAGCTGCTGCGAGCCGGCACGGTCGAGCGGCTGGTGGTCACCCGCCCGGCGGTGGAGGCCGGCGAACGCCTCGGTTTCCTCCCCGGCGACCTCACCGAAAAGGTCGATCCCTACATGGCCCCGGTGTGGGAGGCGATGACCCGCATCCTCGGGGCCGAGGCCCTGCGCCGGCGCCGCGACCGCGGCGAGATCGAAGTGGCCCCGATCGCCTTCATGCGCGGCCGCACCCTGGCCCACGCCTTCGTCATCGTCGACGAGGCCCAGAACACCTCCCGCCTGCAGATGAAGATGGTTCTCACGCGTCTCGGCGAGGGCTCGTCCATGGCCGTGACCGGCGATCCGAGCCAGGTCGACCTCATCGATCCCCACGATTCGGGCCTCGCCCATGCCGTATCGATCCTCGAGGGCGTCGACGGCGTCGCGGTGGCCCGCTTCACCGTCGCCGACGTGGTCCGCCACCCGATCGTCGGCCAGATCGTCGACGCTTACGACGCCGACGCCGCCAAGCGTTCGAAATGATCGACGTGCAAATCGACGAAAGCGCATGGACCGCGGCGCTCGCCGACGCCGCCGACCTCGCCAAAGAGGCCGCCCTGGCCGCCTCGCATGGGGCGGCGGGGGAGATCGCCATTCTGCTGACCACCGACGAGGAACTGCGGGCTCTCAATGCAAGATTCCTTGGCAAGGATCGGCCGACCAATGTCCTGGCCTTTCCCGATGCCTCGGCCGATCGCCTTGGCGATGTGGCCCTGGCCTTCGGCGTCTGCCAGCGGGAGGCGATCGAGCAGGGAAAGCTACTTGGCGATCATCTGCGGCATCTCGTGATGCATGGCGTGTTGCACCTCTTGGGCTATGATCACATCAGCGATGACGACGCGGCGCGCATGGAATCGATGGAGCGCCAACTGCTGGCGGCGATGAACGTCCCCGACCCCTACGCCGAGGCCGCGAAGGCCCGATGAGCGAGTCCGACGAGACCGCCTCCCGGCCCGAATCTCCGCGCGGACCCATGAACGCCGTGCTCGAAGCCCTCGGACTTCGTCCGCGCAAGGCGCAGGCGGCGACCGGCCCGGGGCCAGCCGGCGCCGACCTCATGGATCACGCCCGGGCTTTCCAGACGCTCGCCGTCGCCGACGTCATGATCCCGCGCGCCGACATCAAGGCGGTGGAGCTCACGAGTTCCCTGGAGGCCCTGATCGCCGCCTTCGCCGAGAGCGAGCATTCTCGCCTGCCGGTCTACCGCGGGTCCCTCGACGACCCCGTTGGCGTGGCCCATCTCAAGGACGTATTCCTGCTGATCGCCGAGCCCTCCCTGCGCGCCAAGGCCGATGGGGCGGTGCTGCGTCGCCTCAAGCGCGAGACGCTCTATGTGCCGCCCTCCATGCGGGCCGCCGACCTCCTGGTGCGCATGCAGGCAAGCCGCATCCACATGGCCATGGTGATCGACGAGTTCGGCGGGGTCGATGGCCTCGTCACCCTCGAGGACGTGCTCGAAGCGGTGGTAGGCGAGATCGACGACGAACATGACGAGGCCCAGATCGCCCAGATCGTCGCCCGCACGGGTGGCCTCTATGAGGTTGACGGCCGCACGCCGTTGGAAGACCTCGAATCCACCCTCGGCCATACCTTGCTCGCCGACGACATGGACGACGAGGCTATCGACACCGCCGCCGGACTCGTCACCGCCCTGGCCGGCAGGGTGCCGCAGCGCGGCGAGATCATCGCCCATCCGGCCGGTTTCGATTTCGAGGTCACCGACGCCGATCCGCGCCGGATCAAGCGCCTGCGCGTGCGCCCGGCCGCCGCCGGGGCCGCGCTCGCCGATGGCTGAAACCGCTCTGGGCCGATCGCCCTGGCCGGCGCGCGCCCTGGCGGTGGCGGCCGGTGGCGCCGCGGCCCTTACCCAGCCGCCGTTCGGCTTCCTGCCCGGCCTGCTGGGTTATGCCCTCCTCCTCGCCCTTCTCGATCGAGCCGATCCGGACCGACCCAATCGCTCGGCCCTGCTGCGCGGCTGGCTGGCCGGCTGCGGCTATTTCGCGATCAGCCTGTGGTGGCTCACAGAGCCCTTCCAGGTCGACGCGCCGCACCAAGGCTGGATGGCCCCCTTCGCGGTGGCGATCGTCACCGCCGGCATGGCCCTTTTCTGGGGCGTGGCCGCCCTCGGCTATCGATTTGCGGGGCCCAAGGGCGTGGGCCGGGTGCTGCAATTCGCTGGCTGCCTCACCCTCCTGGAATGGCTGCGCGGCCATATCCTGACGGGCTTTCCCTGGGACCTTCCCGGTGAGACCTGGCCCGCCGGTTCGCCGATCTCGCAAGTGGCGGCGCTGGTGGGCGCCTACGGCCTAACCTGGATCACCCTGACCATCGCCAGCGCCCCGGCCGTGATCCGCGAGGGCTGGGCCGGCCGCGCGACTGTCGGCGTCGCCCTCGCCGCCCTGGCCGGGCTGTACGGTTTCGGCGCCGAGCGCCTGGCCGGCATGCCGCCGGCCGGACCGGATGCGCCCATGCTGCGGGTGGTTCAAGCCAACGTGCGCCAGGAATCCAAATACGATCCGGCGATCTTCAACAGCATCATCGCCCGCTACGTCGCCCTTACCGAAAGGCCGGCGGCGCGCCGCCCCGACGTCGTCATCTGGCCGGAGGGGGCCATCCCTGCCGCCTTCGAGGATTACCTCGCCCCCGGAACCTGGACACAGCAGGCGGTCGTGGGCGCCCTTTCCCCCGGTCAGAGCCTCATCCTTGGCGGCTATCGGGTCGGCAACGGGGCGGTGAGCCCGCCTGTGATCTTCAACAGCCTGGCGGTGCTGCGCCGCGAAGGCGACCAGCTCGCCCTCACCGGCCTCTACGACAAGTTCCGCCTGGTGCCGTTCGGCGAGTTCCTGCCCTTCGACGCCCTGGCCGGCCGCCTGGGGATCAAGACTTTCGTGCACGTGGGCGACGGGTTCACGCCAGGGCCCCGACCCCGCCCCATGAGTCCCCCCGGCCTTCCCGCCTTTCAGCCGCTGATCTGCTACGAGGCCCTCTATCCCGGCTTCACCCGCGAAGGGGCGATCGCGACCGGCAAGCGGCCGGCATGGATCGTCAACATCTCCAACGACGCCTGGTTCGGGGCCACCAGCGGGCCACTGCAACATCTCAACATCGCCAGCTATCGGGCCATCGAGGAGGGACTGCCTATGGTCCGCGCCACGCCCACCGGGGTCTCAGCTGTGATCGACGCCGCCGGCCGCCCGACTGCCCGCCTGGGCGAGGGCGTCTTCGGGATCATCGATCGGCCGCTGCCTCCCGCGCTGGCCCCGACCCCTTTCAGCCGCTGGGGCGACCTGCCCCTCCTGGCCATGCTGCTCATTTCCCTGGTCCCGATCGGGTTGCGATGGCGCCGAGCGTGAACCTCACCCCGATCCGCACCTACGGGCGGACCAAGTCGCGGACCCTCAAACCGGCCCAGGCCACCCTGCTCGATGACCTCCTGCCGCGCCTCGCCGTCCCGACCTCGCCGTTCGACCCCCGCCAGCTTTTCCCCGCCGTGCGGGAGGTGTGGATCGAGATTGGCTTCGGCGGCGGCGAACACCTTGCCGCCCAGGCGGCCGCCCACCCGGACGTGCTGGTCCTCGGCGCCGAGCCGTTCCTCAACGGCGTGGCCAGCGCCCTGCGCCACATCGACGCCGGCGATCTTGCCAATGTCCGCCTTCGCCTGGGTGACGGCCGCGAACTGTTGGCCCTGCTGCCCGAGGGATCGGTCGACCGCCTGTTCATCCTCTTTCCCGATCCCTGGCCCAAGGCCCGCCACCACAAGCGCCGGCTGATCAACGCGGCCTTCGCCGCCGAGGCGTCCCGGGTCATGGCGCCCGGCGCGCGCCTGCGGTTCGCCACCGACTGGGCCGACTACGCCCACGAGGCCCTGGCCGCTCTGACTGCCTGTCCGGCGCTGGCCTGGACCGCCGAGCGCGCCGACGACTGGCGCCGCGGCCCCGCCGACCACTTCGTTACCCGCTATGAAACCAAGCGCCTGGGCGACTGCGCGCCGATCTGGCTGGAATTCGAACGGCGACCATGAGCGTAGCGAGGCGGAGTCAAATTCGAACAAACGCCGTCCCTTGCGCCGCGGCGCTCTTTTTCATCGCTACCGCGAGCGTTGCCCGACACTCACCGACGAGCGCTCCCATCCCGGCCACGCTGAGGTGGTTCCTGCAAGGCTACTTGGCTGGTGGCGCCTGGGGCGTTGACCGCACAACCAAAGTGGCCGTCGCTCGCGCGCGACTGGGCGGACCCAATGACCAGGTGGTCGTCTATGTTACCGGCGATGGCTGGTGCGGCAGTGGCGGCTGCAGACTTCTGGTCCTCGAGCCCAAACGGAAGGGCTGGGCGGTCCTCGGAAGGACAACCATAACTCGGCCGCCGGTTCTGCGCTTGCGCCGGACGAGCCACGGCTATCGCGACCTCGGGGTGTTTGTGACAGGCGGCGGGATTATACCGGGATACGAGGCGGCGCTGCCGTTTGATGGCAAGCGATATAGCGAGAATCCCACCATCCCGCCTGCGGTGGCCATGAGAGGCGAGCCAGAAGGCGTGGTGCTCATCGCGGCGGATACGCCAACCGTGGCGCTGTACGACTAAAGCGCCAGGTTCCTCGATTTTTTCGCGCGGCTAAGCCACAAGCAGGCGCGATGAAATTTCTCGATCAGTGCAAGATCTTCGTCCGCTCGGGAGATGGCGGGGCCGGAGCGGTGTCGTTCCGGCGCGAGAAATTCATCGAATACGGCGGTCCGGACGGGGGCGACGGCGGGCGCGGCGGCGATGTCTGGATCGAGGCGGTCGAGGGTCTCAACACACTCATCGACTACCGCTACCGCCAACATTTCAAGGCCGGGACCGGCACGCACGGGATGGGCCGCAACCGGTCGGGCGCGGCGGGGGCAGACGCTGATCTCAAGGTGCCGGTGGGCACCGAGATCCTCGAGGAGGACAAAGCGACCCTGATCGCCGATCTCGACCGTGCCGGGGCCAGGATCCTCCTGGAGCGTGGCGGCAATGGCGGCTTCGGCAACGCCCACTTCAAGGGGCCGGTGAACCAGGCCCCCAGGCGCGCCAATCCCGGCCTGCCGGGGACCGAGCGATGGATCTGGCTGCGCCTGAAGCTGATCGCCGACGTCGGCATCGTCGGAGCGCCCAACGCCGGCAAGTCGACCTTCCTCGCCGCCGCCTCGGCCGCGACCCCCAAGATCGCCGACTATCCCTTCACCACCCTGACGCCCAATCTCGGCGTGGTCGACCTTTCCGCCAACGAACGCTTCGTGATGGCCGATGTGCCCGGCCTCATCGAAGGGGCCTCGGCCGGCGCCGGGCTCGGCACGCGATTCCTGGGCCATCTCGAGCGGACCCGCGTCCTCATCCACCTGATCGACGCCACCGGGGAGGACCCGGCCGGCGCCTGGCGGGCGATCCGCGGCGAACTGGAAGCCTATGGCGCCGGTCTTGAGGCCAAGCCGGAGATCGTCGCCTTGAACAAGATCGACGCCCTGGATTCGGCGGCGCGCAGGAAGGTGGCGGCGGCGGTGAAAAAGGTCGCGGGCGCCGCCCCGCTGCTTGTTTCCGCGGTCTCCGGCGAAGGCGTCAGGCCTCTGCTGCGCGCGACTTGGCGCATGGTTTCGCCCGGCAAGGCCGCGGTCGCCGCCGGGGACTCTCGGGAAGGCTGGTCGCCGTGAGCGCGCTGGCGACCGCCCGGCTCATCGTCGTCAAGGTCGGTTCGGCCCTGGTGGCCAAGACCGAGACCGGCGAGGTCGACCGGGCTTGGCTCACCGCGTTCGCCGCCGACGCCGCCCGCCTGCACGGCCGCGGGCAGGGCGTGGTCGTGGTCTCCTCCGGGGCGGTGGCGCTCGGTCGCCGGCCGCTGGGCCTTACCGCCCATGCCCTCACCCTGGCCGAAAAGCAGGCCGCCGCCGCCGCCGGCCAATCCCTGCTCATGGCCGCCTGGCAGGAGGCGTTGGCCCCGCACGGACTGCACGCAGGCCAGCTCCTCCTCACCGCCGATGACACCGAATCGCGACGACGTTTCCTCAACGCCCGGGCGACGCTGCGCACCTTGATCGAGCTGAAGGCCCTGCCGGTGGTCAACGAGAACGATACCGTCGCCACCGAGGAGCTGCGCTATGGCGACAACGATCGCCTCGCCGCGCGAGTCGCCCAGATGGCCGGCGCCGATCTCCTGGTTCTGCTCTCGGACGTCGACGGCCTCTACACCGCCGATCCGCGCGGCGACCCGACCGCCAAGCGTCTGGACCGGGTCGAGACGATCAACGACGAGATCGAGGCCATGGCCGGCGGCGCCAATCGCGAGCATCGGGTCGGCAGCGGCGGCATGGTCACCAAGCTCGCCGCCGCCCGCATCGCCGCTTCCGCCGGCTGTGCGACGCTCATCACATTGGGCCGCCGCCCCGCCCCTCTGCGGGCGGTGGAGGAAGGAGCCAGCGCCACTTACTTCCCGCGCCATTCGACCCCGGCCGCCGCCTACAAGGCGTGGATCGCCGGCTCCCTGGCCCCCCACGGTGTCCTCACCGTGGACGAAGGTGCGGCGGCGGCGCTTCGGGCCGGCAAGAGCCTGCTGGCGGCCGGGGTCACCGCGGCCCAGGGGCGCTTTGGCAAGGGCGACGCGGTGGTGGTCCGCGACCTCGCCGGGCGCGATATCGGCCGCGGCCTTTCGCGCTACGACGCCGCCGACGCCCGGCGGATCGTCGGCCTGCGCTCTGCCGACATCGAGGCCTTGTTGGGCGAAGCGGCCGCGCCGCTGATCCACGCCGACGACCTGGCGCTGGTCGCAATGGCGGAGGGCGCCCGCTGAGCTACGCCCGCGCTTCGCCCAGGCGGCCGGCGGGCGGACGCCCCGAGGCCCTGCGGCTGGGCCTGGCTTTCGAGCCCGGCATGCGTGTCGGCCTCTACGGCGGCACGTTCAATCCCGCCCACGCCGGCCACGCCCATGTGGCCAACACGGCGATGGCCAGGCTCGATCTCGACCGCCTCGTCTGGCTGGTCGCCGCCGGCAATCCCCTCAAGGCGCGCTCCCGACCCCTCCGCGATCGGGCCCGCTCTGCGGCGGCTCTGGCCCGCCGCGCCATGGTGGTCTCGCGGGCCGAGGAACGGCTCAAGGTGCGCTACACCATCGACACCGTACGGCTCCTCAAGGCGCGCTTTCCCCGCGTCAGGTTCGTGTGGGTCATGGGGGCCGACAGCCTCGCCGCCTTGCACCGCTGGCGCGACTGGGCCGGCCTGATGCGCGAGGTTCCGGTGGCGGTGGTGGCCAGACCCGGCTTCAGCCTCCGCGCCCTCACCTCCGTCGCCGCGCGGCGCTTCGCCAGGGCGAGGCTTCCCAGTTCCGCCGGACGGCGGCTGGCCTTCGCCAAACCGCCGGCCTGGATCTATCTCACCGGGCCGTGGAACTACGCCTCGTCCACCGCGCTTCGAATGTCGTGCGTCCGACAAGACCTGGACGGCGGGGCGTGGTAGGGTCGAGTCTCTCGCCATGCCTCTATTGGGAGCTTGAACTCTGAGCCGCGACATCGCGCCTGCCGCCACCGCCACCCGTCCCGCGACCGGTTCCAAATCGGAAAACGCGGCCCGAACCCCCCTCGAAGCCACCATCCTGACCCGCCTCGACGCCGAGAAGGCGAGCGATGTCATCTTCATCGACCTGAAGGGCAAGAGTTCCCTGGCCGACGCCATCGTGGTCGCCTCCGGCCGCTCACATCGTCACGTGGGGGCGATCGCCGACCATCTGCTGCGCGCCCTGAAGGACGCCGGCCATGGTCGCGCCAAGGTCGAAGGCCTTCCCGCCTGCGACTGGGTGCTGATCGACGCCGGCGACGTGATCATCCATCTCTTCCGCCCCGAGGTGCGCGCCTACTACAACCTCGAGAAGATCTGGTCGGTGGAACCCCCGACCTTCGCCGCCGCCCCGTAAGGGCTTGCGGGTCTCGATCCTCTGTATCGGCAGGCTGGGAGCGGCCCCGGAATCCGCTCTGGCCCAGGACTGGGCCCGGCGCGCCGGCCTCACCGGGCGGGCCGTGGGCTTTGGCCCCGTCGAGATCGTCGAGGTCGAAGCCCGCAAGGCCGGCAAGGCCGCCGAGGGCGAGGCTCTGCTTCGTCGCCCGGAGGCGGGCCTGCTCGTCGCCTGTGATGAGCGGGGCGCCGCCCTGACCTCGCGCGCCTTCACCGACTGGCTGGCTTCCATGCGCGACGACGGCGTGCGCCATCTCTCGTTCGCCATCGGCGGCGCCGATGGTCTGGATGCTTCCGTTCTCGACGCCGCCCGGCGCACCCTGGCCCTCGGTCCGCAAACCTGGCCGCATGCCCTCGCCCGGGCCATGCTGGCCGAACAACTCTACCGCGCCGCCACCCTGATGGCCGGCCAGCCCTATCACCGGGACTAAGTCACAGCCTGCGACAATTTAAGCTTCGCTTAGCAAAACAACGGCCGTTCGACTTGCGCGACCGCAATGGGCGCGCCATCCTTGAAATATTCGGGTAAGCAAGGCGACGCAAAGTGGTGCGCCATAATTCCGGCGCGAGCGGCATTCATGGCGGACGGCATGCGGAAGTATTTCTTGATCGGCGCCTCGGCTTTCGCGCTGGGCGCAGGCTCCATGGCCTATCTCGGCCAGTCGGCGCGGGCGACGCCTGAACCGAGGGCTGAAACGTACCACATGCTCGAACTGTTCGGGAACGTCCTGGACACCGTCGAGCGCCAGTACGTCACCCCGGTGGACGACAAGAAGCTGATCCAGGCCGCCCTCAACGGCATGCTCACCTCGCTCGATCCACACTCCGACTACCTGCCGCCGCAGGCCTTCAATGAGATGCAGGACGACACCCGCGGCGAATATGGCGGCCTGGGGCTGGAGATCACCAGCGAGGAGGGCGTCGTCAAGGTGATCTCGCCCATCGACGGCACTCCGGCCGCCAAGGCCGGCATCAAGCCTGGCGACTACATCACCGCCGTCAACGGCCAGACCGTGCTCGGCCTTTCCGTCAACGACGCGGT
>DASXIE010000232.1:0-3088 GCA_036498165.1 Caulobacteraceae bacterium
TGACGAGGGAGGCGCGGGTGAGGTCGGAGAGCTCGGGCCGGAACTGGTAATTGCCGATGCGCACCAGGGCGGCGGCCAGCTCGTTGATGGCGTTGAGCTTGCGCGGCTCGGAGGAGTGGCCGCCGGGGTTGGTGGTGGTGAGCTGGAAGTCGGCGTAGGTCTTCTCCGCCCCCTGCCAGGTGAAATAGAGCGGCTTGCCGGTGACCTCGTCGAGGGTCCCGCCGCCGCCGTCGATGTTGAGCACCAGGTCGGAATTGGCCAGCTTGTCGGCGATGATGGCGCTGGTCTTCATCGTCGTCTCCTCATCGCCGGAGAACTCGATGATGATGTCGCGGCGCGGCCGGTAGCCCTCGCGGCGCAGCTCATTGAGGGCGGCGATGGCGATGGTCCCGTCGAGCTTCATGTCGGAGGCGCCGCGGCCGAACAGGAATCCGTTCTCGATCACCGGGGTGAACGGATCGCGCTTCCAGTCGGCCGGCCTGGCCTCGACGACGTCCATGTGGCCACTGATGACCAGGGGCTTGAGAGCGGGGTCGGAGCCCCGCCAGCGGGCGATGAGGTAGGCGGTGTCGTCGACCGGAGTGATGGTCACGTCGTCGGGGGGAAAGCCGCCGGCCACCAGGGCCGACTTGTAGAGGGCGGCGACGGCCGGCGTCTGGTTGCCAGGCCCGCGCACGCTGCGCAGGGCGATGGCCTTCATGGCCACGTCGAGGGCCTGGGCGTCGGCGGCCGGATGGGGCGAGGGCTGGGCGAGCGCCGATCCCGCCAGCAAACCCGCCAGCGCGGCCACCACCATCCTTCGCATGTCGCCCCTCCCCGTTCCTTGGCCAGCGGCCTAGCGCGTTTCGCGGCGACGCGAAAAGCGGAATCTCTCCTCCCCCTCTGGGGGAGGGGGACCGCGAAGCGGTGGAGGGGGTGTTCGGGCAATGCGCCGGCGCGCTTCACCGCGACCCCCCTCCCCGGCGGAGTTTATCCGCGGGCGCGCGCTGCGCGCGACCCGGGGGCCGGTACTCCCCCCGGAGGGGGGAGAGAGTCTGCGCCCCTGCGGCGACGTGCCGCCGGGTGTTTTGGCGGCGGGGGGTTTATGGGGTATGGTCAAGCCGTCCGAGTTGGGGCGTGCGGGCTGTGCGGGGGTTTGCGCATGAATGGACGGTGCGGCGTCGCGGCGGTTGCCGCCTTGCTTTTGTGCGCCGGATCGGCCGCCGCCCAGGTGCTCGAGGTCCATGTCGACGGCTCGGTGGTGATGTACGACGGGGCCAGCCAGCGGATGTCGCGCGGCGCCGAGCCCACAGCCAGGCTGATGAACGCCGTCTACACCCGCCCGGCGCGCCGCGGCGCCCACGGCCGGGCCATGACCGCCCCGCCGCCCGAGACCGCCGAAGCGATCCGCGCCTCGGCCGAGCGGCACAATGTCGACGCCAGGCTCGTCGAGGCCGTCGCCTGGCAGGAATCGCGTTTCAACGCCCACGCCATCTCGCCCAAGGGGGCGCGCGGGACCATGCAGCTGATGCCGGCCACGGCCCGCAACCTCGGGGTCGATTCCTCCGACATGAAGAGCAACATCGACGGCGGGGCCAATTACCTATCCCAGATGATGCGCCGGTTCGGCGGCGACACCTCCAAGGCCCTGGCCGCCTATAACGCCGGTCCGGCCGCGGTGGAGCGCTACGGCGGGGTGCCGCCCTATGCGGAGACCCGGGCCTACGTCGGGGCCATCCTCGGCCACCTCGGCCGCGGGGAAGACGCCCTGGCCGAAGCCAGCAGCATGCTCACGGCCCGCATGGGGGCGTTCTAGCTCCGCACCCCATCCGGCGCTTCGCGCCACCTTCCCCGTAAAGGGGAAGGAGGAACGTTAAATCAATTACTTAACCTCCCTCCCCTCATCGGGAGGGTGGACCGCGAAGCGGGACGGGTGGGGCGCGCCGGGCTAGTCCCTCCCCTCCGGCGCGCCGAGGGGGAAGAAATGGCGGAAGGGGCGGGCCTCATTGAGCGCGAGGGCGTAGGAGGGGCGCTCCAGCAGGCGGTCGCGGTAGGCCCACAGATGCTCGAATGAGCGCGGGATGGGGTGGGTCCAGTCGGCGTACAGCAGGGCCGGAGCGGCGGCGGCGTCGGCGAGGCTGAAGTCGTCGCAGGCCGCCCAGGTCCGCCCGGCCATCCGGCCGTCCAGCCAGGCGTAGGCCTTGTCGAGCATGGCGCGCTGCTGATCCACGCCGTAGGGATCGCGGCTTTCCTCCGGGCGGATGGCGTTGAAGACGATCGCCGACTGGGGGTTGGAGACGTAGTTGTCGAAGAAGCGGTCCATGAGCCGGACCTCGATGGCGGCGGCCGGATCGGCGGGGACGAGCTTCACCGGACCGGGATAATGAACCGCCAGGTATTCGAGGATGATCGTGGCTTCGGGGATCACCCGCTCGCCGTCCTTCAGGACCGGGAAGCGGCCGATCGGCCACAGGGCGGCGAATTCCGGGTTCAGGGCCCCCGCCTCGTCGTGCGGCAGAACGAGATCGAAGGGGATGTCGTTCTCGTAGAAGCCGATCAGGGCCTTCTGGCAGTAGGAGGAGAACGGGTGGGCGTAGAGCTTCAGGGCCATGCGTGCATTATAGGGCGCCATGAACGCCTCTTCCCAGACCCCCGAGACCCTGGCGCCCGATCTCTACGACTATGATTTCGAGAACGATCCGGTGGAGACCCTGGCCCGGCTGCGGGCCGAGGACCCTGTCCATCTCTCCCGCCACGGCTTCTGGTACCTGACCCGCTACGACGACTGCGCCATGGTGCTGAAGGACGCCGCCCGGTTCTCCAGCGCGGCGGCCGGCTGGGGCGGCGGCAATCCCCTGGCGACACGGGCGGCCGAGGCCGGGCAGTCGAAGGCCGAGCAGGGTCTCAGCCGCACCCTCGCCCTTTCCTTCAACCAGATGGACGCGCCGGACCATGCCCGCATCCGCGCCCTGGTGGTCAGGGCCTTCTCACGGCGCAGCGTCGAGGAGCGGGCCGAGCGCATCGCCGCGGTGATCGCCGAGCAGTTGGACGGGGCGGGGGCCAAGGGCCGCTTCGACCTGATCGGCGACTTCGCCTTCCATGTGCCGAT
>DASXIE010000233.1:0-1511 GCA_036498165.1 Caulobacteraceae bacterium
GGTGACGGTGGCCAGCGACGGGGCCTTCTGGGGCGCATCCCTGGGCGGCGATCTGGCCCCCAAGCTCCTCCACGGCGAGGAGGGCCATGGCGCGCCGCCCGGCTTCTACCTGATCCTCGTCCCCCTGATGCTGTTTCCGGCAACCTTGCTCCTGCCGGCCGGACTGGTGCGGGGATGGCGAAGGCGGGCCACGCCGGCGATCCGCTTCTGCCTCTGTTGGCTCATACCGGCCTGGCTCGTCTTCGAGGCCGCCCCCACCAAGCTCATTCACTATCCCCTGCCGATGTACGGGGCGCTCGCCTGGCTGATGGCGGCGGCCCTGGAGGGACCGATCGGCCGCCGCGCCGCCTGGGCTGGGGCGGGGCTGATGGGCCTGGCCGCCATCGTCTACGCCGCCCTCGGCCCGCTCGCGGTGATCAAGGTCAACGGCGGCGAGGACATGGTCCTGGCGGCGAACATCGGCCTCGCCTATCTCGCCGCCGGGGCCGCCGGGGCCTGGCTCCTGGTCCGCCGCCGCCCCGTCGAGGGCCTCCTCGCCGCCGTCGCCCTGACGCTCGTCGCCCACGGCCTGTTGCTCGGCGTCCTGGCGCCCCAGCTTCGCACCCTGTGGCTTTCCGACCGCGCCGCCAGGGCCCTGGCGGCGGCGGGGGCCAGCCCGGCCGAGGGGGTGATCGCCGGTCCGGTGACCGTCGCCGGCTATGAAGAGCCGAGCCTGGTCTTCCTCCTGGGTTCGGCCACCGAGCTTGGTGACGCCGCCGATGCCGCCCAGGCCATCGCCGAGGGCCGCCCGGCCATCGTCGAGGCCCGCCAGACGCCGGCCTTCCAGGCCGCCCTCACCGCCCAGCACGTCGCCGCCCGCCGGGCCGGGGAAGGGGCGGGACTCGATTATTCCAATAACCAGCACGATGTATTGCAGATCTTCCTGCCGGTCAGTCCGCCGAGCGAGGCCAAGCCATGAGCCGCCGCATCGAGATCGTCGAAGTGGGTCCGCGCGATGGCCTGCAGAATGAGCAGGCCGTCGTCGCCGTCGAGGACCGCGTCGAGTTCATCCGCCGCCTGGAAGCGGCCGGGGCGCGGCGCATCGAGGCGGTGAGCTTCGTCAATCCCCGCCGGGTGCCGCAGATGGAGGGGGCCGAGGCGATCATGGCCGCCCTGCCCCGCGAGGCGGGCCGCTCGCGCATCGGCCTGGTGCTCAATGAGCGCGGCTGGGACCGGGCGGTGGCCAGCGGCTGC
This sequence comes from Caulobacteraceae bacterium, assembly GCA_036498165.1. Lineage (GTDB taxonomy): Bacteria > Pseudomonadota > Alphaproteobacteria > Caulobacterales > Caulobacteraceae > Acaudatibacter. The sequence continues at coordinate 1,234 of DASXIE010000233.1, forward strand.
GACGAGGCCAATGTGGTGGTGTGCGCCTCCGACGGCTTCGGCATCCGCAACCAGGGCGCCGACGTCGCCAGCAGCTGGCCGCCCTGGCCAGCATCGCCGCCAAGCGCGAACTGGCCGGCGGGCCGCCGATTTCGCTTACCGTTTCCGTGGCCTTCGGCTGTCCGTTCGACGGAGAGGTGCCCTTGGCCCAGGTTGTCGACATCGTTCGCGAGGCGGCGCGCCTGGGGATCGGCGAAATCGCCCTGGCCGACACCATCGGTGTCGCCGATCCGTGGACC
>DASXIE010000234.1:0-7564 GCA_036498165.1 Caulobacteraceae bacterium
CCGCCGCCAAGGCGGCCCAGAGCCGCGCCGCCCAGGTCGCCGCCGCCCGCACCCAGGTCACCGCCGGCCAGGACCAGGTGCGCGCCGCCCAGGCCCAACTCGCCGACGCCGGGGTCAACCTCGCCTATACCCGCGTCGTCGCCCCGGTGAGCGGCCACGTGACCCAGAGATCCGTGGCGCTCGGCGACTATGTCCAGCCGGGAACCCAGGTCATGGCCATCGTGCCGCTCGAGATCTGGGTCACCGCCAACTTCAAGGAGACCCAGCTCGCCCGCATCCGCCCGGGCCAGAGCGTCGCCATCAAGGTCGACGCCTGTCCCGAGGGCAAGATCCCCGGCCGGGTGGATTCGATCCAGCGCGGGGCCGGCCAGGCCTTCGGGGTCCTGCCGCCGGAGAACGCCACCGGCAACTACGTCAAGGTGGTCCAGCGGGTGCCGGTGAAGATCGTCTTCGACCGCCTGCCGCGCGACTGCCCGCTGGGCCCCGGCATGTCGGTGACGCCCACCGTTCGGGTGCGCTGAGCGTGGCGGGCCCGGCCCCGCGCGGCGGGAATCCCGACGCCGGCTGGACGGCGGAGCGCTCGGTCGCCGGAGCGCGCAATCCGTAGACGATCGTGGGGGTGATCTCCATCGCCACCTTCATGACCGTGCTCGACAGTTCGATCGTCAACGTCGCCCTCGGCCACGTCGCCGGGGCCATGGCGACGAGCTATGATCAGGCCACCTGGATCACCACCAGCTTCCTGGTCTCCACGGCCATCGTCATCCCGATCTCCGGCTGGCTGGCCGACGTCATCGGCCGCAAGCGCTACTACATGATCTCGGTGGCCCTGTTCACGGCGGCCTCGTTCCTGTGCGGCGCCGCCCCCAATCTCGGGGCCCTGATCCTGGCCCGGGTTCTGCAGGGGGCGGCCGGCGGCGGCCTGGCGGCGGTTGAGCAGTCGATGCTGGTCGACACCTTCCCGCCCAGCCGGCGCGGGGCGGCCTTCGCCGCCTACGGACTGGTGGTCATCGTCGGCCCGATCGTCTGGCCCATCCTGGGCGGGGTGATCACCGACAGCGCCTCGTGGCGCTGGTGCTTCCTGATCAACGTGCCGATCGGCTTTCTCTCCCTCTTCCTGGTCAACCTCATGGTCGACGAGCCGGCCGCCCTGGTGCGCGATCGCCAGGCGCTGCGCGAACGCGGCCTCAGGATCGACATCGTCGGCTTCATCCTCGTCGCCCTCTTCTTCGGCTGCCTGGAGCTGACCCTCGACCGCGGCCAGACCGACGACTGGTTCTCCTCGCCCAGCATCGTGGCGACCACGGCGATCGCGGCCGTCGCCTTCGTCCTCTTCGTTCCCTGGGAGCTCACGCGCGAGGACCCGGTCGTGCCGATCGCCATGTTCGGGCGGCGAAACTTCGCCGTGGCCAGCGTCTTCCTGATGCTGACCGGCCTCATCCTGTTCGGCACCACCCTCTTCATCCCCCAGCTCCTGCAGCAGGTCATGGGCTATTCGGCCACCGATGCCGGCCTGGCCTTGACCGCCGGCGGCCTGGCGACGGTCCTGGCCATGCCGGTGGTCGGAATCGCCTCCAGCCGGGTCGATCCGCGCCTGTTGGTGTTCCTCGGGTTCGTGGTCCAGGGCCTGGCGCTGCTCAACATGAGCCACCTCAACGCCAACCTGTCTTTCCAGGACGCGGCCATGGCGCGCATGTATCAGGCTGTCGGCCTGCCGTTCCTCTTCGTGCCGATCAGCATGATCGCCTACGTCGGCCTCAAGCCCAACGAGAGCAACCAGGCTTCGGCGATGATGAACGTCGCCCGCAACCTCGGCGGCACGATCGGAATCTCATCGGTCCAGACCATGCTCGCCCAGCGCACCCAGTGGCACCAGGCCCGGCTGGTCGAGCACATCGATCCGCTCAACCCCAACTACACCGGGGCCATCGCCAATGCCGCCGGCCGCCTGATGGGCTTTGGCCAGTCGGCCCTCGACGCCCAAAGGCTGGCTCTGGCCAGCCTCTACCGCCAGCTCGCCCGCCAGGCCCAGATGCTGGCCTATATCGATGTCTTCCACACCCTGATGATCGTGGTCTTCGCCTGCATCCCCCTGCTGCTGATCATGCAGGGGCCCAAGGGCGCGGCGCCGCCGGGAGGCGGCCATTGACCGCCCGGCTCCGCGCCGCCGGCTTCGCCGTGGTCCTGGCCGGCTGCACCGTCGGCCCGAACTACCATCGCCCGGAGATCCCCACCCCGCCCGCCTTCAGCGAGGGGGCCGGCGGCGGACGCACCCTCGTGCAGCCCATCGAGGCCGATCTGGCGCGCTGGTGGACGGCGTTCGACGATCCGGTCCTGAAGACCCTCATCGACCGGGCCCTGGCCGCCAATCTCGATCTCCAGGCCGCCGCCTCGCGGGTGCGCCAGTCGCGTTCCCAGGAGAAGGTCACCGGGGCGGCCGAATGGCCGGCGATCAACGCCGCCGCCAACGCCGTGACCCTCGGTTCCAATCGCTCGACCCCACCGGCGACGATGGGGGCGCCGCCGGCCGGCTTCCAGCTGCCCAGCCATCTCAACCTCTATTCCGTGGGCTTCGACGCCACCTGGGAAGTCGATATCTTCGGCGGGACGCGGCGGGCGGTCCAGGAAGCCAAGGCCAACAGCGAGGCCGCCGTGTGGGCCCGTCGCGACGGCGAGGTCACCCTCACCGCCGAAGTCGCCAACGACTACCTGACCCTGCGCGCCGTACAGGCCCGGATCGCGGTGGGCGAGGCCGAACTGGCCCGCCAGAAGGATCTCTTCGCCCTCGTCGCCGCCCGCCGCCAGGCCGGCTTCGTCACCGGCTTCGACGTCAACCAGCAGACCACGGTGGTGGCGACCGCCGCCGCCCAGATACACCAGCTGGAGGCGCAGGAGCGGGTCCAGATCCACGCCATCGCCGTCCTTTTGGGCGAGGCGCCCGAAACCCTCGAGCCGCAACTCGCCCGCCGCGCCCAGTCCCTGCCTCCTCCCCCGCCCAGCCTTCCGACCGGCCTGCCCTCCGACCTCCTGCGCCGCCGCCCGGACATCCGCGAGGCGGAACGGCGCCTGGCCGCCGCCAATGCCGAGATCGGGGTCCAGACCGCCAACCTGTTCCCGCGCCTCAACCTGATCGGCCTGGGGAGCTTCGCCGGCATGTCGCTGGGCAGCCTCTTCTCGGCCCAGAACCTGACCGGGGCCGGGATCGGCATGGCGACCGCGCCGCTCTTCAACGCCGGCAAGACCCGCGCTGGCATCGCCGTCGCCAGGGAAAAGGACGTCCAGGCCGAACTCGCCTACCGGGGCGCGGTGCTCGCCGCCCTGCGCGATGTGGAGGACGCCCTGGCCCGCTACCGCACCGAAGAGGCCCGCCGCCTCCAGCTCGTCCAGGCGGTCGCCGCCGCCGAAGGCTCGCTCGCCATCGCCCGCGACCAGTACCAGGTGGGCCTCGTCACCTACATCAACGTCTATGCGGCGCAGAACGCCCTCCTCAACGCCCGCGACCAGCTCGTCCAGTCCGAAGCCCAGTCCGCCACCGACCTCGTCGCCCTCTACAAAGCCCTCGGCGGCGGCTGGAGCGTCTAGGGCCGCAGCGCCCGGTTCTCGGCCCGGATGCGGATGGCCAGGACGGCGGCGTTGAGGGCAGAGAAGGCGGCGGCGTACCAAGTGAGGCCGAACGCCAGGGGGAGGACGGCGATCTCCCCGACCACCACGAGGTAGTTGGGGTGCGAGACAAAGCGGTAGGGGCCGCCGGTCATGAGCGGCGCGCCCGGCAGGACGATGATTCGCGTCGTCCACCGCTCGCCCAGCGTCTTCAGCACCCACAGGCGCAGGGCCTGGAGGACGAGGAACGCCGCCAGCCAGGGGGGATTCACCGGGCGGTCCCAGGCCAGCCACCACAGCCCCGCCAGCCAGACCGCGTGCAGCCCGACCACCAGAGGATAGTGGCGGGCCCCGACTTCATGGGCGCCGCGGGCCATCAAGGCCCGGGTGTGACGCCGGGCGATCACGAGCTCGATCAGGCGCTGGACCGTCACCAGGGCCAGGACCGCGACGGAGAGGATCATGCCGCCCGCAGGGTCACGGTGCTGGCCGTGAAGCCGGGACCGAGCGCCGAGACGACCGAGGTCGCCGGCAGGCCGGCGCGGCGCGCCCTGTCGAGCACGAAGAGTACGGTGGGCGCCGACATGTTGCCGTGGTCGGCGAGGACCTCGCGCTCGTGGTCGAGGCTCCCCTGGCCGAGGCTAAGGGCGTGTTCGAGGGCCTCGATCACCTTGGCCCCGCCGGGATGGCAGATGAACCGGTCGACGTCGTCGAGGCCGAGGTCCTGGCCGGCCAGCATCGATTCCATGGCGCCGCGCAGGTTCTTGCGCGCGAAGGGGGGAATGGCCCGATCGAAGACCACCCCAAGGCCGGTCTCGTCGACGCGCCAGCCCATGATCTCCAGGGTGTCCGGCCAGGTATGTTCGGCCACCCCGCTGATGCGGGCGAGGCCCGTCTCGCCCGAGCGGACCACGCCGGCTGCGGCGCCGTCGCCGAACAGGGCGGCGGCGATGATGTCGGCCTTGCCGACCTCGTCCATCCGGAAGGCCAGGCTGCAGGTCTCGACGGTGACGAAGAGAACCACCGCCCCCGGACGCGACGCGGCCAGGCGGGCGGCCAGGGCCAGGCCCCCGACCCCGCCGGCGCAGCCAAGGCCGAACACGGGCACGCGCACCGCGTCCGGGCGGAAGCGCATGGCGTTCATCGCCCTGGCTTCGAGGCTTGGGGTGGCGATGCCGGTGGAGGAAACCGTGACGATGATGTCAACGTCGGCGCCGGTCAGCCCCGCCTCGTCCAGCGCCCGCCGGGCCGCCGAGATGAAGAGTTCGACGGCGCTGGAGACGTAGGCCTCGGTCCGCTGCGGCCAGCTGAGCGGGGCCGCGTACCAGTCCGGCGGTCTGACCAGCTGGCGGGCGCGCACGCCGGCGGTATGGAACACCGGCGCCATGCGATCGAAGTTGCGATAGCGCCGGCCGAGCAGGATGCGGGCCAGGCGGAGGGCCTCGTCCTGGTCGAGCTCATGCGGCGGAGAGGCTGTGGCGAGCGACAGCAGCGCGACAGGCGCGACCATGTATGACTCCAACCCCCAGGCTGGACACTGATCCCGTCAGTCGCCAATGAACCTAGGGTGTCGCGGCGGCCGCGGCAACCGTCACGCTTCGGCGCGGGAGCGAAAAAAGAGGCCGATGCAGTCCAGTCTGGTCGAGCGGCCGGTCACCCTCGCCACCTGGCTGGGCTTTTCCATGATGTGCCTTGGCATGTTCATGGCGGTTCTCGACGTCCAGGTCGTCGCCACGTCCCTGCCGACCATCCAGAAGGCCCTGGCCATCCGGCCCGACCAGATGAGCTGGATCCAGACCGCCTATCTGATCGCCGAAGTCATCGCCATTCCCCTGACCGGCCTTCTGACCCGGGCGCTTTCCATGCGCTGGCTGACCGTCATCGCGGTGGGACTCTTCACCCTGGCCTCGGCCGGCTGCGCCGCCAGCCGCAACTTCGAACTCCTGATCGTCTTCCGCATCGTCCAGGGCTTCTCCGGCGGGACCTTGATACCGGCGGTTTTCTCGGCCGTGTTCCTGCTCTTCCCGTTCCGCCTGCAGGGCGTGGCGACGACCATCGCCGGGGTGCTGGCGGTGCTCGCCCCGACGCTGGGACCGGTGGTCGGCGGGTGGATCACCCAGACCTGGTCGTGGCACTGGCTGTTCCTCATCAATGTCGCGCCGGGGATCGTCGCGGCGCTGGGAGCGGCCTTGTTCCTGCCTGCCGAGCCGGCGCGGGTCGGCGCGATCCGGACCCTCGACGCCGTGGCCTTTGGCCTGATGGCGCTCGCCCTCGCCGTCCTGGAGATCGCCCTCAAGGACGCCCCGGACCATGGCTGGTCCTCGGCCCTGGTCCTCACCCTCCTGGCCGTCGCGGCCATCGCCGGGGCCGGATTTGTCCGCCGTTCCCTTGGCCCAGGTGCGCCGGTGGTCGAACTGCGGACCCTGACCGATCCCACCTTCGCCATCGGCTGCGGCTTGAGCTTCGTCGTCGGCATCGGCCTTTTCGGCTCGGTCTATCTGATGCCGGTGTTCCTGGCCTTCGTGCGCGGCCACGGGCCGTTGGCGATCGGCGAGATAATACTCGTCACCGGTGGGGCCCAGCTCGCCGCCGCCCCCCTGGCCGTGGCGCTCGAGCGGCGCATGGACGCCCGCGTTCTCACCGCCTTCGGCTTCGCGGTGTTTGGCGTCGGCCTGGGCCTGAGCGCGTTTCAGACGACCGACACGGACTTCTCCGCCATGTTCGTTCCCCAGGCGCTGCGCGGGATTGGGGTCATGTTCTGCCTCCTGCCGCCGACCCGCCTGGCGCTCGGCCGCCTGGCGCCCGCCGAGGTGCCCGACGCCAGCGGCCTCTTCAACCTGATGCGCAACCTGGGCGGGGCGATCGGCCTGGCCCTCATCGACACGGTGATCTATGGCCGCGCCCCGGTCCACGCTCGCCACATCATCGCCCGCCTGCAGGCCGGCGACGACGCCACGGCCCAGGCCGTCGGCATTCCCCTGATGCTCTACCACGCCCGCCCGGCCGGACCGGTCGACGCCGGGACCGCCGCCATGCTGCGGCCCGCGATCCAGCATCTGGCCACGACCTTGGCGATCAACGAGGCCTGGGCCATGGTCGCTATAGTCACCCTCGCCGCCCTCCTCGCCGTCCCCTTCGCCAAGGCTAGCGCTTCCCACCTCCAGCCCAAGGAAACCCAGCCATGAAACTCTACGGCGCGCCGATGCCAGCCCCGAACCCGCGCCGGGTGCGCATCTTCCTGGCCGAGAAGGGCCTGGAGGTTCCCGAGACCGCGCTCGACCTGCGCAAGCGCGAGCACAAGTCGGACGAGCACAGGGCGCGCAACTCGCTCGGCCAGGTGCCGACCCTCGAGCTCGACGACGGGACGACCATCTCCGAGACGGTGGCCATCTGCCGCTATTTCGAGGAACTCCACCCGAGCCCGTCGCTGTTCGGCTCGACGGCGGTGGAAATGGCCCGCGTCGACATGTGGGTGCGGCGCATCGAGTTCCAGGTGATGATGCCGGTGGGCAATTACTGGCGCCACGCCCATCCGTTCACGGCGGCCCTCCTCACCCAGCACAAGGCGTTCGGGGAATCCAACCGCGAGGCCTACGCCGGCGCCCAGCGCTGGCTCGACCGCGAACTGGCCGGGCGCGAGTTCATCGCCGGCGAGGCCTATTCCATGGCCGACATCTGCGCCCTGACCACGGTCGACTTCGCCCATTGGATCGGCCTGCCCATCGACGCGGAGCGGGAGAACCTCATCGCCTGGCGCGGCCGGGTCAGCGCCCGGCCGAGCGCGTCGGCCTAGGCGGGGGACACTCCATCGCGGCCTTCGCCGACGATGTATCGGAAGGCATAGGCCTGGCAGGCGCAAATCACCGTCCAGCTCAAGGTCCAAAAGCCGGCCGTCAGCGCGGCGATCACGCCGGCGATCGCCAGGACGCTGCCCCGCCGGAGCAAGTCGCCGTTGCCGAAATAG
>DASXIE010000235.1:0-12194 GCA_036498165.1 Caulobacteraceae bacterium
CTCCCCGGCCGCCCGCCGATCACCACCCGCGGCCACACCGAAGGCCGCTGGATCGGCCCCTGCCCGGCCGGCATGGCCCGCTGACGCCTCTCCTCCCGATGGCGTGGGGGAGGGGGACCGCTAAGCGGTGGAGGGGCCCCCTGGGCAAGCGCGCCGGCGCGCTTGCCTGCGTTCCCTGTCTGCCGCGCTCGCGTGAAGGGCCGCCAAGCTGCGCAGGAGTGGGTCCTGGCTTTCGCCGGGACGGGCGGGGTAAAGGGGCCCACATGTCCGATATCTTCATCTCCTACGCGCGTTCGAGCGAGCCCCAGGCCCGCAGGATCGGCGAGGCCCTGCGCGCGCTCGGCTATGGCGTGTGGCGCGACGACGAGATCCCGGCCCATCGGGCCTATGCCGATGTCATCCGCGAGCGCCTCGCCGCCGCCAAGGCGGTGGTGGTCGTGTGGTCGGCCGAGGCGGTCAGGTCCGAGTGGGTGCAGTCCGAGGCCGACCGGGCCCGGGCCGAGCACAAACTCGTCCAGCTCACCATCGACGGGGCCGAGCTGCCCATGCCCTTCGATCGCCTCCAGTGCGCCGACATGACCGGCTGGGACGGAGCCGCCGATCAACCCGGCTGGCGCAAGGTGGTCGAAAGCGTCGTTCACCTCGCCGGCCGACCGGGCCCGACGCCCGCCCCGCCCGCGGAGGCCCCCGCGCCGCCGCCGCCCCGGCTTTCGGTCTGCGTCCTGCCCTTCGCCAACATGAGTGGCGAGGCCGAGCAGGAGTATTTCAGCGACGGCATCGGCGAGGACATCATCACCGATCTTTCCAAGGTCTCGGCCCTGGCGGTGACCGCCCGCAACACCGCCTTCGCCTACAAGGGCAAGTCCTTCGACCTGCGCCAGGTGGCCAGGGAGCTCAGCGTCAGCCACCTCCTCGAAGGCAGCGTGCGCAAGTCCGGCAACCGGGTTCGCATCACCGCCCAGCTCATCGACGGGGCGAGCGGCAACCACCTGTGGGCCGAGCGCTACGACCGCGAACTCACCGACATCTTCGCCCTTCAGGACGAGATCAGCGAGGCAATCGTCAGGGCCCTGAAACTGAAGCTGCTCCCGGAAGAGAAGAAAGCCATCGAGCGGCGCGGCACCGACAACGCCGAAGCCTACGACCTCTACCTGATGGCCCGCCAGCACTTCTCCACCGGCAACGACGGCGATCCGCGCCGGGAGGAGGCGATCATCCGCTTCTGCCGGCGGGCCGTCGAACTCGATCCCGCCTACGGCCGCGCCTGGGCCCTCATGGGCTGGGCCCAGATGCGCCTGCGCTTCCGGCTCGGCCGGACGGACATCGACAGCTGGGCGGCGGTGGAAAAGGCTTTGGCCCTCGAGCCCGAACTCGCCGAGGCCCATGCCCTGAAGGCCGAGCACCTTCGCTATGAGGGCCACACGGGCGAGGCGGCGGCCGAGGCCGAGCTGGCCATGCGCCTGGACCCTGAATCCCATGACGCCAACCGGACCGCCGGGGCCATCCTCTTCAGCCAGGGGCGCTACGCCGAGGCCATTCCGTTGTGGGAAAAGGCCTCGGCCCTGATGGAGTCGTCCTTCTCCAGCTCAGGAATGCTGGTCACCTGCTACACGGCGCTCGGCGATGCCGAGGGGGCCCGCCGGGCGGCCCGCACGACCCTGGCCCGGGCCGAGGCGGTCCTGGCCGTGGACCGCGGCAACGGCGGGGCCCTCGGCTACGGCGTCGGCGCCCTGGCGGTCCTCGGCGAGGGGGAGCGGGCCAGGGACTGGGCCCGCCGCGCGCTGCTCATCGATCCGGACAACATGCACATGCGCTACAACCTCGCCTGCGGCCTGTGCGCCCACCTGCGCGACACCGAAACCGCCCTCGAGCTCCTCGGCCCCTATTTCGCCGCCGCCGGCGACATCGACGACGTCGCCCACCCCAAGGTCGACCCAGACCTCGACGCGATCCGCGACGATCCCCGCTTCAAGGCCATGATGGCCGCCGCCGAAGCCCGCCTGAAAGGCCCCTGACGCCCTTATGTCGGAACCGGGGCGGCTTGAACGTCCTTGGGGTGGTGCGGGATAAGGTCGCAACCATTTCAAGGAGGATACGATGGCGAAGTTCCTGGCGGTCTTTATGGCCCCGGCCGGCGGCGGCGAGCGGCCCGACGAAGCGACCATGGCCCGCGGCATGCAGGCCTGGGGGCAATGGATGCAAGACCACGCCGGCCAGATCGCCGACACCGGCGGCCCGCTCGGCAAGACCCGCAAGGTCTCCAAAGGCGGCATCGCCGACGCCTCCAACAACCTCGCCGGCTATGTCGTCGTCGAGGCGCCCGACCAGGAGGCCGCCGCCAAACTGTTCGAGAACCACCCCTCCTTCGCCATCTTCCCCGGCGACGGCGTCGAGGTCATGCCCATCCTGCCCATTCCCGGCGCGGGCTAGAGCCGCCGGCGCTTCTCTCCTCCCTCCGGGGGGAGTACCGGCGAAGCCGGGGAAGCGGGCCGCCGCACTTGCCCAAGCATCCGCTCCCCCGGCGGGGGAGGCGAACTCAGCCCGCCGTCAGGCGCTTCTCCGCCGCCGCGATCATCGCGGTGAAGCGCGTGTCGCCGCGGATCGGATCGAGGTCCGGGTCGGTGCGCGAGGCGGCGAGCATGGCCGGGCCGATGGCCTCGAACACCGGCCCCAGCAGGGCGATGGCGCCCTCGATGTCGCCGAGGTCGAGGCTCAGCACGCAGGCCAGGTTGTAGCGCATCTGGATGTTGTCCGGATCGACGAGCAGGGCGCGGTCGATCCACTCGCGCGCCCGCTCGCCCTCGCCCAGCGTCGCCCAGGCGGCCACGCCGGTGGAAAGGGCGTGGCCGTTGTCGGGGTCCTGGGCGGCCACCTTCTCGGCCCGGGCGAGGGTCAACCTGGCGGCGGCCTTCGCGCCTTCCTGATCGCCGAGCGCCGCGCTGGCGCTGAGCAGCATCCCGGCGGAAGCGAAATCGTTCTCGTTGAGCGCCGCCGCCTTGGCGTAAAACCGCGCCGCGTCCTCGAATCTCCGGTGCTGATAACTGAGACTTCCGGCCATGGAATTGACCATGTCGGACTCAGGCTCGAGGCGCAGCGCCGTCTCCATCTCGGCGAAGGCGTCTTCGCCGCGCCCGGCCACGTCCAGGAGCATGGCCTTGACGGCGTGGGGCTCGGCCAGCGAGGCGTCGAGTTCGAGCGCCTTGTCGGCGGCGGCCAGTCCGTCGTCTCCGGCCCGGCCGCGGTTGAAGCGCAGGGAATATTGCCCCGTGGCGATCAGCGCCCAGGCCCGGGCGTAGGACGGATCGATCTCGGCGGCCCGGCCGGCGAGGCGCAGGACGGTCTCCTCGCGCCTGGGATCGCCGGCGTTGCCGCTGGTCCATCTCTGCCGCGCCAGCAGGGTGAGGTTGTAGGCCTCCAGGTTGGTCGTCCCGCGCTGCTCGATGGCCTTCTTCTCTTCCGGCAGCAGCCTCAGCCGCAACGCCTTGACGATCGCCTCGCTGATCTCGTCCTGCAGAGCGAAGATGTCGGTCAGGTCGCGGTCGTAGCGTTCGGCCCACACGTGGTCGTCGGCCGCCGCGTCGATGAGCTGGGCGGTGATCCGCACCCGAGCGCCGGCCTTGCGCACGCTGCCCTCCAGCACGTGGGTCACCCCCAGCTGGCGGGCGATCTGCTTCACCTCCACGGACTTGTTCTTGAAGGTGAAGGCGGTGTTGCGCGAGATCACCGACAGGGCCGAGACCTTGGAGAGATCGGTGATGATGTCCTCGCTGATCCCGTCACTGAAATACTCCTGCTGGGCGTCGTCGCTGATGTTGGCGAAGGGGAGGACGCAGATGGAGAGCCGTCCGCCGGCCCGCCCCGGCCGCCCGCCGTCGCCTTGCGACGCCGGCGCGCGGGCCTCTCCGGCCAGGGCGGCGACGCTGGCCGCAACCTTGCGCCAGCCGGGCGCGTCGGCCTCGCCGTTCCAGCCGATCAGCTCGGCGCACTGGATGCGGTCGAAGGGCATGGGCAGCGGCGTCCCGTCGACCGTGAGCTGCACCAGCTTGCCGTCGGAGCGGGCCCGGTCGGCCTCCGACTGCACCCATTGGGATTTCGCCGCCTCGGCCGACCAGATCACCACCACCGCCTTGGCGAGCTTGAGGCGCTCCTCGATCACTTCGCCATAGGAGCGGTGGGCCGGCAGCTCGTCGTCCCGCCACACTTGGTAGCCCGCCGCGACCAGGGCCTCGGCCACCCGCTGGGCGGACGGCGCCGTGGAGCGGGCATAGGAAATGAAGATGTCCGACATCGCCGCGACCCTAGCGAGCCGTGGTCGGCGATCAAGGATTCTCTCCCGCGGCGGGGGACTACGCCCAAAAGGGCGGGAGGGGGGTCGCGGGGAAGCGCGCCGCCGCCCTTGCACAAGCGGGCGATGCCCCAGAGGAGGAGGATAAACACCGGCGCGCCGCGAAGCTTGATCGTTGCTGGCGGCGTCGATCAAACTCAGCTATTGTCGCCGGGTTGATGCCGGCGTCGCCAATGTACTGGAGGGGATCGACTGTGTTGGGTAAGCTTTGGGCCCAGGCCCGTACGGCCACGCGGCCGCGCGCCGCGACCCCGACGGCGCCGGCCCCCGAGATTCCGACCCCTCCCGCGGCGCCCGCCAATCCCCTCCTCGACTTCGAACAGCCCGACGAGGCGTTCGAGGCCCTCCGCCGGGTCACCAAGGCCGCCGACGAAAAGCGAAGCTTCGTGGTTTTCGCCAGGGAGCGCGTCCCGCCTCATCAGCGTTATCTGTCGCGGGTGGACCTGAAGAACCTCACCGACCCCGACGAATAACCCGCGCGTCTCTCCCCCCTCCGGGGGGAGTACCGGCGAAGCCGGGGAGGGGGTTCGCCGAGAAATGCGCCGGCGCTCTTGCACGAACGTCCCCCTCCACCCCTCCGGGGTCCCCCTCCCCCAGAGGGGAGGAGAGAGGCTGCAGGGATCAAACCCGCCGCGCCGTGCGTTGAGCCTCTGGGGCAAGTGGGAAGGGAGAGCCCATGCGCGCGCCGACCCCCGCGGACTTTCTGGCCCGCGCCCGCCTGGCCGAGGCGAGGGCCGCCCGGGCGACCAACGCCGCCCTGAAAGAGGCCCTCCTCAAGGTCGCGGTGGCTTGGCGCCGGCTGATCCCGGCCCACGGCGCCGCTCCTCGGGAACGCCCGGGGTTCCCGCTCAGGTGAGGCGGGGCGGGGCGGGGGCCGTGGAGCGGCCGCCATCCTGATCCGCGAAGACGAAGACGCGCTGGGGGCGCAGGCGCGCCTCGCTCCCGACCGCGATGCTCGCCTGCCTGGCCCCGCGGGGAAATTCGGCTTCGAAGATGCGCCCGTCGGCGGCGCGACAGCTCACCCGCGCGTTCGCGCCCTTCACCGCGGCGTTGGTCACCGTGACCGCGAGCCCTGGGCCGTCGGCTTCGAGCTCGGTCTCATGGGGGCGGAACCAGGCCGTGGCCGGGCCGATCACCGGTCCCTGGACCACGGCCGGGGCGTCGAAGCCCTCGAAAATCGCCCGGCCGGAATCGATCCGGCCGTCCAGGCGGTTGGAATCGCCCAGGAAGTCGAAGACGAAGGCCGACGCCGGCGCCTCGTCCAGCTCCGCCGGCGCGCCGATCTGCTCGATCCGGCCCTCGCGCAGCACCGCGACCCGGTCGGCGAGGTCCATGGCCTCCTCCTGGTCGTGGGTGACGAAGATCGTGGTGATGCCGGTCTCGTCGTGCACCCGCCGCAGCCAGTGGCGCAGGTCCTTGCGGACCTTGGCGTCGAGGGCCCCGAACGGCTCGTCCAGCAGCAGCATGCGCGGTTCGATGGCCAGGGCCCTGGCCAGGGCCACCCTCTGCTGCTGGCCGCCGGAAAGCTGGGCCGGATAGCGCTCCCCGAAGCCCTCCAGCTGGATCAGCGACAGAAGCCGCTCCACGCTCGCCTCGATCGCCGCCCGACCGGGCCGGCGGCGCGCCGGCAGGGCCCTGAGGCCGAAGCCGATGTTGCGGGCGACGCTCATGTGGCGGAACAGGGCGTAATGCTGGAACACCATGCCGATGCGGCGCTCTCGCGGCGACAGGGCCAGAAAGTCCTCGCCGTTGAATTCGACGCGGCCCGCGTCGGGCGTCTCCAGCCCGGCCACGACCCGCAGCAGGGTCGTCTTGCCCGAGCCGGAGGGCCCCAGCAGAGCCAGGAACTGTCCGGGCTCCGCGGTCAGGGAAACGCCCTTGAGCGCCGGAAACCGGGCGAAGCGCTTGGTGACGCCTTCGACGATGAGGCTCATCGGATCCTCGTCATCTGCCGGGGCGCCAGTTGGCCGGCGAAACGCCACTCGAGCCAGGTCTTCAGGGCCAGCGTCACCAGGGCGAGGCCCGCGAGCAAGGTGGCGACCGCGAAGGCGCCGACGAAGTCATAGTCGTTGTAGAGCACCTCGACGTGCAGGGGCATGGTGTCGGTCAGTCCGCGGATATGGCCCGACACGACGGACACCGCGCCGAACTCGCCCATCGCCCGGGCGTTGCACAGCAGCACGCCGTAGAGCAGGGCCCAGGCGACGTTCGGCAGGGTAACCTGGACGAAGGTCGCCCAACCGCCCGCGCCCAGCGTGATCGCCGCCATCTCCTCGTCGGTCCCTTGCGCCTGCATGAGTGGAATGAGTTCCCTGGCCACGAACGGCAGGGTGACCAGTATGGTCGCCAGGACAATACCGGTGAAGTTGAAGATGATCTTGACGCCCCACTGTTCGAGAATTCCGCCGAACCAGCCGTTGGCGCCGAACAACAACACCCACACTAGGCCCGAGATCACTGGCGACATGGAAAACGGCAGGTCGATCAGGCTGAGCAGCAGCGTCTTGCCGCGAAATTCGAACTTGGTCACCGCCCACGCCGCCGCCAGGCCGAACACCGCGTTGAGCGGTACGGAAATGGCGGCGACCATCAGCGTCAGCCGGATCGCCGCGATGGCGTCGGGATCGGCGAAGGCGGCCAGGAACGCCGGGAGCCCGCGGCGCAGGGCCTCGGCGAATATCGACGCCAAAGGCAGCAGGATCACCAGGGCCAGCCAGGCGATCGCCACGGCGATCATCGGCCAGGCGAGGCCCGAGGGGCGAACCGGCGCGACCGCTCTCATCGCCCGCCCCGCCGCGCGAGGGCGAGCTGGGCGAGGTTGATCGCCACCAGGGCGGCGAAGGAAAGGGCGAGCATGGCCAGCCCCACCGAGGCGGCGCCGGCGTAGTTGAATTGCTCGAGCTTGATGATGATCAGGAGCGGCGCGATCTCCGAGCGCATGGGCATGTTGCCGGCGATGAAGATCACCGAGCCGTACTCGCCCACCGCCCGGGCGAAGGCCAGGGAGAAGCCGGTGACCAGGGCCGGCGCCAGGGCCGGCAGGATCACCAGGCGCGCGCGCCGCCAAGGTCCGGCGCCAAGCATTCGCGCGGCTTCTTCGACCTCGGCGTCGAAATCCTGCAGCACCGGCTGCACCGAGCGGACGACGAACGGCAGGCCCACCGCGATGAGGGCGATGAGGATGCCCAGCGGCGTATAGGCCACCTTCACGCCCAGCGGCGCGAGCAGTTCGCCCACCCAGCCGTGTGGGCCGTAGACGGTGGCCAGCGCTATGCCGGCCACGGCGGTGGGCATGGCGAAGGGCAGGTCGACCGCAGCGTCGGCCAGGCGTCGGCCCGGAAAGTCGTAGCGCACCAGCACCCAGGCGAGGATCAGTCCCACCACCGCGTCGATGGCCCCGGCCAGCACCGCCGTCCCGAAGCTGAGTCGCAAGGCGGCGTCGACCCGGGGGTCGGAGAGGATCGCCCAGAAGCCGCTCCAGCCATGCTCCCATGGGCGCGCGATCAGGGCCGCCAGGGGGATCAGCACGATCAGGCTCAGATAGACCAGGGTGAAGCCCAGGGCCGGGGCGAACCCCGGCAGGATGCTGGGCTCGCGCCAGACCCACCGGGACGGGCTCTGTGTCGCTTGGGCCGACAAGGGACCGGTCGCTATTTCGGCGCGTAGATCTGATCGAACAGCGCCCCGTCGGCGAAGAAGGCCGCCTGGGCTTTGCGCCATCCGCCGAACTGGCGGTCGATGGTCACCAGCGGGATTTTCGGGAACTTGGCGCCGAACTTGGCGAGGGCCGCCGGGTTGCGGGGCCGGTAATGGTTCTGCCCGATCAGCTCCTGGGCGCGGGGGCTGTAGAGGAAACGAAGATAGCCCTCCGCCACCGTGCGGGTATGCCGCCGGTCGACCACCTTGTCGACCAGCGACACCGGCGGCTCGGCGAGGATCGAGAGCGAGGGCGCGACGATGTCGAATTTCCCCGGGTATTCGGCCAGGGCCAGGAACGCCTCGTTCTCCCACGCCAGGAGCACATCGCCGATGCCGCGCTCGGCGAAGGTGTTGGTCGCGCCCCGGGCCCCCGTGTCGAGCACCGGAACCTGGCCGAAGAGCCGGCGCATGTAGTCCTTGGCCAAGGCGGGCGAGCCGCCCGGCCGCCTCAGCGCCCAGGCCCACGCGGCCAGGAAGTTCCAGCGCGCCCCGCCGGAGGTCTTGGGATTGGGCGTGATCACCTGGACGCCGGGCGCCAGCAGGTCGTTCCAGTCGCGGATCCTCTGAGGATTGCCCCTCCTCACCAGGAACACGATGGTCGAGGCGTAGGGGCTGGAATTGTCCGGCAGGCGCTTCTGCCAGTCGTGGGCGATGAGGACCCGATCGGCGATGGCGTCGATGTCATAGGCCAGGGCCAGGGTGACGACATCGGCCTCCAGGCCGTCGATCACCGAGCGTGACTGGGCTCCCGAGCCGCCATGGCTCTGGTTGATCACCAGGTCATGCCCGGTGTGGCTTTTCCAGTACCCGGCGTAGGCGGCGTTGATCGCCTTGTAGAGTTCGCGGGTCGGATCGTAGCTGACGTTCAGCAGACGGATGGGCTGACCGGCGGCGAGCGTCCGCCCGCCCAGCGCCAGAGGCGCGAGCGCCAGTCCGCCCACCGCGCCGGTCAGCAGGCCCCGTCGGGAAGGAAGGGTCAAAGGCTCGGTCATGGATTCGTCCCTCAGGCTGTGATCGGGTCAGAAGGCCAGGCGCGGGCGCACCGAAAAGGCGCCGCGCGAGAAAGCTCCCGGTCCGTTGCGGTTCGGCCGTTCACCGCTTCACCCATTAATCCCATATGACCGATCTGATTAAAACGGAGCCTTGTCAAGCGACTCCGGACGAACGCCGTCGGGATCTCGATCTCCGCGATCTTCCGCGATCTTCGGCGACTGTCACCTAAGTTGCAGTCGGCTGGCTAGCGGAGTTCGGTTCGGGCAGACTCCAACCATGACCGCTCCTATTGAACTCCTCTTCAAACTTGACGGCGACGATGAATGGCCGCCTGCAGTCGTCGAGGGATTGTGGGGCGAGCAGGATGGAACCTCGTTTCGCGTTTTGACGTGCCCGCTATTCGTGAGGGGATTGTCAGTCGGAGACGTGATCGCGCCGGAAACGGACGATGCAGGCGATGTGGTCGCGTTCGAGGTGCTTGAGCGTTCTAGTCACTCGACCGTCTGGGTTCTCGCAGAAGACCCAGCCATTAGGGAGGAACTGCGGAGCGTCCTGGAATCGCTTGGGTGCGGCACCGTCGGCGGGCCCGAATCGATACCTTCCTTGTGCGCCGTTGACGTCCCAGGTGAAGTCGAGATCGATGCGATCGACGCCGTGCTTGGGGAGCCGGAACGGACAGGGCAAATCTCGATCGCATACCCTTCATTCAGGCACGCCAGCGACGAATAGTGGCGCCGCCGGCCACCTCAATCGCTGGTTCGGTGACACTACTTCGCGCCAGCCTGAGCGGCGTCGGCATGCACCGACGCGAGCCCCGGCCGGGATCCGGACTTTCGATCTCCTTTGCTGACGCACTATCGACCGTGACCAAAGCTTAATCCCGTCCGCCGCGGCGGAGACGGTACTTTCCCCGCCATGAAAGCCCAGTTCGCCCTCCTGGCCGCCGTCGCAGTCCTCTACGCCCAGACAGCCCGCGCCGACGCCGCCCCTGACTGCCACGTCGGCGCCTATCGCCTGGCGGACGGGCGCGCGGTGGATATCGCTCCCTCCGAGGGCGACACCCTGCGCTGGCGCCTGTTCACCGGCGAGACCGGTCAGTTGCACAGGCGTCCGGGCGGCGCCTGGGTGAGCACCTACGGCTGGACCGGACGGCCGGATGGCCAGAGCGTCGCGTTCTCCGACTGCGCCGCCGGAACGATCACCTTCGGCCGGGAGAGCGGCCGGCGCATCGCCTTCGACGTCACCGACACCACCTTCGAGAGCGCCGGCGTCCACTTGGTCGGCCGCCTGGTGATGCCCAAGGGCGAGGGCAAGGTCCCGGTGGTGGTTCTGGTCCACGGTTCGGAGCACGATTCCGCCCGCGACTCCTATGCCCTGCAGCGCATTTTCCCGGCCCAGGGCATCGGCGCCTTCGTCTACGACAAGCGCGGCACGGGCGCATCGGGCGGCGCCTACACCCAGGACTTCGCCACGCTCGCTAAGGATGCCGTGCGGGCGATGGCGGAGGCGCGCCGGCTGGCGGGCGCGCGCGCCGGGCGGGTCGGCTATCAGGGCGGCAGCGAAGGCGGATGGGTGGTTCCCCTGGCCGTGAACCGCGCGCCCGCCGACTTCGCCATCGTCAGCTTCGGCTTGGCGGTGACGGTGCTGGAAGAGGACCAGGAAAGCGTCGCCCTCGACATGTATTTCCACCATCGCTCCGCCGAGGACACCCGCAAGGCCCTGGAACTGGCGCGCGCCGGCGAGCGCGTGGTCGAAACCCTGGGGAAGGAGGGCTACGAAGCCTTCGACGCCCTGCGGCGGAAGTACGGGGCCGAGCCCTGGTACAAGGATGTGCACGGCGACTTCCTGTTCGCCGTCCTGCCGCTCGACAAGGCTCGGATCGACGCCATGGCCAAGGAGCTCGGCGTCGACACCACGCCCTTCCGCTATGAGCCGATGCCGGCCCTCATCGCCTCGACCACGCCGCAGCTCTGGGTGCTCGGCGCCGACGATCTCGATGCGCCGAGCGCCGAGACCGCCCGGCGCATCCGCGGCCTGATCGGAAAGGGCAAGCCCTACACCCTGGCGGTCTATCCGGGCGCCGAGCACGGCATGACCCTCTATGAACTGAACGCCAAGGGCGAGCGGCTCTCGACCCGCTTCGCGCCGGGCTATTTCCAGATGATGGCCGACTTCATCCGCCGCGGCCGCATTGGCGGGCGGTATGGCGATGCGCGGATCACGGCGGGGAGCAGACATACGGCCTCGTGAGCCGCGCCATCGCGTAGGGCCGTCAGTTCGATGCGAGCCCAGCCCGGCTCGCTGAACGTTGGATGAGATCGAAAACGTTGCGGGCGTCAGGGACGGCCAAGAACTGGGGCGTCGAGTCGAAGGCAGGTGACCAGCCACCGAAGCCACGCCCCCACGGCGATGCCGATTGGCCAAAGCGGATCGTTCCGCGTCCCTTTCGCCCGTCGCTCAGCTTTGTGTCTGGAAGCCGCTCCAGGGTCAACGCGGTGAAATCTGAAAACGGGCCGGAACGAAGGATCAGCACCCGGCGGTCGGTAAGAGCGTAGCGAATTGCGCTACGAATCCAGGCGTCGACGACAAAACGCCCGGCCACGAAATAGAGGCCTACCCCTACAAAGGCCACGCCGAAGAGGGGGAACCAAGCGAGTTCAGCATGACCTGTACCCACCGTCCCCGCCGTCGCCATCACGGTCCAGAATATGGCGAAGCTGCACCATACAAGGCTGAACGGAATCAAGAAGACGTCGCGGCCAGTGAAGATCACGCCGCGGGCTGGCCTGCCTGTCCAGATGATTCTCTCCCCCGGCAAGAGACGGCCTCTGAAAGCTTCGTCATCCATGTCCCCTCCAACCCCCCCAAGATTTGGGCCTGAACGCCAAGCAATAAAGCATTTGCTCTACCCCTCCTCCGCCCACGCCTTGATCAACTGGTGGGCGATCGCCAGTCCCCCCGGCGCCCGCGCGTCCGGGTGATCTCCTCTCACCAAGGCCCGGGCTTCGTCCCTCGTGAACCAGCGCACCTCGTCGATCTCGATGTTGTCGGCCACAGGTTCCCCCGGCTCGATCTCGGCGATCAGGCCGATCATCAGGCTCGACGGATAGGGCCAGGGCTGGGTGGAGTGATAGCGCACCGATGTCGCCCGCACCGC
>DASXIE010000236.1:0-46993 GCA_036498165.1 Caulobacteraceae bacterium
GCCCATACCTGGGGCGCGACATACTTGATCAGGAAGACCTCGGGCCGAGCCCGGCGGATGGCGTGGGCGACCCTCAGGTTGAACCCCCAGGAGTCGATCAGCACGGCCGCCCGCGGGGCCTCGCGAGCGGCCATCTCGCCGGCCTGGCGGGCCCGGCGGCGAACCATCGGCCAGGCGCGCACGGCGTCGAACACCCCCAGGACCGAGAGCGGGGCGATGTCGAACGGGCTGGCCACACCTTGGGCGGCCATGAGCGGCCCGCCGATCCCCACAAGCCGAACCCGGCCGCCAAGCTTTTCGCGTAGCGCCGCGGCGAGCCCGGCGCCGAGGGCGTCGCCGGAAGGTTCGGCCGCCACCAGCATCACCACCGGATCGCTCATTCCTTGCCGAGGTCCATCCCGACGATGAAAAGCCCAAGATCGTCGGCCAGGGCGGTCGCCCGCTCGCGCTCGAGCACGAGGGTGAGGCCCGCCTCCCCGGCGATCCCGGCCAGGCCGGCGTCGGCCGCCCGGCGCACGGTTCCCGGCCCGATGGTCGGCAGGTCGACCCGCCGCTCCTGACCGGGCTTGCAGACCTTGGCCAGGACGCCGCGGCGGTGCTCCGGGGCGCCGCGCACGGCGAGCGGCAGGCGCGCCACCCTTTCCAGCATGGCGTCGGTGCCCTCCTGCGCCTCGAGGGCGAGGATGAGGCCGTCGCAGGCGACCGCTCCCTGCCCGGCGTCGAGGCGGCCGATCGCCCGGGCGGCGGCGGCGGCGCGCCCGATGTCGGCCCGATGCGCCCGCCGGGCCTTGTGGCGGCCGAGCGGCCCGCGCCTAAGGACGAGCTCGGCCATCACCTCGTGGGCGCCCTCGACGGCGAAGCCCTCCTTCTCGAACTCACCGACGAGGAAGCTCAAGAGGCCGTCGTCGCCATGGCGGGCCGCCATCAGGGCGCCGGGAAGAGCCGCCAGGCCGCGGAAGTCGGGCTTCAGCTGGGCCATGTCCGGCCGGGCCACGTGGCCGGTCAGGCACACGGCCTCGCAACCGCTGGCGCGCAGAGCCGCGATCGCCGCCCCCAACCGCGCCAGGCCGAGCTCGCAACCATCGAATCCGGTCAGGGCGGGATCGGCGAAGCCCAGAAGGCGGATGACGAACAGCGGCCGACCCGTGTCCCGGCAATGGCGCGCGAGGCTGACCGGCAGGGCGCCGCCGCCGGCGATCAGCCCCAGCTTCCTCATCGCCCCGGCCGTTTCAGATCTCCCGCTGCGGCGTGGTCAGCGGACGGGTGGAATCGGCGCGGATGAAATCGACGATCTCCATCACTTCCGGCGTGGAGGCATAGGCGCCGGCGGTGTCGTCGAGGCGTTCCTGGAAGGTGCCTTCCTCGGCGAAAAGCATCCGGTAGGCGGAACGCAGGGCGTTGATCGACTCGCGGGAGAAACCCCGCCGCTTGAGGCCGACAAGATTGAGGCCTTCGAGGTGGGCGTGATTGCCCCACACATTGCCGAACGGGATGACGTCGTGGTTGACGCCGGCCATGCCGCCGACGAAGGCGTGGCGGCCGATGCGGGTATATTGATGCGCCGCCGACAGGCCGCCCATGATCACATAGTCCTCGAGCACCACGTGGCCGCCCAGGGTCGCGGTGTTGGCCATGACCACGTGGTCGCCGACGATGCAGTCGTGACCCACATGGACGCCGACCATGAAGAAGCCGTCCGAACCGACGGTGGTCACGCCGCGGCCCATGGCGGTGCCGCAATGCATGGTCACCTGCTCGCGGATGAGGTTGCGCGCGCCGATCGTGAGGCGCGTCGCCTCGCCCTTGTGGCCGGCGTGCTGGGGGGCGGCGCCGAGGACCGCGAAGGGGTGCACCACGCAGCCTTCGCCGAGCTCGGTCACGCCTTCGATGACCACGTGCGCGCCGATCCGCACGCCCGCCGCCAAGGTCACCCCCGGGCCGATCAGGCTATAGGGCCCGACCTCCACGTCATCGGCCAGACGCGCGTCGGCGTCGACGACGGCCGTGGCGTGGATGGTTGTCATTTGCGGGTGTCCACCAGCATGGCGGCGAACTCGGCCTCGGCGGCCAGTTTCTCCCCGACCAGGCCGCGGCCCTTGAACTTGACCACATCGGCGCGCGAGCGCTGCACCTCCACATCCAGCTTCAGGACGTCGCCCGGCCGCACCGGATGGCGGAAGCGGCAGTTGTCCACCGACATGAAGAGGATGATCTTGCCCTCGGGATCGACGTCCCAGGACTTGGACATCAGGAGGCCGCCCGTCTGGGCCATGGCCTCGATGATCAGCACGCCCGGCATCACCGGACTGGCCGGGAAATGACCCTGAAAGAACGGCTCGTTCATGGTCACGTTCTTGACTCCGACCAGCCGCTTGCCGGCCTCGAAACCTTCCGCCCGGTCGATGAACAGAAACGGCGGTCGATGCGGAATGCGCCGCATGATCTCCTGGACGTCGATGTCGCCGCCGGCGCTCTCCTCGCTCATTCCACTCGCCCCTTTTGCGAACGCTGGCGGGCCGTGGCGGTGATCCACGCCGTCTCGCGCATCCATTGCCGCGCCGGCCGCGCCGGCGTGCCGCCCCAGCTCTCGCCGGCCGGAATGTCCCGCATCACCCCCGCCGAGGCGGCGATGCGCGCCCCCGCGCCGATGGTGACATGGTCGGCGATGCCGGCCCTGCCGCCGAACATGCACCCATCGCCGATCACCACGCTGCCGGAGATGCCGCTGTGGGCGGCGAAGACGCAGTTGCGCCCGATGACGACGTTGTGGGCGATCTGGACCAGGTTGTCGATCTTGGTGTTTTCGCCGATCACCGTGTCGTCGTAGGCGCCCCGATCGACGCAGGAGTTGGCGCCGATGGTCACACCATCCTGCACGATCACCCGGCCGAGCTGGGCGACGTCGACCACGCCCCTGGCCCCCGCCGTAGCCCCGAACCCGGCCTCGCCGACCACCGCCCCGGCGAAGATGCGCACCCGATCGCCGATGAGGGCGAAGCCCACGACCGCATTGGGCCCGACATAGCCGTCGCGGCCGATGGCCACGCCGGGGCCGATCACCGCGCCGGCGGACAGGAACGTCCCGCGCCCGATGGCCGCGCCGGGGCCGACGGTGACCCCATGGGCCAGCAATACGCCGTCCTCGAGGTCGGCGTCGGGATGGACCGACGCGCTCCCCGCGGGGTGAAGGCGCGGGCGGTGAAGGCGTGCGGCCGCGGCGGCGTAGCAGGCCTGAGGCAGATCGCCGATGAGCACGGCGCAGCGCGCCGGGACATGCCCGGCCATGGCTTCGGTGACAAAACACGCCCCGGCCCCGCTCGCCGCCAGCGCGCCGGCGCGGCGAGGATCCGCCAGGTAGCCGATGCTGTCAGGGCCGGCGCGATCCAGGGGAGCGACCCTGGCCACCGACTTCTCAGGCGCTCCCCGCTCGAGGCGGGACCCGGTCAGACCGGCGAGCTCGCCCAGGGTCGCGGGCGCCAGGGTCTCGAAGAACCTGGGATCCGGGAAATCCCTCGCCAAGGCGGGCGCCGGCTGAAGCGCTCTAGAGCAAACCCCGTTCTGACGGAATCGTCTGAACGGGGAGACTTTGCTCTAGACACAAGAGTGTGGACCCCGATTCAACGCCCACACCTGTTCCGTGTGAACGCATCAGGGTCTAGCGCGCCGCGGCGGGCTGGGTGTCGAGGTGCTCGCGATCGAAGGCGAACTGCTGAATGCGGGCGTTGAGGCCGGACACGGCCTGGCTCGTAAGGTCCATCTCGGGATTGGAGATCATCACCGAGTCCTTGTTCACCAGGATGCTGCACCGACGGGACTGGTAGAGCTGGCGGGCGACCGGGTCGAGTTCCTGGGCGATGCGGTTGATCGACTTCTGCTCGGTCGCCTGGACCTCACGCTGGCGAAGATCCGCCTTCTGGCGCAGGGCGTTGACGCGGGCCTGCAGGGCTTCGGCGCGGCTTTGGAAAGTCGCCGCCGCGAGGGTCGGCCGGGCCGCCTCGAGGGCCCGGCCCTCGGTGGATATGGCGGTGTCCTCCGGACCGAGCTCGGCTTTCACCTGGGCGACGATCTGGTTCATCCGTCCACTGACGTAGCGGCCGACCGTGGAGGTCGAGATCGCCTGATTGACCGACATGACGCACAGGCCGGGGATCGGCGGGCCCTGGACGATCGACGGCGCCGCGGGAGCCGCGGGCGCCGCGAGGGCGGAGGTCGCGGCCAGGGTCGCTATCAGCGCCGGCGCCGCGAAGAACTTCAAAGTCATTTTTGTCCTCAGAAACTGGTTGCTGTTGAAAAACGGAAGAGTTCAGTCTTGTCGTAGGAGTCCTTGCGAATGATCTGACTGAAATCAAATCGCAGCGGTCCCATGGGTGATTTCCACATCACGCTGATCCCCGCCGTGGCCCGGAAGTACAGATCATCCTGGACCGTCAGGAGAGGCAGGTTGGTATCGGGATTGGTCTTGTCCTTCTTGTCGAGCAGGCCAAGCGTGCCGAAGTCGACAAACGCCGCCATCTTGATCCCGTATTGGGCCGGCAGGAAGGTCGGGATGGTTTCCTCGATGGTGCCGATCGCCTTCAGCTTGCCGCCCAGGGCGTCGCCGAACTGCAGGTCGCGCGGGCCGATGCCGGCGATCTGGAAGCCGCGGAAATCATCGCCCCCGGCGTAGAGGCGGTCGGCGATGCGGATGGAATCGCCGTTCCAGCCGTCGATGTAGCCGGCCGTCCCCTTGATGCTCAGGACGAAGTTCTTGTTGAAGCCATGGTACCAGCCGGCGCTCACGGACGTGCGCACGTAGTGGACGGTGCCGCCGGCCCCGGCGACATCCTGCGACAGGGCGAGGTTGAAGCCTCGGGTCGGCAGGTTGGGATCGTTGCGGCGATCGTAGGCGAGGGTGTAGCCGAGCTGCGAGGTCAGGTACGAGCCGCGCTCCTCGCAGAGCACGATGGACACCAGTTCGGCGCCTGGCTGGCACAGGGCGTTCTGGACGATCACGTCGTCGGTGCGGATGGTGTAGCGGGTGGTGAGGACCGCATTGGAGGTCAGGGGGAAGCCGAGCCGGAAGGTCGCTCCCGCCGAGGTGGTGTCGTAGTCGGAATACTGGGCGAAATTGTACCGGTAGGCGTAGATGTCCCAGCCGGCCTGGAGGTCGCGGTTGAGGAAGTGAGGCTCGGTGAAGGACAGGTCGACCTGGTCGCGCAGGGTGCCGGCGGTGACGCGCAGGGAGAGCTGCTGGCCGCGACCCCTGAAGTTGGACTGGGTGATGCCGACGTCGGTCACCAGCTTGTCGATGGTGCTGTAGCCGGCGCTGAAGGTCAGCTGGCCGGTCGGCTGCTCGGTTACCTTGACCACCACATTGGTGCGATCCGGCGACGAGCCGGGCGAGTTGGTGATGTCG
This sequence comes from Caulobacteraceae bacterium, assembly GCA_036498165.1. Taxonomy (GTDB): domain Bacteria; phylum Pseudomonadota; class Alphaproteobacteria; order Caulobacterales; family Caulobacteraceae; genus Acaudatibacter. The sequence continues at coordinate 5,396 of DASXIE010000236.1, forward strand.
ACATCCTTGAAGAAGCCGAGCGCCCTGACATTGGCCTTGGAGCGGTCGACGAGGGCGCGGTTGTAGGCATCGCCTTCGGAGAGCAGCAGGCGGCGGCGGATCACCTCGTCCAGGGTGGCCGTGTTGCCGACGATGTCGATGCGCCCAACATAGACCCTTGGGCCTTCCTTGACGTCGAAGGCCACGTCGACCGTGTGGTTGACCGGATCGGGGGTGTAGCGCGGGCGCACGTCGACGAAGGCGAAGCCGGCCGCTCCCGCCGCGAAGGTCAGCTCGTCGGTCGCCGTCTCGATCTTCTGGTCCTCGTAGATCTGGCCGGACTTGATCGGCAGCAGCTGGCGCAGGATGTCGGGATTGAGCTTCTTCAGATCCGACTTCACGGTGACCTTGCCGAATCGGTATTTCGCGCCCTCGTCGACGGCGTAGGTCACCGCGAAGCCGTTGCGATCCGGGGCGAGTTCGGCCACCGAAGAGATGACCCGAAAGTCGTAATAGCCGCGGTTGCGATAGAATTTGCGCAGCTGTTCGCGGTCGTATTCGATCCGGTCGGGATCGTAGTTGTCGTTGGTGGAGAAGAACCGGTACCAGGCGCTTTCCTTGGTCACGACCACGCCCCGCAGGTCGCTGGACGAGAAAGCCTTGTTGCCCAGGAAATTGACCCTGAGCACGCCGCTCTTGGGTCCTTCGTTGATCTCGAAAATCAGATCGACGCGGCGCTGCGGCAGCTCGACGATCTTCGGGGTCACCGTCGCCGAAATACGTCCCGCACGGCGATAAAGCTCGACGATCCGCCCCACGTCATCCTCGACCTTGGCGCGGGTGAAGACGCCGCGCGGCCGGATCTGAACCTCGTCCTGCAGCTTGTCGGTTTTGAGGCTGGAATTGCCTTCGAATAGCACCTGATTGATCACCGGGTTCTCGACCACCCGAACGATCAGGGCCGATCCATTCAGGTCGATCTTCACGTCCGAGAACAGATCGGTCTTGAAGAGGGCCTTGAGCGCCGTGTCGATCTTCTGGGCGTTCACCGTGTCGCCCACCGACAGCGGCAGGTAGGAGAGCACGGTTTCCGAATCGATTCGCTCGTTGCCCTGCACGGTGATCGAGCTGAGGGTCACCGACTGGTCCGCCGCCTGGGCCAGGGCCGGAGGGGCGGAGACAAGCGCCGTCCCTCCCATCAGGATGGCGAGGCTCGACACAAGCGCGGCGCGGCGCGCGCGGGTGATGCTCGACGGATCAGCCATGAATAGGTAGTCGCCCTAGGAAAACAAGCTGCCGAAGAAGTGAACCACCCGCATGAGCGGAAGATCATGGAGGTTGGCGAACAACATCAATCCCACCAGTAAAGCAAGCCCGACGCGATAACCCGCCGCCTGGACGCGCACGCCGAGCGGCCGCCGGGCGATCCACTCATAGGCGTAGAACAACAGATGGCCGCCATCGAGGACGGGCAAAGGCAGCAGGTTCATAAAGCCTATGCTGACCGAGATCAAAGCGGTGAATCCGATCAGATTGATCAGCACGCCGAGGATCTGTTCGGAGAGATCGCGCGGCGCGTCGGAGATCGCCCGCTGGGTGATGGCCTTGGAAATCCGGGCCATGCCGACCACGCCGTGGATCTGATTGAGGCTGACCTTTCCGGTCACCAGGCGGCCGAGGCTGTCGGTGGTGGTCGCCAGCACGTCCCAGGTCTCGCCGACGCCGCGTCCAACGGCCTCGATCGGACCCAGGCGGTGATAACTCCACGTCCCCAGAGGCCGGGTGAGCACGCCCAGGACGCCCTGGACCTGGACGCCGCCGAAGCCGTCCGGTTCGCGGGTCGCCGTCGGCTGGGCGATGAGGGCCAGGGTTTTCGCGCCCCGCTCGACCTGGAAGACCACCGGCGCGTCATAATGCAGGGCGAGGTAGCGCTGCAGTTCGGCCAGGCCCGGCAGGGCATGGCCATCGGCGGCGACGATCTTGTCGCCGGGCTCGAAGCCGGCTCGCGCGGCGGGGGTCCCAGGGACGATCCGTTCGATGCTGTAGGGCGTGGCGCGCTCGCCGATCGTGGCGAAGATCACCGAGAAAAGCACCGCCGCCAGAATGAAATTGGCCACCGGCCCGGCCACCGCGATCAGCGCTCTTTGCCACAGGGGCTTGAAGGGCAGGTATTTCAGCTCGGCCCCCGGTCCCTCGGTGGCGATGACGCGGGCCCGCATCTCGTCCAGGTCCTCCTCGTCGGGCACGCTTGCGACATTCTCGTCGAGGGCGAAGCGGACATAGCCGCCGATGGGCGCCCAGGCGATTCGCCATTCCACCCCGGCCCGGTCGCGCCAGGAAATCAGCGCCCGGCCAAAGCCGATGGAGAATCGCTCGATGGCCACCCCGCACGCCCGGGCGGTGTAGAAGTGGCCCAGTTCGTGGACGGTGATGATCACGGTGATGATCGCCAGCATCGGCGCCACCCACATGATCAAATTCCCCACGAAGGCCAGCATCACAGCTTAGGTCTCCTCACCCGCCAAACCGCATTGGACTACAAACGCGACAGGACTTTGGCGGCCACCCTGCGGGCCCCGCCGTCGATCATCAACGCCCACTCGACCGCGTCGTCATCCTCGCACCCGGCCAGATCGCCGGCCCCGTTCATTTGCGCCAAGGTTTGCTCGACCGTGGCGGCGATGTCGAGGAATCCGATCCGGCCGGCCAGGAAGGCCTCGACGGCCACCTCATTGGCGGCGTTCATCGCCGCCGGCGCGCCGGCGCCCGCATCGAGGGCGTGGCGGGCGATCGCCAGGGCCGGAAAACGCACGTCGTCGGGGGCCTCGAAGGTCAGGGAGCCGAGTTCGGCGAGATCCAGTCCCGGGGCGTCCCAGGCGATGCGCCGCGGCCACGCGAAGGCGCAGGCGATCGGGGCCCGCATGTCGGGCGGGCCGAGCTGGGCCAGGGTCGAGCCGTCGGCATACTCCACCAGGCTATGGACCACCGATTGGGGATGGATGACGACGTCGACCTTCTCGGGGGGCATGTCGAAGAGGTAGGCCGCCTCGATCCTCTCCAGGCCCTTGTTCATCATCGTCGCCGAATCGACGCTGATCTTGGCCCCCATGTTCCAGTTGGGGTGGGCCACCGCCTGTTCGGGCGTCGCCGCGCGCATCGCCGCCAGCGTCCAGTCGCGGAACGGGCCGCCGGAGGCGGTGAGGATGAGCCGCTTGACCACCGCCGAATTGTCCCGGTCGAAGACCTGGAAGATCGCCGAGTGCTCGGAATCGACCGGTATGACCTCGCCGCCCGCCGCCCGGGCGATGGCCAGCAGGGCCGGCCCGGCGCAAACAAGACTCTCCTTGTTGGCCAGGCCGATGGTCGAGCCGGCCCGGGCCGCGGCCAGCGTCGGGGCGAGGCCGGCGGCGCCGACGATGGCCGACATCACCCAATCGGCCCCCTGACCGGCGGCGGCGATGATCGCCGCCTCGCCCGCCGCCGCCTCGACGCCGGAGCCGGCCAGACGCTCGCGCAGTTCGCCGAGGAGGGCCTCGTCGCGGATCACCGCCTGCCTTGGTCGCCAGCGCCAGGCCTGCTCGGCCAGGCACTCGACGTTGCCGCCGGCGGTCAGGGCGAGGACCTCGACCTCGGCTCCGCTGCGGTCCAGCAGATCGAGAGTCGAAACCCCCACCGAGCCGGTGGAACCCAGCACCACGATTGAGCGCGGGGCCATCAGTGGGCCCATCCGTAGAGCACCACCAGGCGGGCCACGGCGAAGACCATGACGGCGAACATCAGGCCGTCGACGCGATCGAGCAGGCCGCCGTGGCCGGGAATGATGTCGCCGGAGTCCTTGACCCCGAACCAGCGTTTGAGAATCGACTCCCACAGATCACCCGCCATGGTCGCCAGGCCTCCGGCCAGTCCGATCAGGGCCGCTCCGGCCAGCGAGAGATGCATGAAATAGCCCGCCGCGAAGCCCACCATCGCCGCGGCCACGAGGCCGCCGATCAATCCTGACCATGTCTTGTTGGGGGAGAATCGCGGCCAAAGTTTGGGGCCTTTCACCACATTCCCGACCACGAAGGCGGCGATGTCGGCCGCCCAGGTCGTGGCGAACAGCATCAGCGTCCAGCCAAAGCCCTGATGCGACTGGCGAAGCCACATGATGACGATGCCGGCCGGGGCGATGTAGAGCACGCCGTAGGCCAAGTCGACGGCCCGCGCCGCCAGGCCCCGGGCGACCAGGGCCGCGATCAGGGCGCCGGCGATCACGCACCCCCAGGCCGGCCAGTAGAGGCGCAGGAAGGCCAGCAATACGACCGCCACGACCGCCAGGGCCGTGGCGATACCGGCCCGGACGGGAGCGCGCGGGACGGCCATCGCCGCCCATTCCACCGACAGCATCGCGCCGGCCCCGGCCACCAGGAGGAAGAAGGGGATCCGCCACTGCGCCCCCGGCCAGTCGAACACCCACACGGCGGCCAGGGCGGCGAGCGCCAGGACAAGGCCCGACGCCATCCTGACGGCGAGGTTGTTCCAGTCGAAGCTTCTAGCCCGCGGCAAGGACGTCATCGATCGCGACCCGTCCGAAACGTCTTTCCCGCGAGCGGAAGTCGGCGATCGCCGCCTTCAGGTGCTCGGGGCCATAGTCGGGCCAATAGACATCCTGGAAAATCAGCTCGGCGTAGGCGCACTCCCAGAGCAGGAAGTTGGAGAGCCGCTGCTCGCCGCTGGTGCGCACGATCAGATCGGGCGCCGAGGCCCCGGCGGTGGAGAGCCAGGCTTCGAAGCCGGCCTCGTCGAGGTCTTCCGGCGCCGCCCGGCCGGCCTTGACCGCCTGGGCGAACTTGCGCGCCGCGTCGACGATGTCGGCCCGGCCGCCATAATTGAACGCCACCTGGAGGAAGAAGCGATCGTTGCCGGCGGTTCGCGCCTCGGCCCGCTCGACGATGTCGAGAATATCGCGACCGAGCCCCTCGCGGCGGCCGACGATCCGCACCCTCACCCCCTCCCGCGCCAGGCGGTTGAGATCGGACTGGAAATAGGCCTTCAAGAGGCTCATCAGCTCGGACACCTCGCGCGGCGGCCGGCGCCAGTTCTCGGTGGAAAATCCGAACACCGTCAGGCGCTCGACGCCGAGCTCCACCGCGCCCTCCACCGTGCGCCGCAGAGCCGCGACGCCGGCCCGGTGGCCCAGGCTGCGCGGCAGGCCGCGCTGGCGCGCCCAGCGGCCGTTGCCGTCCATGACGATGGCCACGTGCAGCCGCTCTTCGCCTAGGCGCGCGGGCTCGGATCGCTCATGCATGCCGGTCACAGAGGCCATGGCCGATCGTTCGCTCCACCGGTCCAGCTCACCCGGATGCTAGTGTCCCGATTCCGAAGTTCGCAAGCACATATGGCGGGCCCCGACGAACTTCGGAAACGATGAGGACGCTGGCAAGTCCACGTTTTCTGGTGTGCTTTATGGATCTGAAGTTCACTCCGCTGGCGACCCCTCGAAACAGCGAACTTCAAATCCAGCACACTAGACCTGCATGATCTCTTGTTCCTTGGTTTTCAAGCTCTCGTCGACCCGCCTGACGGCCTCGTCGGTAAGCTTCTGAACGTCGTGATCCAGGCGCTTGTGCTCGTCCTGGCTGATCGTCGAATCCTTCTCCGCCTTCTTCAGATCGTCCATGGCGTCGCGGCGCACGTTGCGCACCGCCACCCTCTGCTGCTCGGCGTATTTGCCGGCCAGCTTGACCAGGTCCCGCCGCCGCTCCTCCGAGAGATGAGGGATGGGAATGCGCAGATTCTGGCCCTCGACCACCGGGTTGAGGCCAAGGCCGGAGTTGCGGATCGCTTTTTCCACCGACACCACCAGGGCCTTGTCCCACACGCTGACGGTGATCGAGCGCGGTTCGGGCACCGAGACGGCCCCGACCTGGTTGATCGGCATCCGCGAGCCGTAGGCTTCGACGTACACCTGATCGAGCAGGGACGATGAGGCGCGGCCGGTGCGCAGGGTGCCGAACTCTTCCTTCAGGGCCGCCACGGCCTTGTCCATGCGGGCGCGGTATTTGGCCAGATCGGGCATGTCGCTGGGAGCCATGGCGGTTCTCCTTTTCCTTTCAGGCCGCTTCGCGCGGGGCCATGATCGTGGTGTGGACGCCGTCACCCCTGACCACCCGCAGCAGGTTGCCGCGCTCGCGGATCGAGAAGACGACGATCGGTATGTCGTTGTCTCGCATCAGAGCGATGGCCGAGGCGTCCATGACCTTGAGGTTCCGTGACAGCACCTCGTGGTAACTCAGCTTGTCATAACGCTTAGCCTTGGGTTCGGTCTTCGGATCGGCGGTGTAGACCCCGTCGACGCTGGTGCCTTTCAAAAGGGCGTCGCAGCCCATCTCGGCGGCGCGCAAGGCGGCGGGGGTGTCGGTGGTGAAGAAGGGCGCGCCGAGGCCGGCGGCGAAGATCACCACCCTGCCCTTTTCCAGGTGCCGCAGGGCCCGGCGGCGGATGTAGGGCTCGCACACGGCGTCCATGGGAATGGCCGACTGCACGCGGGTGTTCACGCCGGCCTTCTCCAGGGCGCTCTGCATGGCCAGGGCGTTCATCACCGTGGCCAGCATGCCCATGTAGTCGGCGCTCGCCCGCTCCATCCCCCGCCCGGCCATGGAGACGCCGCGGAAGATGTTGCCGCCGCCGATCACCAAGCACAGCTCGATCCCCTCGGCGACCACCGCGGCGATGTCCTCGGCCACGGCGTCCAGGGTCGCCATGTCGATCCCGAACGGCGCGTCGCCCATCAGCACCTCGCCCGAGACCTTCAGGAGGATGCGACGGTAGGACCCCATGGTCGTCTCTCCCAAGGCCGTCACGGAGCGGACCGCTGGGGCGAAGCCATAGGACAGGCGGGCGCGCGAAGGAAGCGCGCGGGCCTTTAAGCGTCGGCCCCGGTCAGGGCCGCGACCTCGCCGGCGAAATCGCTGCTCTCCTTCTCGATCCCCTCGCCAAGGGCCAGGCGCGCGAAGCCGGTCACCCGGACCGGCGATCCGACCGTCTTGGCGGTCTCGGCGACGAGCTGCTCGATGGTCTGGGCCGGGTCGCGGACATAGGCCTGCTTGAGCAGCACGGCCTCCTCGTAGAACTTGCGGATCCGGCCCTCGACCATCTTCTCGGCCACCGCCGGCGGCTTGCCGGAGGCGATCGCCTGCTCGGTGAAGATGGCCTTCTCGCGCTCGACGGCGGCGGGCTCAAGGTCCTCGATGGAGAGCGACAGCGGCGAAGCGGCGGCGACGTGCAGGGCCACTTCCCGGCCGAGCTCGCGCAGCTTGCCCTGATCGCCTTCACCCTCGACGGCCGCCAGCACCCCGATCCGGCCGAGATCCGGCGCCCCGGCCAGGGCTCCGTGGACATAGGCCCCGACCGCTCCGGTCTTGACCGCGAAGCGGGCGCTGCGGCGCAGGACGAGGTTCTCGCCGATGGTGGCCACCAGGTGCGTCACCGCCTCGCCGACGCTCTGGCCGCCCTCGAGCGGCGCCGCGCGCAGCGCCTCGACGCCGCCGTCGATGTCGAGCGCCGCCGCCGCGATCTTGCGGGCGAGGGCCTGGAAGCCGTCGTTGCGGGCCACGAAATCGGTCTCGGCGTTGAGCTCGATCAGGGCCCCGGTCATCCCGGCCCCATCCTGGCGCACAGCCAGGGCGACGACGCCCTCGGCGGCGATGCGGTCGGCCTTCTTGGCGGCCTTGGCCAGGCCCTTGGCGCGCAGCCAGTCGACCGCGGCCTCCATGTCGCCGCCGGTTTCCTGCAGGGCCTTCTTGCAATCCATCATGCCGACGCCGGACCTGTCGCGCAGCGCCTTCACCAGGGTGGCGGTGACTTCGGCCATTTGAAACTCCTCGAGAAAGACAGGCAGTGGTGACCGCTGGCGAGCGGTTCAGCTCTCGGCGACCGGCTCGGCTTCCGCCGTCGGCTCGCCTTCCGCCTCGGCGGCGGCCTCGGCCTTCGGCTTGGCCTTGGCGGCCTTGGGTTTGGCGGCCTTGGCCTTGGCGGCCTTGGGGGCGGCGGCGACAGTCTCCTCGGCGGGCTCCGCGACAGGCACTTCGGCCGGGGCCTCGGCGACCGGCTCGGACGGCGTTTCGGCGACCGGCTCGGGCGGGGCTTCCGCCGCCGTCTCGACCGGCGCCTTTACGGCTTCCTCGGCCGGGGCCTCGGCGATCAGGGCTTCCGGCTCCGGCTCGGCGGGGGCGGTGAACGCCGCCTCCAGCTCGGGCTCGGGAGCGGGGGCCGGCTCGGCGTCCTCCACCTCCTGCGCTGGCTTGGCGGCCCGCGTCTTCAGGGCCGGCTCGACCGGGGCCTCGGCAGCCCCGATATCGACACCCATGGCCGCCTGGCCCTCGGTAAGGCCGTCGAGCACGGAATCGGCCATCAGGTCGCAATAGAGCTGCAGGGCGCGGGCCGCGTCGTCGTTGCCGGGGACAGGGAAGGTGATCCCCTGAGGGTCGCAATTGGTGTCCAGGATGGCGATCACCGGGATGTTGAGCTTGCGCGCCTCCTGGATGGCGATGCCTTCCTTGTTGGTGTCGATCACGAACATCAGGTCGGGGATGCCGCCCATGTCCTTGATGCCGCCCAGCGACAGCTCGAGCTTCTCCCGCTCGCGGGTGAGCTGGAGCAACTCCTTTTTGGGCCGGCCGCCGGCGTCGCCGCCGTCGAGGACCTGCTCGAGTTCGCGCAGGCGGGCGATGGAGGCGGAGATCGTCCGCCAGTTGGTCAGCGTGCCGCCCAGCCAGCGGTGGTTGACGTAATACTGGGCGCAGCGCTTGGCCGCCGCGGCCACCGGTTCGGACGCCTGGCGCTTGGTGCCGACGAACAGCACCCGCCCGCCCGAGGCGGCGACTTCGCGGACCTTGACCAGGGCCTGGTGCAGCAGGGGCATGGTCTGGGAAAGATCGATGATGTGGATATTGGAGCGAGCGCCGAAGATGTAGCGCTCCATCTTCGGGTTCCAGCGGTGGGTCTGGTGGCCGAAGTGGGCGCCAGCTTCGAGAAGCTGACGCATGGTGAAGTCGGGCAGCGCCATGAACCTTGATTCCTTCTTCCGGTTCGAACCTCCGCGAAGCCAACTCCTTGTTCAGGGGAGACCGGAACGGCGGGGCCTGGGGATTGACCCGGGCTTTGCCGAACGCTTCGCGTGTGGGATGGCCGGCCACATAGGGGCGCCAGGGCCAAATGGCAAGGCGGAACAATTCACCTGTGCCGTCATCGGCGGGCGTCAGTCCCGCCGACCCATGAACGCGGAAGACGACGGGCCGCGCCTGCGCGGCCATGCGCTAGCGGTCCGGGGTTGCTCGCGTAGAGCACTGAACGCGCTCAGGCGCGTCCACCCGCCGGATCGCGTGCTTGCATGGCCGGGACTGACGCCCGGCCATGACGTCGTGCAGAACTACACGTCCTCCAGGGCGGCGACGCCGGGGGCGACCTTGATGGCCCCTCGCACCGCCGGGTCGAGGCGGTAGCGGCCGGGAAGCTTCATCTCCACTTCGCGGCCGCCGGGGAAGGCGGCCACGAACATCACCTCGCCGCCGCTCGCCGACGGCTCGAGCCGCGACTTGAGCACCGCCAACTCGGCGACGCTCGGCGAAAGGTGGATGCGCAGGCCGGCCGCCGTCTCGTCGATCACCCGCTCGAGCGGGCGGGCGTCGTCGCCGAAGAAGCGCACCTCGCCGTCGCTGGCCCGGGCCCTGACCTTAAGGACGATCGCGCGCCCGGGCTCCAGGAGGTCGCGGCAGGCGCGCAGGGCCTCGGGCGGGAACAGGACCTCGTATTCGCCGGTGGGATCGGAGAGGGTGACGAAGGCGAACTTGCCGCTGGAGTTGGCCGAACTGCGCTCCTGGCGGCGGCGCACGACCCCGGCCATGCGGAAGGCCTCGGCCCCCGCCGCGCTCGCCGCCAGGGCGTCGAGATAGAGGGTGGTGCGGTGGCGGCGCAGCAGGCCGACCATGTCTTCGAGGGGGTGGCCGCTCAGGTAGAAACCCACGGCGGCCAGCTCCTCGTCGAGACGAGCGACCGGGTTCCACGGCTCGATGCGCGGCAGCCGCGGGCGCGCGGCCTCGGAGGCCTCGCCGAACAGGCTTTCCTGGGCGCTGGCCCGGTCGGCGGCCATCGACTGGGCGTAGGCGATCAGGGAATCGGCGGCGGCGACGATCTGGGCCCGATTGGGATGGAGGGTATCGAAGGCCCCGGCCCTGGCCAGGCTCTCCAGGGCCCGCTTGTTGACCTGCCTCGGATCCACCCTCTCGAGGAAATCGAACAGGTCGACGAACCGGCCGCCGGCCTCGCGCACGGCGACGACATGGGCCATGGCCTGGGCCCCGACGTTGCGGATCGCCGCCAGGGCGTAGAGCACCTGGCCGTCCTCGACCTCGAAGTCGGCCCCCGAGCGGTTGACGTCCGGGGCCAGGATGGCGACCCCCAGCCGGCGGGCGTCCTGGTAGAACACCGCCAGCTTGTCGGTGTTGGAGATGTCCAGGCTCATCGAGGCCGCGAAGAACTCCACCGGTCGGTTCGCCTTGAGCCAGGCCGTCTGGTAGGAAATCAGGGCGTAGGGCGCGGCGTGGCACTTGTTGAAGCCATAGCCGGCGAACTTGGCCATCCGTTCGAACATGTGGTCGGCCTCGGCGCGCGGCAGGCCATGTTCGCTGGCGCCGGAGAGGAAGCGGGCCCGCTGCTGGTCCATCTCCTCCTTCTTCTTCTTTCCCATGGCCCGGCGCAGCAGGTCGGCTTCGCCCAGGGAATAGCCGGCCAGGACCTGGGCGATCTTCATCACCTGCTCCTGGTAGACGATCACCCCGAAGGTCTCGGAGAGCGCGCCCTCCAGGCCCGGCAGGATGCTGACCGGCCGGCGGCCCATCTTGCAGTCGACATATTCGTCGATCGAATCCATCGGGCCGGGCCGATAGAGGGAGATGAGGGCGGTGATCTCCTCCACCGTTGACGGCCTCAGCTTGCGCAGGGTGTCGCGCATCCCCTGCCCTTCCATCTGGAAGATGCCGACCGTGTGCCCCGAGGAAAGCAGTTCGTAGGTGGGCGGATCGTCGAGCGGCAGGGTCTCCAGGCTCACCCCCGCCCCGCGCCGCTCCAGGTGCCTGACCGCCCGGCGGATGACGGTGAGGGTCTTCAGGCCCAGGAAATCGAACTTCACCAGGCCGGCGCTCTCGACCCACTTCATGTTGAACTGGGTGGCCGGCAGGGCCGAGCGCGGGTCACGGTAGAGCGGGGTGAGTTCGGTGAGCGGGCGGTCGGCGATGACCACCCCGGCGGCGTGGGTCGATGCGTTGCGGTAAAGGCCCTCGAGCTCGAGGGCGATGTCGAACATCTCTCCCACCGCCTCGTCCTCGCGCCTGGCCATCTGTAGGCGCGCCTCCATCTCGATGGCCCTGGCCAGGGTCACCGGGGCGGCCGGATTGTTGGGGATCATCTTGGCCAGGCGGTCGACCTGGCCCAGCGGCAGCTGCAGCACCCGCCCCATGTCGCGCAGCACGGCGCGGGCCTGGAGCGAACCGAAGGTGATGATCTGGGCCACCCTGTCGGCGCCGTAGCGGCCCTGGACGTAGGCGATCACCTCTTCCCGTCGCTCCTGGCAGAAGTCGATGTCGAAGTCGGGCATGGAGACCCGCTCCGGATTGAGGAAGCGCTCGAAGAGGAGGCCAAAACGCAGCGGATCGATGCCGGTGATCAGCAGCGACCAGGCGACCACCGAGCCGGCCCCCGACCCGCGTCCGGGCCCCACCGGGATGTCGTGGGCCACCGCCCACTTCATGAAATCGGAGACGATCAGGAAATAGCCGGCAAAGCCCATCGACTGGATGACGCCGATTTCGCGCTCCAGGCGCTCCCAATAGGCCGCCTCGCCGCCCGGCGGCGGGGCGGTCTTGAGCCGGCGGCGCAGGCCCTCGCGGGCCTGCTCGGCCAGTTCCTCGTCCTCGGAGCGGCCGCCGACGGTGGGAAAGCGGGGCAGGATCGGCTCGCGCTTCTGGACCATGAAGGCGCAGCGGCGGGCGATCTCGAGGCTGTTGTCGCACGCCTCGGGGAGATCGGCGAAGAGGGCCCGCATGGCGCTGGCCGGCTTGAACCAGTGCTCGGCGGTGACCCGGCGGCGCTCGTCCTGGCCGACGAAGGCCCCATCGGCGATGCACAGGAGGGCGTCATGGGCCCGCCAGGTCTTGGCGTCCGCGAAATAGACGTCGTTGGTCGCCACCAGGGGCGCGTCGTTGTCGTAGGCCCAGGCCACCAGCCCCGGCTCGGCCGCCGCCTCGCCGGCCAGGCCATGGCGCTGCAGCTCGACATAAAAGCGATCGGCGAAAATTCGATGCATCTCGGCCAGCGCCGCCGCCCCTTCCGCCCCCCGGCCGGAGGCGAAGAGGGGATCTACCGGACCGTCCGGCCCGCCGGAGAGCAGGATCAGACCCTCGGCCCGCGCCGCCACCTCGCTCCATGGCGCATGCGGCGCCTCGGCGGCGTCGACGTTCAGGAAGGCGTTCGAGGAGAGCTCGCACAGATTGCGGTAGCCGGCCTCGTTCTGGACCAGCAGGACGATGGTCGGCGTGCGCGCCCAACGCTCGGGAGGCCCTTCGCCGATGCCGGTGACCGGCAGGGCGCAGCCGATGATCGGCTGCACGCCGTGGTCCTTGGTGAGGACCGAGAATTCCAGGGCCCCGAACAGATTGGCCCGGTCCGTCAGGCCCACGGCCGCCATGCCCTCGCGGGCCGCCAGGGCCCCGATGGCGTCGGCTTTGATCGCCCCCTCGAGCAGGGAGTAGGCCGATCTCACCCTCAGGTGGACGAAGCCCTGCTCACCCTCCGCCACGCCGCCGCTCCTTCCTGATCCGACTCAGCCGGCGAACTGCGCCACCTGACACACCATCCAAACGAACCCGGCGACGGACACAAGCGCCAGCGAGTCGAGAGCGAAGCGAAACATGGGGATGACCTCCTTTGTACCCGTTTTGTTCTTTCTGGTTTTGTTCTCCCTGTCAAGCACGGTGACGCTCCGCGCGGGCGGCCCGGTCTCGGGAAGGCCCTACCCCGGCTTGCGGAACTTGTAGACGAACTGGTCGGTGTGGCCGCGGATGGAGGGGTCGAAGACGATCTTGTCGTGCGGGTCGGCCGGATTGCGCAGCACGTCGCTCTCGCCGACGAAGACGAAGCCGGCCCCTTCAACATCGGCGCGCACCCGGGCCGGGTCGATCCGGTGCAGGGTGTTGGTGTCGGAGATGCCCGAGCCGGCCGGGGCGACGTGGTCGATGATGAAGTAGGTCCCGCCGGGCTTGAGAGCGGCGAAGACCAGCTTGTTGAGCGGCAGCAGGCTCGTCGGACCCGCCGCCCCCTTGGTGAGCGGGTTGTAGAGGTCGTGATAGTTCTGGGCCGTCCAGAACACGTCCACCGGCCCGTCGGGGGCGGCGAAGTCGAGGCCCTTGGTGATCACCACGGTGACGTTGGGATGGGTCGCCGCGAAAGTGGTGATGGTCGCGGTCATCGGCGCTTCGAAAGCCGCCGCCGGGCCGGGCACCATGGCGTAGACGTGGCCTTTGGGGCCGACGACGCCGGAGAAGATGCGGGTGAAGTAGCCACCGCCGGGGATGAAATCGGTCACCCGGTCGCCCGGCTTGATGCCGGCGAAAGCGATTACCGCGGCCGGCTTTCGGGCGCCGTCGCGGGCCACGTCGGCCGCCGGCCGGCCCGGATCGGCCAGGGCCGAGGCGATATCGGCGGCCACGGCGGCCGGGGCCAGGGCCACGCTCGCGGCGGCGGCCAGGAGCAGCTTTCTGATCATTGGAACCTCCCTCGTTTGTCTCGTCGACACTCTAGCTTGCCGGGCTGCCGTCCCCAAGCGCCTCAGCCCCAGGGCCCGTGCTCGCCCGTGTCCGGCGTCGATGGGTCGGCCGGGGCGATCGGCGCCGGTTCATCCCGGGTGATCGGCGCGGCGGTCTCCGCGTGGTCGGCGATGCGGCCGCCGGCGTAGCGCTGCAGGGCGGCGATCCGCTTGGCCACCGGCGGATGGGTGGCGAAGAGGCCGAAAATGCCGTCGTCGTCCTCCTCCAGGAACATGGCCCGCATGGATTGCGGCGCGTCGAGATGGGTGTGGCCGGCGACCTTGGTCAAGGCCGAGATCATGGCGTCGGGGTTCTTGGTCAGCTCCACCGAGCCGGCGTCGGCGACGAATTCGCGGCTGCGCGAGATGGCCATGCGGATGACTATGGCCAGGACGTAGCCCACCGCCGCCGTGGCGATGGCCACGATCCAGAAGACGCCGGCCCCGCCGCCGCGGCTGCGCCCCCGCCCCGAGAAGAAGATGGACCGGGCCAGGATCTGGCACAGCAGGGTGATGATCCCGGCGAAGATCGCCGCGATGATCATGGTCCGCACGTCGCGGTTGATCACGTGGGTCATCTCGTGGCCGAGCACCGCCTCGAGTTCGTCGCGATCGAGGCTTTGCAGGAGGCCGCGGGTCACGGTGACCGAGAAGCGCCCCTCGTGGACGCCGCTGGCGAAGGCGTTGAGGGCCTCGGTCTCGATCACGCGCGGTGTCGGGGTCTTCATGCCCCGCGAAATGGCGATGTTTTCCAGAAGGTTATAGAATTCCGGCTCCTCGGCGCGCGCGACCACGCGGGCCCCGGTGGCCAGATCGACGATGGTCTGGTTGAAGAAATAGGCGAAAAGGAACCACACCCCGGCGACGATCAGCGCCGCCGGCGCGGCGCCCAGCATCAGGCCGGCCGCCTCCCGCACCGCCCCGCCCGAGCCATAGGCCGGCGGCGGCAGGTATCCCGACCAGATCATCCCCAGCGTCAGCACGAACACCATCGCCAGGAGCAGCAGCGGGAAGGCCGCCAGCAGGACGATCGAGCGGATGTTATTGTTCCAGATGTAGGTCTGGAGACCGACGGCCCCCATGGCGGAAAACCCCTAGAACTTGACCTGGGGAGCGGCGGTGGCGGCCGCGCGCTCGGCGCCGAGGTCGAAGAAATCGCGGCTGGCGAAGCCCAGGGCGGCGGCGAACAGAACCGCCGGGAAGGTCTGAATCTGGGCGTTGTACTCGGCGACGGCGTTGTTGAAGTAGCGGCGGGCGGCGGCGATCTTGTTCTCGATGTCGGTGAGTTCGCCCTGCAGCTGCATGAAATTCTGATTGGCCTTCAGCTCCGGATAGGCCTCGGCCACGGCCATCAGCTTGCCGAGCGCGCCGGTCAGGGCGTTCTCGGCTTGGACCCGATCCTGGACGTTGGGGGCCGAGGCGGCGGCGGCCCTCGCGGCCGTCACCTCGTCGAAGGTGCCGCGCTCGTGGGCCGCGTAGCCCTTCACCGTCTCCACCAAGTTGGGGACCAGATCCTGGCGCTGTTTGAGCTGGACGTCGATGTCGGCGAAGGCGCTGTTGGCGTTTTGCCTCAGACCCACCAGGCGGTTGTAGGTCCCGACCGCCATGACCACCAGGGCGATGACGACAAGAAGAATGACGACGGCGAAGATCATGTTCGCACCCCAAGGTTCCGATAACGGTGAAGATAGGGGCGCATGAGCGCGAACGCCAATTAAGCCTCTGTCACCTGCTCATGGCCTGAAGCGCTTGCTGGCGGGGAAGCCGCGCGGGGCCATCTTGCCGGCCCCGGCCCGCTTGCCTTGCCACTCCCGCCATTCCGGCCACGCCCGGGTGCGGCCGGCGGCGTCGGTCCACGCCAGGCCGTCGGCGGCGGAAAAGACCATGGCGTCGCGCAGGCCGCCCTGGCGATAGCTCTGCAGCTTGACGCCCTTGCCCCGGGTCATCTCCGGCAGTTCGGCCACCGGAAAGGCGAGGATCTTGCCGTTGTCGCCGACTACCGCCAGGGTATCGCCGTCGAGCGTCAGGCAGGCCGCCGCCTCCGCCGCGCCCACGCTCAGGACCTGCTTGCCGGCCTTGCGGAAGGCCACCGCCTCCTCCTCCGGCAGGATGAAACCATAGCCGGCCCGCGAGGCCAGCAAGCGGCGCCGTCCCGGCTTGTGCGGGAAGACCGCCAGGATCCCCACCCTGTCGTCGAGATCGACCATCAGGCGCAGGGGCTCGCCATGGCCGCGCGCCGAGGGGAGCTTGTCGCACGCCAGGGTGAAGAACCGCCCGTCGGAGGCGAAGATCAGCAGCTTGTCGGTGGTCTCGGCCGGGACCAGGAAGGCGAGCTTGTCGCCCTCCTTGAAGGTGAGGGCGGCAGGATCCTCGATGCGGCCGCGGGCGGCCCGGATCCACCCCCGCTCGGAGAGGATGACGGCGATCGGCTCGCGGGCCACCAGAGACTCCAGGGCGCTGGCCGGATCGATCGCCGGGGCTTCATCGAAGGTCGTGCGCCGCGCTCCCACGGTGGTGGAAGGGCCGAGAATCTTGCGCACCCCGCGCAGGCCCACGGCCACCAGCTTCCACTGCTCGCGATCCGAGGCGAGCAGGGTCTCGATGCCGTCGCGCTCGGAAGAAAGCTCGGAATGTTCGCGCCTTAGCTCCATTTCCTCGAGTTTCGCCAGTTGCCGCAGGCGGGTGTTGAGGATGGCCTCCGCCTGGATGTCGGAAATCTCGAAGCGCTCGATCAGCCGCGCCTTGGGCTCGTCCTCGAAGCGCACGATGCGGATCACCTCGTCGAGATCGAGGAAGACGATCAAGAGGCCGTCGAGAATGTGCAGGCGGGCCTCGATCTTGCCCAGGCGGAAGCGGGCCCGGCGGGCGAGAACCTCGCGGCGGTGATCGAGGAAGGCGAGAAGCACGCCCTTCAGTCCCATGACCTGCGGCGCGCCGCGGGCGTCCAGCACATTCATGTTGACCGGGAACCGCGTTTCCAGATCCGAGAGCTTGAAGAGGCTCTCCATCAGGACCTCGGGCTCGACCGTGCGGGCGCGCGGCTCGAGGACCAGGCGGACATCCTCGGCCGACTCGTCGCGGACGTCGGCCAGCAGCGGCGCCCTCTTGTTCTCGATGAGCCCGGCCAGTTCCTCGACGAGGTCGGCCTTCTTGACCTGATAGGGGACCTCGGTGACCACCACTCGCCAGAGGCCCCGCCCGGCGTCCTCCCGCGTCCACCGGGCCCGCAGCCGCACTCCCCCTCGGCCGCTCTCATAGGTCTCGCGCAGAGAAGCGGTCGGCTCGACGATCACCCCGCCGGTGGGGAAGTCCGGCCCCGGGACGCGGGCCATCAGGTCGGTCACCGTGGCGTTCGGCCGTTCGAGCAGCAGCAGGCAGGCGTCGATGAGCTCGGCGGCGTTGTGCGGCGGGATCGAGGTCGCCATGCCCACAGCGATGCCCGACGAGCCGTTGGCCAGGAGATTGGGGAAGCCGGCCGGCAGGACCACCGGCTCCTCGTCCTCGCCGTCGTAGGTGGGGCGGAAATCGACGGCGTCCTCGTCGATGCCGTCGAGAAGCAGCTGGGCGGCGTCGGTGAGCCGGCACTCCGTGTAGCGCATGGCCGCGGCGTTATCGCCGTCGATGTTGCCGAAATTGCCCTGGCCGTCGATGAGGGGATAGCGCTGGGCGAAGTCCTGGGCCAGGCGGACCAGGGCGTCATAGATCGACTGGTCGCCGTGCGGGTGGAGCTGGCCCATCACGTCGCCGACCACCTTGGCGCACTTCTTGGCCGCGCCGTCGGGGCCCAGCCGCATGTTGTGCATGGCGTAGAGCAGGCGCCGCTGCACAGGCTTGAGGCCATCGCGAACGTCCGGCAGGGCGCGCTGGGTGATCGTCGAGAGGGCGTAGGCCAGATAGCGCCGCGACAGGGCCTCGGTCAGAGGCTCGTCGATGATGCGGCCGCCGTCTTCCGGCGGCGGGGGAGCCGGCGCGTCCATGGGGCCGTGTGCGATGAGTCAGGGGGCGGTGTCTAGGCCGGCTTACCGCGCAGAAATCCCCTCGCCGCCTCGATGAATCCTTCCGGCGCATCCAGCGGCACGGGGTGGCCGGAGCCGACCACGGTGACGAGGCGGGCATCCGGGATCGTCGCCACCATGCGCTGCGCCAATTCGGGGGACAGGATGTCTGAGTTTTCGCCGCGGATGACGAGGGTGGGGACGGCGATCGCCGCGCACGAGCGCCAGCCCATTTCCGGGTCGCGCCGGCCGAGCGCGGCCGGATTGCGCAAGGCGCGGTCGTAGCGCCAGGTCCACCCCCCGTCCGCCGTCCGCATCAGGCTATGGTCGACCCGGTGGCGATGATGATCCTCCGGCGGGACGGGAT
The DNA here is from genome assembly GCA_036498165.1 of Caulobacteraceae bacterium. Taxonomy (GTDB): domain Bacteria; phylum Pseudomonadota; class Alphaproteobacteria; order Caulobacterales; family Caulobacteraceae; genus Acaudatibacter. The sequence goes on from DASXIE010000236.1 coordinate 23,577, forward strand.
TGGCCGCGCGAGCGGCGGCGAAGGCCTCCTCGCGGCTGGCGAAGACGTCGCTGGCCTTCTGCCCTTCCTGAATCCGCGACGAGCCGGAGGTGACGATCTCCGGAGCGATGTCGACTATCACCAGGGCCGCCAGTTCCTTCGGCGCGCGTCCGGCGTAGTCCATGGCCACCATCCCGCCCATGGAAAGGCCCAGAAGCGTGAAGCCGGAAAGACCCAGGGCGGCGACGAAGACCTCCAGGTCGGCGGTCATCTCGCCGATCCCATAGTCGCCGGCCCAGCCGCTCTCGCCGTGTCCGCGCTGATCGAGGGCCAGAACCCGGTAGCGATCGGTCATGGCCTGCGCAAACGCGTCCCACGAGCGGGCGTGGCCAGTGTAGCCGTGCAGCAGGAGGAGGCTCGGCGCGCCAGGCGAACGGGCGGCCCAGTCGCGATAGTGCAGGCGCAGGCCGCGCAGCTCGATCAGTTCATCGATAACGGGACTCATGACGATCTCCCATAACATGCGATCACAGTCTGTCGCGCTCGCGCAGACGATCGACCAGGCGCTCGCGAGCCGGCGGCATGGGGCGGTTGAGCGCGGCGAAGACGCTGTCCTCCAGGAAATGGCCGGTGAGCGCCAGGCCGGCGGCGATGTCGCCGGGCGCCAGCCTTCCCTGAGCGGAGAGCAGGAAGGCCGGCAGGGCCAGCAGGCGATCGCGATAGGGCTCGCCGGCCGCCGCGCTCACCGCCCGGCCGGTGCGCGGACTCACCCAGACAAGATCATCGGCCGTTCCGGATACCGCGCACCGGGTCAGGTCGAGGCCGAAGCCGAGGTCGGCCAGCAGCCCGGCCTCGAAACGGACGAACACCGCCGGCCAGATCGCCTCGTCGGCCAGGGCCCCGATCAGGGCCTCAAAGGCCAGGAAGACGCCGGGGTGCGGCTCGCGTTCGGGCAAAGCCGCGCCGGTCACCGCGGCGGCGGCGGCAAGGCCCGCCAGGGCCAGGGAATCGTCGAACAGGGCCGATGGCCCCTCACCCACCGGCTCCAGCCGCGCCGATCCGAGCTGATCGGCCACTCTGGCCCGATAGGCGAAGAGGACCCTCGCCCCCGGCTGCAGGAAAGGCTTCATCCGCCGCGACGCCCCGCCGGCCACGTGGGCGGCCCACTTGCCGTGGGCGGCGGTCAAGACCTCGACGATGGCGCCGGCCTCGCCATGGGCGCGGGCGGCGAGCACGAAGGCCTGATCCTCGAATTCCATGCCCTTAAATGAAGGGCCTCAGACATCGAAGTCGAGGCCCACTTCGCTATAGCGGCCGCGGTCCTCGCTCCACCGGGGATCGACCTTGACGTGCAGGAAGAGATGCACCGGCCGGTCCAGCAGGACCGCGAGCTCCTCGCGCGCCGCCTGGCCGATCCATTTCAGCGTCGCCCCACCCTTGCCGATGAGGATCGCCCGCTGGCTGTCGCGCTCGACGAAGAGGGTCTGCTCGATGCGGGCCGAGCCGTCCGCGCGCTCCTCGAAGGCGGTGGTCTCCACGGCGGCGGCGTAGGGCAGTTCCTCGTGGACCCGCAGATAGATCTTCTCGCGGGTGATCTCGGCGGCCAGCAGGTGGGCGGGGATGTCGGCGCTCTGCTCGGCCGGATAGAACCACGGCCCTTCCGGCATGAGGGCGGCAAGCGTCGCTTTGAGCTTGCCGACGCCGGCCCCGCCGGACGCGGAGATCATGAATACTTCGCTGTAGATGAGGGGATCGAACAGCGCCTCGGTCAGGCCCAGAAGGCGTTCTTTCCTGACCAGGTCGATCTTGTTGAGGGCCAGGATCGCTCGTCGGGAAGAGGCTTTCAGCCCATCGGCGATGGTCTGGGCGTCCTGCACCGCCAGGCGTTCGGCCCCGCGCCCGGCCCCATCGGCATGGCGCGCCTGAGCCTCAGTGTCCACGAGATGGACGACGGCGTCGGCATCCTGAGCCCCGCCCCAGGCGGCGCGGACCATGGCCCGATCCAGGCGCCGGCGCGGGGTGAAGATGCCGGGGGTGTCGACGAGCACCATCTGGCTCTCGCCGTCCATGGCCACGCCCCGCACCGGGAAACGGGTGGTCTGGACCTTGCGGGTGACGATCGAGACCTTGCTCCCCACCAGGCGGTTGACCAGGGTCGACTTGCCGGCGTTGGGCGCGCCGATCACCGCTACGAAGCCGGCCCGGGTCATTCAGGCGTCCGCACGCGGCGCAGCAGCGCCAGGGCGGCGGCCTTCTCGGCCGCGCGCAGGGCGCCGGCGCTGGCGGTTTCGGGCCGCTCGCCCGGCACCCTCAGTTCGACGGTGAAGGTCGGCAGATGGGCCGGTCCGCTGCGCTCGAGGATCCGGTAGACCGGGGGGCCGCGCCCCGTGGCGGCGGCCCATTCCTGCAACTCGGTCTTGGGATCGCTCGCCGCCCGGTCATGCGGCTCGGCCAGCAGGGGCGCCCATAGCTGAAGGATGATCGGCCGCGCCCCGTCCAGGCCCAGCTCCAGATAGAGGGCGGCGATCAACGCCTCGCAGGCGTCGCCGAGAATTCGCGCCTGCTCGCGGGCCCCCCGGCGCGTCTCCCCGGCCGGCAGCCTGACCGCCTCGCCAAGACCGATGGACCGCGCCGCCCGTGAGCAGGCCTCGCCGCTGACCAGGCCATGCAGGCGGGTGCTGAGTACGCCTACGCTGGCCTGGCCTTCCCGCTCGCCGAGCGCCTCGGCGATGATCAGCCCGAGCACCCTGTCGCCGAGGAACTCGAGGCGCTCGTTGTCGGTCAGGCGACGCGTCCCGGCGGCGGCGCTGGCGTGGGTCAACGCCCGCTCGAGCAGGGCCTGGTCAGCGAAGACGTGGCCGAGGCGATCCTGCATCTCGAGCACCGCCTGGGAACGCCGGTTCATTCGCCGCTCACCTGATCAGGCGCAGGAACCGGTTGAGGCGCAGGTCGAGCCAGGTCCACGGCTTGAAGATCGAGGCGTTTTCCTTCCACGACAGCATGATGATCTGGGCCTTGCCCACCAGGTTCTCCTCGGGGACGAAGCCGACCCCGAGGTCGTCGCCGATCTGGGCCTCGACGCGACTGTCCCAGCCGCAGCCGCCCAGCCGCGCGTCCTCCGGCGCCAGCCCCGGGTCGAAGCGGCTGTCGGCCGAGTTCTCGCGGTTGTCGCCCATCATGAAGTAGCAGCCTGCCGGGACCGTATAGACGGCTGTGTTGTCGGCCGGGGTGTCGCCGGGGTGCGCCTGGATCAGGTAGGAACGGCCCTCGGGATTGGTCTCGCGGCGCAGCATCACCTGTTCGGGATAGCCATGGTCGTCGGTTTCGATCGTCCCCACCGGCTGCTGGACGAGGGCCTTGCCGTTGATGAACACCACCCCCTTGCGCACCTGGATGTGGTCGCCGGGCAGGCCGATGAGACGCTTGATGTAGTCCGTATGGCCGTCCCTGGGCAGTTTGAAGACCACCACGTCGCCGCGGGTCGGGGCGTGGAAAAAGAGCCGTCCCTTGGAGATCGGCGGGCTGAACAGGATCGAGTGGCGGCTGTAGCCGTACGACCATTTCGAAACGATGATGTAGTCGCCCTGATAGAGGTTCGGCTCCTCCGAGGCGGAGGGGATGGTGTAGGGCTGGAAGAGGACCGTGCGGATGATCAGGGCGATCAGCAGGGCCCAGAAGATCGTCTTGACGATCTCGCCGAACTCCTCGACCACCCCGGCCGGCTTGCCCGCCTTGGCGGCGTCGGATTTTGTCATGGGTTTGGCGCTCATTGCCGCGTGCTAGACGCCCGATAGCCCACGGGCAAGCCGCGCGCTCGTGAATCCCCTGTCATGCGGGCCGGGCCTCGATGACCACGAAGGCCTGGGCCCAGGGGTGATCGTCGGTGAGCGAGAGGTGCAGAACCGCTTCGCAGCCGGGCGGCGTCAGTTCGGCCAGGCGCAGCGCCGCCCCGCCGGTCAGGGCCAGAGTGGGCTGGCCGGAGCGGGCGTTGACCACCCCCATGTCCTTCCAGAACACCCCCCGTCGCATGCCGGTGCCCAGCGCCTTGGCGCAGGCCTCCTTGGCGGCGAACCGCTTGGCGTAGGTCGCGGCGCGGCCGGTCCGGCGTTCGGCGCGGGCTCGTTCGATCTCGGTGAAGATCCGCGCGATGAAGCGCTCTCCGTGCCGCTCGAGGGTCTTGTCGATCCGCCGGATGTCGATGAGGTCCGAGCCGACGCCGACGATCACGCCGCCGCCTCGCGGCCCCTCCGGGCCTTGTCCATCAAGGTCCGCATCCGGCGGATGGCCGGATCGAGGCCGGCGAAGATCGCCTCGCCGACCAGGAAATGGCCGACGTTGAGCTCAATCACCTCGGGGATGGCGGCGATCGGCCCGACCGTCTCGTAATCGATGCCGTGGCCGGCGTGGACCTCAAGGCCGAGGCCAGCGGCTAGCCGCGCCGCATGGCGCAGGCGGTCCAGCAGTTCGCCCGCCCCGGCCGCATGCTCGCGCACCGCCAGGCACCAGGCCCCGGTGTGAAGCTCCACGACCTGTGCGCCGACGCGGATCGCGGCCTCGATCTGGGCCGGTTCGGCCTCGACGAACAGCGAGACCCGTATGCCGGCGTCCTTCAGCGCCCCCACCACCGGGGCGATTCGGTTGTGTGCCCCGGCGACATCGAGTCCGCCCTCAGTGGTCACCTCCTCGCGGCGCTCGGGCACCAGGCAGGCGGCGTGGGGACGATGGGCGAGCGCTATGGCTTCCATCTCGCGCGTCGCCGCCATCTCCAGGTTGAGCGGCCGGCCGCGGCGCCGGGTCAGGGCCGCCAGGGCGTCGATGTCGGCGTCGGAGATGTGCCGGCGATCCTCGCGCAGATGGGCGGTGATGCCGTCGGCGCCGGCCTGCATGGCGAGCTCGGCGGCCCGCGCCGGGTCGGGATAGGCCTCGCCGCGAGCGTTGCGGATGGTCGCCACGTGGTCGATGTTGACCCCCAGGCGCAGGCGCCCGCTCATGCGCTCAGCCGGCGGCTGCCGGACTCCTCGGCGGGTATGGCGGCCAACTCCGGCGGCAGGGCATCGGCCGGCCAGGCCGGAACGTCGAGGCGGGCGAGCGCGATCATCGGCGCGCCGCTGTCGGCCCGGCCGCCGGAGCGATCGACGATGCACGCCGCGCACACTACCTCGCCGCCGGCGGCGCGGATCGCCGCCACGGTTTCGCGTGAGGAAAGTCCGGTGGAGACGATGTCCTCGACCATGGCCACCCGCGCCCCCCGCTCGAGCCTGAAGCCGCGCCGGAAGCTCAGGGTCCCGCCTTCCCGCTCGAGGTAGATCGACGGCACGCCGAGATGCCGCGCGGTCTCGTAGCCCGGGATGATCCCGCCCACCGCCGGGGAGACGCAGACGTCGACTTCGCCCACCGCCGCGCGGATCGCGGCCGCCAGGGCCCGGCACAGCCGCTCGCAGCGCTCGGGATGCATGAAGACCAGGTTCTTCTGCAGGAAGACCCCGGTGTGCAGGCCCGACGACATGATGAAATGCCCCTCGCGCAAGGCCCCTGCCTGGCGGAATTCTTCGAGCACATCTTCATTGGTCATGGCCGGCTGAATAACTCACGGCGCGCCCGCGGGAAACTCCAACCCGACTGTCATCCCCAACCCACACCGTCATCCACACCTCCCCAACCGTCATCCCCGGGCGTCGGTCCCGGGGATGACGGTGGGATGAGGCCCTAGCCCTGGGCGCGTTCGACGGTTTCGACGCTGGGGCAGGCGCGCAGGGCGGCGGCGATGTGGGTCAGGTGCTTGGCGTCCTTCACCTCGAGGCCGAAGTCGACGTCGAAGAAATCTGAATGGCGGTGGCGCATGTTGACGCCGATGATGTTGCCGCCGGCCTCGCCGATGATCGTGCAGATCTGGCCCATGACCCCGGGCGCGTCGCGCACCGTGGCGCGCAGGCGGGCGTCCGAGAGCGTGTTCCGCTCGGCCTCCGGCGTCCACTGCAGGTCGCGCCACAGGTCCTCCTGGTCCTCGTAGCCGGCCAGCACCGGGCAATCGATGGTGTGGACCGTCAGGCCCTTGTCCTTCTCGGCTATGCCAACGATGCGGTCGCCTGGCATGGGGTTGCAGCACGGCGCGAAATGCAGCGCTACGCCGGGGGTGAGGCCCCCGCCCTGGACGTAGAAGCGGGCGGCGTGGCCGTCCTCGATCCGCCGCCGCGCCGAGGCCGCCTCGCGCTCGGTTTCCTTCAGGCCCGGAAACACCGTCTCCAGCACCTGGGTCGGGGTGATCCGGGCCCGGCCGACGGCGGCGAAGAGTTCGGCCTCGTTGGCGGCGGCGAAGCGGTCGAGCGCCGAGCGGAGCGACACGTCGGCTAGGCTTTTGCCGGCCCGCGCGAAGGTCTGCTCCAGGGTCGTGCGGCCCAGGCGCTGGAACTCCTCCTTCTCGGTCTGGCGGATCAGGCGGCGGATGGCCGAGCGGGCCCGCCCGCTCACCGTGAGGCCGCGCCAGTCGGCGGGCGGGGCGGACTTGGGGCCGCGCACAACCTCGATGACATCGCCGTTCTGCAGGGCGGTGCGCAGGGGTCTGAGTTCGCCGTTGACCTTCACCCCGATGCAGGTGTCGCCCACGTCGGAGTGCACCGCATAGGCGAAATCCAGCGGCATGGCCCCGGCCGGCAGGCTGATGAGCTTGCCCTTGGGGGTGAAGACGAAGACCTGGTCGAGGAACATCTCCATCTTGGCGTGTTCGAGGAGGTCCTCGGCGTCGCCGCCCTGGTCGAGGACTTGGACGAACTGGCGCAGGTTCTCCAGCGGATCGGCCCCGCCGGCCTCGGCCGCCGCTTCGGGGTCGAAACCGTAGGTCTCGTTCTTGTAGCGCCAGTGGGCCGCCACCCCCTGCTCGGCCACCCGGTCCATGATCTCGGTGCGGATCTGCATCTCGATCCGCGCCGCCCGGGGCCCAACCACCGTGGTGTGGATTGAGCGGTAATTGTTGCGCTTGGGCGTCGAGATGAAGTCCTTGAAGCGTTCGGGCACGCTCGACCACGCCCGGTGAATGACCCCCAGGGCCCGATAGCAGTCGTCCTCGGAATCGACGATCACCCGGAAGGCGTAGATGTCGGAGAGCTGGGCGAAGCCGATCGACTTGCGCTGCAGCTTGCGCCAGATCGAGAACGGATTCTTCTCCCGCCCGATCACCCGGGCCGGGATGCCGGCGTCGGTGAGCTGCTTGACGATCTCCTCGCTGACCAGGGCCACGGAGCGGCCCTGGCGGGTCCTTAAGCCATCGAGGCGGCGGATGATGGCGTCGCGGGCGACCGGATTGAGATGGCTGAAGGCCAGTTCCTCGAGCTCCGAGCAGATGCGGTGGCAGCCGATCGAGCGGGCCAACGGGGCGTAGATGTCCAGGGTCTCGCGGGCGATCCGCTCGCGCTTGGCGGCGCTGGTGATGAAATTCAGCGTGCGCATGTTGTGGAGCCGGTCGGCCAGCTTGACCAGCAGCACGCGCACGTCCCGGGAGACCGCCAGGATGAACTTGCGCAGGTTCTCGGCCTGGCGCTTGTGGTCGGCGGTGGCCTCCAGGCGGGAGAGCTTGGTCACCCCCTCGACGAGTTCGCCGATCTCCTGGCCGAACAGGGCCCTGATGTCGTCCTTGTGGGCCTCAGTGTCCTCGATGACATCGTGCAGCAGGGCGGTGACGATGGTGGCCGTGTCCAGCCGGTAGTCGGTGAGGATGCCGGCCACCTCGATGGGGTGGGCGAAATAGGGATCGCCCGAGGCCCGGGTCTGGGAGCCGTGCATGCGCATCGCGTAGACGTAGGCCCGGTTCAGCAGGGCCTCGTCGGCGCTCGGATCATAGGCGCGGACGCGCTCGATCAGCTCGTATTGGCGCAGGAACTTGCGGGGTTCGGCCTTGCCGGCGCGCGGCGGGGGCGAGGTCTTGGGGACGGCGATGGGCGGCGCCGCCTCGGGCGTGAGAGTCTCTGGGTGTTCGAGACTCAGTAGCGCTCCTCCTGACCGCCGTCGCGGTCGCTCTGCAGGGCGCGGACCAGGTCCTGTTCGCTCATCCGCGAGTGGGACGAATCGGCCAGCAGGGCCAGGGTCTCGGCCTCTTCCTCAGCCTCGGAGTGCTCGTCCACCCGCTGCAGGCTGGTGATCAGGGTCTCGCGCAGCTCCTCGGGATTGACCATGTCGTCGGCAATTTCGCGCAGGGCCACGACCGGGTTCTTGTCGTTGTCGCGGTCGATGAGCAGCGGCCCGCCGGCGGTGATCGCCCGGGCCCGGTTGGCGGCCAGCAGGATCAGGTTGAAACGGTTTGGGACGCGGGTGACGCAGTCTTCGACAGTGACGCGGGCCATGAGTTCTCGCACAGAGTTGGGGAGCAGCATCCTAGATAGCGATCGCGGCCCGATTGTGCAACGCCGCATGGGACGGCAAGTCGGGCGGCGCCGGCGCTGAACTCTTGCCGCGCCGCGCATTACGCGATGTCACCGTAACCCGCGGCCGATGGCCTCGCTCAGTCCCCAATCACTCGGATGGGGCCGCGTCCCCCATCCGTCACACGCTTCGCACGCGCCACCCTCTCCATGACGGGCCACGACGGGAGGGTGAAACCCCCGCCTTCAGTCGGGCCACCGCTAATAACGGTCGTTTACCGTCGGCGCGGCGTCGAGGCCCACGCTCGCGGCGCCGGCCAGTTCGGCGGCGGTCCGGCCGCTCACCGGGTGACGCCAGGCGGGGGCGATCTGCGCCAGGGGGCCCATGACGAAATACCGTTCATGAGCGCGCGGATGGGGCAGGACGAAGTCCGGCTGGGCGATGACCACGCGACCATGGGCGATCAGATCGAGGTCAAGGGTGCGCGGCGCATTGGGCTCGCCGCGCGTGCGGCCGAACTCGCGCTCAACAGCCCGGAGGGACGCCAGCAGCTCCCTCGGCGACAGGTCCGTCTCGACGAGGACCACGGCGTTGACGAAGGTCGGCACGGCCGGATCGGGCCAGGCCGCCGAGCGCCACGCCGGCGAGCGCGCCACCACCTTCACCCTCCCCGCCGGCAAACGCTCGATCGCCGCCTGCAGCAATTGCGTGGACGAGTCGTAGGCGCCGGCCAAGTTCGAGCCCAGGGCGATGATCACCGCCGCATCGAGGTCGCGCGCATCCATCGCCGCGATATAGGCTAGGCGCCGCCGCCTACGCGACACCCTAGGAACATCATGACCGCCGAACCGCCCCGCGATTGCCCGATCTGCCCCAGGCTCGTCGGCTATCGCGCCGAGAACCGCGCCCTCCATCCCGACTGGTTCAACGGCCCGGCCCCCTCGTTCGGCGATCCGGCCGCGCGGCTCCTGATCGTCGGTCTCGCGCCGGGGCGGAGCGGGGCCAACCGCACCGGCCGGCCGTTCACCGGCGATTTCGCCGGCGTCCTGCTCTACGAGACCCTGCTCGAGACCGGCTTCGCGCGCGGCCGCTATGGCGCTGCGCCCGACGACGGCCTCGAACTGGTGGACGCCATGATCACCAACGCTGTCCGCTGCGCCCCGCCGGCCAACAAGCCGACCACTGCCGAGGAGGCCGCCTGCCGGCCATTCCTGGCCGGGCGGATCGCCGCCCTCCCCCGCCTCGAGGTCATCGTCAGCCTGGGCGAGGTCGCCCGGCGCAATGTCCTGCGGGCCCTGAGCCTGCGCGTTTCGGCGTCCGCCGGCCACGGCGCGGAGTGGGATCTTGGCCCCTACCGCCTGATCGCCAGCTACCACTGCTCGCGGCTGAACACGAACACCGGGCGCCTCACCCGCGCCATGTTCGAGGCGGTGTTCGAGCGTGCGCGCGCCCTGCTGACGCCAGTCGAAACGGCGGCTGTATTGTCCGCCGCGCCGGTGCGACAATAAGCATCTGCGAGTGGGGCGAAGGTTCTGCGATGATGTGCGATCGGCCCGGAGTTGAAGAAGCTTGAGTGAATTCGACCTCAACGTTGCGGCCGGTTTGCGCTTCCGTTCTGACCTTGATTGCGGCTACACGGCGCGCGCACGCGGGGAATTGAACTGATGGACGACACCGGCAAGACCGGAGCCGCCGGCGCCGCCACCGCGCCAGGCGCCGCCGATCCGGGCGCGTCGGCCTTCGCCCTGATGCTGCAGTTGCTGGGCCTGCCCGCCAACCCCGACGAGATCCTCCACCAAAGCGGCGTCCCGGCCCTCGACGAGACCGAGATGCTGCGGGCCGTGAAGCGCTATCCGGTCAAGGCGCGGATGATCACCACCACCGTCGAGCGGCTGGAGACGACGCCACTACCGGCCCTGGCCAAGACCCGGGCCGGCGGCTGGCTGATCCTCGGCAAGGCGGCGGAAGGCAAGGTCCTGGTCCAGGATCCCCTGGTTTCCCAGCCCGAGATCCTCACCCGCGAAGCCCTGGCCGAGCGGTGGACCGGACGGGTGATGCTGATGAGCCGGCGGGCCAGCCTCAACGATCCCTACACCCGCTTCGGCGTCGCCTGGTTCGTCGACGCGGTGAAGAAGTACCGCGCCCCGCTCACCGACGTCCTCATCGGCTCCTTCTTCCTGCAGGTCTTCGGCCTGCTCACGCCGCTGTTCTTTCAGGTCATCATCGACAAGGTCTTCACCCACCGGGGCATCTCGACCCTGGAGGTGCTGACCTTCGGCATGGCGACGCTCGCCATCTTCCAGGTCGTGCTCGGGGGGCTTCGAACCTACCTCTTCGCCCATACCTCCAACCGCATCGACGTCGAGCTGGGCGCGCGACTCTTCCGCCACCTCCTGGCCCTGCCCATGGCCTATTTCCAGGCCCGCCGGGTCGGCGACACGGTGGCCAGGGTCCGCGAGCTGGACACCATCCGCCAGTTCCTCACCTCCTCGGCCATCACCCTGGCGCTCGACCTCCTCTTCGCCCTGGTCTTCCTGGTCGTGCTGTTCATCTACAGCCCGCTGCTGACCATCATCGTCGCCGGGGCGCTGCCGCTCTACGTGATCCTGTCGCTCGGCCTCACCCCGATCTTCCGGGAGCGCCTCAACGAGCGGTTCAAGCGGGGGGCCGACAACCAAGCCTTCCTGGTCGAGGCGATCTCCGGAGTCGAGACAGTCAAGTCCATGGCCCTCGAGCCGGTGATGCAGCGCCGCTGGGAAGAGCAGATCGCCGCCTACGTCACCTCGGCCTTCCAGGTCATCGGGGTGGGCAATGTCGCCACCCAGACCACCACCCTCATCAACCAGATCACCCTCATCCTCATTCTCTTCTTCGGGGCCCAGTTGGTGATCGCCAACAAGCTCACGGTCGGCGAGCTGGTCGCCTTCAACATGATCTCCTCGCAGCTCTCGGCGCCGGTCCTGCGGCTGGCCCAGCTGTGGCAGGATTTCCAGCAGGTGCGGATCTCCATCGACCGCCTGGGCGACATCCTCAACACCACCCCCGAGCCCGGGGCCACCGACCAGCCGAGCCTGCCGCCGATCCGCGGCGACATTCGCCTCGACGCCATCACCTTCCGCTACCGGGTCGACGCCCAGCCGGTGCTGCGCGACATCACTCTGCAGGTGCCGGCCGGCCAGGTGCTCGGCATCGTCGGCTCCTCCGGCTCGGGCAAGAGCACGCTCGCCAAGCTCATCCAGCGCCTCTACGTGCCTGAGGCCGGCCGGGTGATGGTCGACGGGGCGGATCTCTCCCTCGTCGATCCGGCCTGGCTGCGCCGCCAGATCGGGGTCGTCCTGCAGGAAAACGTCCTCTTCAACCGCACGGTGCGCGAGAACATCGCCCTGGCCGATCCCGGCATGGCCATGGACCGGGTGATTGCCGCAGCCGAGCTGGCCGGAGCCCACGAGTTCATCGTCAACCTGCCCGAAGGCTACGGGACCGTCATCGGCGAGCGCGGGGCCTCGCTCTCCGGCGGCCAGAAACAGCGCATCGCCATCGCCCGCGCCCTGGTGGGCAATCCGCGCATACTGATCTTCGACGAAGCCACCTCGGCGCTCGACTATGAGAGCGAGGCGGCGATCCAGGCCAACATGCGGCGGATCACCCAGAACCGGACGGTGGTGATCATCGCCCACCGCCTCTCCACCCTGCGCGGAACCGACCGCATCGTCACCATCGAGCAGGGCCGGCTGATCGAGGACGGCACCCACGATTCGCTGTTGCGGGCGGGCGGCCGCTATGCCGACCTGTGGCGGCTACAGTCCGGCGTCGTCCATTCGAAGCCCTCGGAAATCACCACCACGACCTTGCCGATGAGAGGCGGCGCTGTATGAGTCTCTACGGTATTTCAAATGCTTTCACCGGCTTGTTGCGGCGCGGCGTGACGCGATTCGACAACAAGGACGAACGCGAATTCCTGCCCGCCGCCCTGGAGGTCCTGGAGACCCCGCCCTCGCCGGCCGGCCGTTTCCTGGCCATCGCCATCGGCATCTTCTTCACTATAGCGGCGAGCTGGGCCTTCCTCGGCAAGGTCGATATCCAGGCCACCGCGCCGGGCCGTCTGCTGCCGAGCGGCAAGATCAAGGTCATCCAGCCGCTGGATCCGGGCATCGTGCGCACCATCGAGGCGCGCGACGGCGACCACGTCCGCGCCGGCCAGCTCCTCCTCGAGCTCGATCCCACCCAGGCCGGGGCCGATCGTGACCGCCTGGCCCATGACCTGGCCCTGACCCAGCTCGATGTCGCCCGCCTCGAGGCCCTCAAGCACGTCGCCGAGGGCGGCGCGGTCGGCGCCTTCGTCGTCCCGGCAGGGGCCAATCCGGACGATGTCGCCCAGGCCCGCGCCGCCCTGCAGGCCCAGCTCGACCAGCAGGCCGCCAAGATCGCCGCTCTCCAGCAGCAGATCGGCGAGAAGGAAGCCGAGCAGGCCGAAGTGTCGGCGACCATAGCCAAGCTCAACGCCTCCATGCCCATGCTCAGTCAGAAGGAGCGCCTGCACCAGCAGCTCCACGACGAGGGCTACGGCACCAGCTTCTCCTATCTCGACGCCCAGCAGCAGCTGAGCGAGGCCAAACGCGACATCGTCGTCGAGGGCGCGCGCGGCGATCAGGCGCGGTCCGCGGCCGCCGCCCTGGTCAGGCAGAAGGCCGAGGCCGCCTCGGAGTTCAACGCCGGGGTCCTGGCCGATCTCTCCAAGGCCCTGGAGAAGCAGAACGAACTCTCCCAGGACCTAGTGAAGGCCCAGCAGAAGTCTTCCCAGACCCAGATTCGCTCACCCATCGACGGCGTGGTCGAGGAATCGGCGGTGCACACCGTGGGCGGCGTCGTCACCCCGGCCGAGCGCCTGATGATCGTTGTGCCGGACAATCAGAAACTCACCGTCGAAGCCCAGCTTGCCAACCGCGATGTCGGTTTCGTCCACCCGGGGCAGGATGTGCAGGTCAAGATCGAAACCTACAGCTTCACCCGCTACGGCCTCATCCACGGCAAGGTGATAGATGTCAGTCGCGACGCGGTGGCGGCCGCCGAGCGCCAGGCCGACGAGAGCAACACCGCCCCCTCCGCCGCCCCGCCCCAGCCAGGATCGCCGACTTATGTCGCCCGTATCAGCCTCGACCGCTCATCCATGATGGTCGACGGCCAGCTTCGGCCCCTGCTGCCGGGCATGGCGGTCACCGCCGAGGTCCGCACCGGACGGCGGACGATCATCGACTACCTGCTCTCGCCCCTGGCGAGGAAGGGCAATGAGGCGTTGCACGAACGCTGATCGGGCGGCAAAGAGCGTTCATGGTCGGGGATGAACGCCGCTTGGGGCCGTTTCGCGCCACCCTGGTCCCGGCCCGCGGCGTCGCCGGCCTGCCCCATCTCGAGGCCTTCCTGCCGGAGTGCGGCAAGCTCGTCCGCGCCATCCGCCCGACCGGCGAGATCGACAGCGTCGCCGGCTGGGGGTTCAAGCTGACAGCGGCCTATGCTCGACGCCTGGCGAGACGCCGCGGCTGGCCCTATCTGGCTCTCGAGGACGGTTTCCTGCGCTCGGTCGGTCTTGGCGAGGCCGGGGCCCCGCCGGTCAGCCTGCTGGTCGACGACCTGGGGGTCTATTACGACGTCCGCGGCCCCTCGCGCCTGGAGGCCCTGCTCGAGGATGGCAGCTGGCTCGACGACGGCCTGCTGGCCCGCGCGCACGGCGTCATCGACCTGTTGCGCCGCAGCGGCCTTTCCAAGACCAACGCCGCCCCGCCCCTGCGCTCCGGCCTCCTGCCGGCGATCGGCCGGCGACGCGTGCTGGTCGTCGATCAGACGGCGGGCGACGCCTCGATCGCCGGCGGCCTCGCAAGCCCGGCGACCTTCGCGGCCATGCTGGCCGCCGCCCGCCGTGATGAGGGCGACGCCGAGATTGTCGTGCGCCGCCATCCTGCCGTCGCCGCCGGCCTGAAGCGCGGCTGCCTCGCCGAGGGCGACCTCGCCGGCCTCACCGTCCTCGACGAGGACTGCCGCATCGCCGACGTGCTGGAGCGGGTCGATGCGGTCTATACGGTGAGCAGCCTCACCGGATTCGAAGCCCTCATTCGCGGCTTGCCGGTGCGCTGCTTCGGCCTGCCCTTCTACGCCGGCTGGGGCCCGACCCGCGACGAGGTCAACATTGCGCGGCGCACCCGCATCCATTCGCCCGCCTCGCTCTTCGCCGCCTGCTACCTGATCTTCCCACGCTACGTCGATCCGCTCACCGGCGAGCCGACCACGGCCGAGGCGGCCATCGCGCGGCTCATCGAGCTCCGCGCGCATTCCGACCGCCACGCCGGTTTCACCGCCGCCCTCGGTTTCGCGCCCTGGAAGCACGGCTCGGCGCGCACCCTGCTCTATTCGCCGCGCGGCGAGATCGCCTTCTTCACCAAAGGCCGCTCGGCGATGAAGGCGGCGGAGCAACGCTGCGGGCGGGTGGTGTTCTGGGCGGCGCGCGAAACCCCGGCTCTCGAGTCGACCCTGGCCGGCGGCCCTGTTCCGGTCCTGCGCATGGAGGACGGCTTCATCCGCTCCAGCGGCCTGGGCTCGGACTTCCACCGGGCCGCCTCGGCGGTGCTCGACGACCTCGGCGTCTACTACGACGCCACCCGTCCTTCGCGGCTGGAAGTGCTCCTCGAGGAGGCCGATTTCGACGAGGCGATCCTCGCCCGCGCCCGCGCCCTGCGCCAGAAGCTGAACGAGGCAAAGGTCACCAAGTACAACCTCCAGGCCGCGCCGGAAGCCGCCGCCACATGGCCCGCCGACCGCTTCAGGCTGCTCGTCACCGGCCAGGTCGAGGACGACAAATCGATCCTCAAGGGCTGTGAGAGCGTGCGAAGCAATCTGGCTCTGCTGGCGGCGGCGCGCGCCGCTCACCCGGACGCCTTCCTGGTCTTCAAGCCCCATCCCGACGTCGAGGCCGGCAACCGCAAGGGCGCCGTCGCGGCGAAGGACGCCGCCCGCATCGCCGACGTGATCGCTTCGCAAACGGGCATCGAGGCCTGCATCGCCGCGACCGACGGCTTGGCCACCATGACCTCCCTGGCCGGCTTCGAGGCCCTGCTGCGCGGCAAGCCGGTGTGGACGTTCGGGCGACCGTTTTACGCTGGCTGGGGCCTGACGACCGACGCCCTGGATTTCCCGCGCCGGCGCCGCCGCCTCACCCTCGACGAGCTGGTCGCCGGGGCCCTCATCGCCTATCCAATCTATGTCCGCCCCGACACCGGCCTGCCGTGCGAGGCCGAAGACCTCGTGGCGTTCCTGGAAAGCAAGACGCCGGCCCGGCCGACGCGGCTGCGCTACCTGCGGGCCGTTCGCGAGAGCCTGCGCCCCGGCGCCCGCGCCCTCTACTGATAATAGGACCGGTACCAGTCGCAGAAGGCCGGCACGCCGACCGAGAGGGGGGTCGAGGGTCGATAGCCGGTCAGGGTCTTGAGAAGCGTCCCGTCGGCGAAGGTCCGCTCAACATCACCGGCCTGCATGGGCAGGAAGTCGAGCGTGGCCTTGACGCCCAGGGCGCCTTCGACCTCGCCGATGAAATCCATCAGCCTGACAGGTTCGCCCCTGCCAATGTTGACCACCCGCCACGGGGCGACCGGGCTCAGGGAGTCGTCGGCCACAGGCGAGCCGCGCCCCGGCGGCACGGCCAACAGGCGAACGACGGCCTCCACCAGGTCGGCCACGTAGGTGAAATCGCGCTCCATCGCCCCGTCGTTATAGACCTCGATGGGCTCGCCCTTGAGCATCGCCGCGACGAACCGGAAGAGGGCCATGTCCGGCCGTCCCCACGGTCCATACACGGTAAAGAAGCGGAAGGCCGTGGTCGGGACGTCCCACAGGTGGCTGTAGCTGTGGGACATCAGTTCGCCCGCCCCCTTAGTGGCGGCGTAGAGCGAAAGGGGGAAGGCCGTCCGGTCGGCTTCACGGAACGGCGTCGATGGGTTGCCGCCGTAGACCGAGCTGGTCGAGGCCAGCAGCAAGTGACCCACCTTCAGCGCCCGAGCGACCTCCAGAACATTGAAGGTCCCGACGAGGTTGGATTCGACATAGGCCCTGGGGTTTTCGACGCTGTAGCGAACCCCCGCCTGGGCGGCGAGGTGGATGATCGCCTCGGGTTGGAACGCCGCCGCCGTCCGGTTGAGGCCGACCATTTCCTCGAGCATGAGGATCTCGCTGCTAAAGGCCTGGAACTCCTCGAGCAGGCTGTGGCGCGCCCTCTTCAGTCCGACATCGTAATAGGGCGTCAATCCGTCGATCCCGAGCACCTCATGGCCGTCGGCCAGGAGGCGCCTGGCCAGATGAAAGCCGATGAACCCAGCCGACCCGGTGATCAGCAGTCGCATCATCGGGCTCCTGGGGATTGCGCGGGGGTCGCGCGGAGAGTGGCGAAGCCGCCGCGCCCTAGCAAGCCTTCGTGGGGCTTCCGTCGCGTCGTCAAAACCGCTAGGGACTGCGCGGTCGCGTCGAGTGATGACGCGGGGCGGCCCGCGGCAGCGGAACGGGTGGACGGGTGCGAATCGTTCAGGACGGCCACATTCAGCCCGCCGCGAAGCTCCGTCCTCTGGACGGCCGCCGCTTTCTGCTGGTCACCCTGCCGTCTGGACCGTTCGGACGACGCCTCGCCAGGGCGCTGAAACGAGAGGGCGCGCAGGTCCGTCGAGCGATCATGAACGGCGGCGATCTGGTCAGCTGGGGGGTGACCGACGCGGTCTGGCCCCGCGCGCCGAGTCCTCTGTGGCGGGCCTGGATCGAGTGGCGGCTCGCCGAGGACGAGTACACGGACATCGTCGTGTTCGGTGATGCCATGGTCTACAGCGCCGAAGCCGTCGAGGCGGCGAAGGCGCTCGGCATCCGCGCCTGGGTCCTGGAGAACGGCTACAACCGGCCCGACTGGATCACCCTCGAGCCGGGCGGCGTGAATGCCCACTCGAGCCTGTCGCGCGACGCCCGCGACTACGACCATGTCGATGTTCCCGACGCTAGCGACGAGCCGCCGCGGATCGGCCGGATCACGCCCTACCATGTGGTCAACATCACCTCCTATTTCACCGGCGTGCTGCTCGGCTCGCCGATGTTGCCTACCTATCGCTACCCCTATGCGGTGAAGCTGTGGCCGCAGATGTTCGGCCATATCCGTCGCTTCGGCGTAGGCCTCTGGCGACGGCGGGTGTGGCGCACCGCGGCGCGGGATGTGCTGCGCCAGGAGCGGCCCTTCTTTCTCGCCTGCCTGCAACGGGAAGGCGATAGCCAGCTCCTCGCCCATTCAGAGGTGAAGACCAATCGCGCTTTCATGGCCAAGGTAATCGCCAGCTTCGCCGCCTATTCCGATCCGGGCGATGCCCTCGTCTTCAAGAACCATCCCCTCGACCCGGGTGTTGATGATCTCGCAGCGGCCTGCGTGGCCATCGCCACCGCCCACGGCGTGGCCGAGCGGGTGGTTTTCCTTGAGGGCGGGGTCTTCGCGGCGCTGGCCACCGCCTCGCGAGGAGTCATCGCGGTCAATTCCACCGCCGCCTATGCTGCGATCGGCTTTGGCAAGCCGGTGAAGCTGCTCGGCCGGGCCCTGTTTGACGTCGAGGGCCTGGTCGATCGCCGGGGCCTCGACATCTTCTGGCAGGAACCGCGAGCCCCCGACCCCGCCCTCTTCGCCCGCTTCCGCCGCCGCCTCACCGAGCGCACCCAGATCTGGGGCAGTTTCCACAATCCACGCCATCTTGACGGAACGGCCGCGCGGGTCGTCGACCGGATCAAAACCTTGGAGAACGAGCCCTGGTATCGGGCGCCGAGCCGCCCGGCCATCGAGCGCTCCGTCGTGCCGTTCAGCGGTCGCAGATCCGCCAAAGCCTAGCGGGCGCGCGCGGCCTGCCAGGCCTGAAACATCAGCACCGACCACACCTGCGGACCGAGGCTGCTGTCGCCGCTTTCCAGGCCGCGCCAGGCGGCGGCTACCGCCTCGCCGTCCAACACGCCCTGGCGGGCGATCGCGGCCGGGTCGAGCAGATCTCGCGCCCAGTCGCGCAGGCCGCCGGTCAGCCACTCGTGCAGGGGAACCGTGAAGCCGACTTTCGGCCGCTCGGTGAGGCCCGGCGGTACATAGCGGGCCAGGAGCCTGCGGACGACCCATTTGGTCGTCTGACCGCGCACCTTCAGCGATGGCGCCAGACGCCAGGCCAAGGCGGCGACGTCGGCATCGAGCAGCGGGGCGCGGGTTTCCAGGCCGTTGGCCATCGCCGCCCGGTCGACCTTGGCGAGAATGTCGCCCGGCAGATAGTCGACAGAGTCGCGCCACAGCATCGGTTCGATATCGTTGTCGAAAGCGGGAGCATCGGGGCGCCACGAAGCGGGGGCGGCGCGCCCGCCGCCAAACAATGAGCCGGGGTTCGACCAGAAGGTCATGGTCGCTTCGAAGAGGGCTTCGCGGCTGTCGGCGCGCAGCCAGCCGGCCGCCCTGCGCAAACTGGGTCCGAGGGCGCCGCGCGAGGCGTATCGCCGGGCCAGCGGTCCCAGCCAGGCCAGCGAGCGCTCGCTGCGATCCAAAGGCATGGCCTCGAGCGCGTTCGCGATCGCGCCGCGGGGCGTCAGGCGCATTGCCCGCCACAGGCGGCGCACCCCGGGATAGCGGACATAGCCGCCGAACATCTCATCACCGCCGTCGCCGGTCAGACAGACCGTGACCTCGGATCGGGCCATGCGGCTCACCAGGAAAGTCGGGATCTGGGAGGAGTCGGCGAAGGGCTCGTCGTAGATCTCGCCGAGCCTGGGCGCGATCGCCTGGGCGTCGGCGGCCGTGACCGTATATTCCGTATGGCGTGAGCCGATGTGGCGGGCCACCATCGCGGCGTGTTCGGCTTCGTTGAATTCCTGGGAGTCGAACCCGAGGGTGAAGGTCCGGATCGGCGCGCCGCGGAGCGATTGCATGATCGCCGCCACCAGGGAGGAATCGATGCCGCCCGAGAGGAAGACGCCCAGCGGCACGTCGGCGATCATCTGGCGATCGACGACTTCGCGCAGGACCGCGTCCAGAGCGTCCACAGCTCGGGCCGGATCTGCGAGCCGATCGGCTTGGCCGGCCCGGACGACATCCGCGAGACGCCAGTAGGGCGCGATCCGCGGCTCCTCGCCCTCGCGCCAGGAGAGCAGGCTTCCCGGCGCCAGCTTTTGGACAGAGGCGTAGATCGACAGCGGGGCCGGAACGTAGCCGTAGCGGAAGTAGGCCGCCATGGCCGCGGGGTCGAGGTGGCGCGGCAGGCCCGCCAGCGTTTCCAGGGCTCGGAGCTCCGAGGCGAAGGCCAGGCGTCCGCCCGTGGCCGCGTAGTAGAGCGGCTTTTCGCCCATCCGATCGCGGGCGAGGACGGCCGTCTGGGTCTGCCGGTCCCAGAGGCCCAGGGCGAACATGCCCTTGGCTCGGGTAAGCGCCTGCTCCACGCCGTGGCGGGCGATGAGCTCCAGGAGGACTTCGGTGTCGGAGTGGCCGCGCCAGGCGATCGCGCCCTCCGCCCCCAACTCGGCGCGCAGGAGGCGATAGTTATAGATCTCCCCGTTCATGGTGAGGACGAAGCGCCCGCAGGCCGAGGTCATCGGCTGATGGCCGGCCAGCGAGGTGTCGATGATCGCCAGGCGCCGCTGTCCAAGGCAGGCGCCATTCTCCTCCCAAGTCCCCTCGTCGTCGGGGCCGCGGTGGCGGATCGAAGCCAGCATGCGCGCCACGCTCTGGCGCGCCTCGCCGCCGGGATGGCCGATCAGTCCGGCTATGCCGCACATGGCCGTCTGGAGAGGCTAGGGCCTCCTTCCCCTCGGTGAGGGAGGGAATGCGTTAGCGGCAGTGCTGGACCCAGTGCTGATGGACCATGACTTCCTGGCACAGCGCCGCATGCCTCTGGATGGGCTTGGCGGGCGTGGCGTGGCGATGATGGCGCGGGGGGGGCGCGGTCTCGTCCGCCGCCATCTTATCGTGACGGCGCTTGTGGTGGGTCGCCGCCTTGGCGCCATGCTTGTGGTGATGGACGGTGGTCGTCGCGGCGGCGGCGGTATGGGGATGATGTCGGCGGTGCTTGGGGGTGACCGCCTCGTCGCTGGCTGGCTGGGTCATGGGATGGTGATGACGATGCTTAGGAGTGACCGCCTCGTCGCTGGCCGGCTGGGCCGCATGATGGCGATGGCGATGCTTCGCCGTGACCGGCGCGTCGCTCGCGGCCTGGACTGCAGGGCGATGGTGGTGACGATGGTGGATGATCCCCTGCGCCGGCGCAGTAATCGCCGCCACGGCCAGGGCGGCTGCGAACAAGGTGCGAAGGGCGCTCATTGTCTTAAAATCTCTGTGTGGCCGCAGGTGTTTTTTTCATGACGCGCCGGCGCGACTCGCGCCCTGCAAACGCTTCAATACCGCGGGCGTGAGGTCCGGCAAATCCTCGCTTATGAGGCCAGCTCCGAAGGCCTCGGCGCAATCGGCGTGAATCCATGCCGCCGCGCAGGCCGCCTCGAAGCTCTCCATCCCCTGGGCGATCAGGCCGCCGATGAACCCGGCCAGGACGTCCCCCGATCCGGCGGTGGCCAGCCAGGGCGAGCCGTTGAGATTGACGGCCGCCCGCCCGTCAGGCGAGGCGATGACAGTGTCGGGTCCTTTGAGAAGGACGACCGCCTGCGCCTGGGCGGCGGCGGTCCTGGCGGCGGCGATGCGCTCGGGCGAGCGCTCCAGGACCCCTGGAAAGACGCGGGCGAACTCGCCTGGATGAGGGGTCAGCACATCGTCGCGGTCGAGGACCGAGAACAGCTCGAGCGGATCATCGCGGAAGACGCTCAGCGCGTCGGCGTCGATGACCAGCGCCGCGCCGGTGCGGGCCACAGCCAGGACGTTCGACAAGGTGGCCTCGGTCACTCCGGCCGCCGGCCCGATCACCACCGCCTCGACATTGGACGCCGCCGTCTCGAGATCGAGGTCGGTCTCGAAGGGCCGCAACATCACCGCCTCGAGGTGGGCGGCGTTGGTCATCAGGGCGTCGGGAGGGGAATAGACAGTGACGAGGCCTGCCCCGATCCGCAGGGCTCCGCGCGCCGCCAGCCTCGCCGCCCCCGTGCACCACGCCTCGCCGCTGACCACGATCAGCCGCCCTCGGGTGTGCTTGTAGGCATTGACCCCGGGCCACGGGAACAGAGGCAGCCACAGCTCAGGTCTGTTCTCGAAGAGGCGCGCCGGCGTGGCGCCAAGGCCGATGTCGGCGACGACCACCTCGCCGCACAAGGCCCGCCCCGGCTCGAGGACATGGGCCGGCTTGCGGCGATGGAAGGTGACGGTCAGGCCGGCGTGGAAACACGCGCCGCCGAGCGATCGTCCCGTGTCGCCGGCAAGACCGCTGGGCACGTCAACGGCGATGACCCGCGGCGGAGCCAGGGAACGGGCCAGGCGGGCCACGTCAGCCCCCAGCGGCCGGTCGAGGCCGACCCCGAACAGGGCGTCGATGATGAGGCTGTCCCCGCCGATCGGTTCGCCGAAGTGATCCACGGGCCCGTTCCACAAGGCGGCGGCCTTGTTCGCATCGGCCGACTTGGGCGCGGCGAGGGCGACGATGCGCACCGGCCAGCCCCGTTCGCGCAAGGTTCGGGCGACCACATAGCCGTCGCCGCCGTTGTTGCCCGGTCCGGCGAGGACGACGGTTTCGCGCGGCTCATGGCGCTCGGCGATCGCGGCGACGACCGCCGCCCCGGCCCGCTCCATCAGTTGGAAACTGGCGACGCCCGATTCCACCGTGGCCTTGTCGGCGGCGGTCATCTCCTCGACCGTGAGGATCTCGCGTGGCGCGGGCTGGGTCACAGGACGCCCGTCACCGCTTCGGCGCCGATGCTGACGAGTTCGAGTCCGGCCCTGTCCAGCTTCAGGGTGGTGATCGCGGCGTGGTCAGGCCGGAAGCTGACAACCGTCTTGCTTCCCTCGAGCAGCGAGACCAGGGCGTTGATCGCCACGAAATGGCTGAAGACCGCTGTCCCGGGACGGGCCCGCACGGCTTCCGCTATATCCGCGCGCCAGGCGTCGTAGTCGATGTCGCCTTTGATGTCCGACCAGGTCCCGGCCATGGCCGAGCGCAGCCAGGATCCGCGCTCGGCCGGCGCGAGGTGTCGGGGGGTCGGGATCTCGCCAACCTCGGGAACGATTTCGATATCGACACCCAGGGCCTGAGCCAGCGGGAGCGCCGTCTCGGTGCATCGTCGCAGCGGCGAGCTGGCCACGGCGCGCGGCCGCTGATCGGACGGCAAGCTCAAAAGGGCGACGGCGGCCTCCACCGACTGCCGGGTTCCGGTGGGATCGAGGCCCGGATCGGCGTCTCCCCCGCCCCATACCGCGGTCGGCCGGCCGTGCCGGATGATGAAGATGCGTCTCATGGATGCGCCGCGATCCTACGGACGCGGGCGCCAACCACAAGGCATTTTCCCAGCCCGGGCGCGGTCCCGGCTGCGAGGCCATTGACATGCCGCGCCGGGAACGGACTTTAGGGGCCTCGCGGCCGCTCCGGACACCTTGCATGAAGAAGATCGAAGCCGTCATCAAGCCGTTCAAGCTCGACGAGGTGAAGGAGGCCCTTCAGGCGCTCGGGCTTCAGGGCATGACGGTCATCGAAGCCAAGGGGTTCGGCCGCCAGAAAGGCCAGACCGAGCTATACCGCGGGGCCGAATACGTCGTCGATTTCCTGCCCAAGATAAAGATCGAGGTGGTGGTCGACGACGATCAGCTCGCCGCCGCCGTCGAGGCGGTTCAGAACGCCGCCCGCACCGGGCGCATCGGCGACGGCAAGATATTCATCTCCGACATCATCGAGGTCGTCCGCATCCGCACCGGTGAGACCGGGGCGAGCGCGATCTGAACGAGCCTGACCGACCACTCTGCGCAAGGGATCACCAGCGACCATGACCAGCCCCGCCGACATCTTGAAGCTGATCAAGGACAAGGAGGTTTTGTACGTCGATCTCCGTTTCACCGACGTGCGCGGCAAGCTGCAGCATGTGACCTTCGATGTGGCCATGGCCGACGATGATTTTTTGAGTGACGGGACGAT
>DASXIE010000237.1:0-6049 GCA_036498165.1 Caulobacteraceae bacterium
AGTTGGTGGGCGCGAAGCGCCAGGGGAACGTACTCCATCCCCTCGCCGATGGCCTGGCGGGTGATCCGCGTCTCGCCGTGGCTGGAGCCCTGGTCGTGCGGCGGATGGTGGCGGTCGAGGCCGAGCACCCGCGCCCCGCGCAAAGCGGCTTGGTAAAGGGTCGCTGCGCCGGCCGCGCCCAGGCCGACGACGATGAGGTCGAGGGGCCCCCGGTTCACGCCTCCAGGCTCAGCAAGGTGGCGTTGCCGCCGGCCGAGGTGGTGTCCACGGTCCAGGTGCGCTCGACGCAGAACCGCGGCAGGTAGTGCGGGCCTCCGGCCTTGGGGCCGGTGCCGGAAAGGCCCTCGCCGCCGAACGGCTGGACCCCGACCACGGCCCCGATCATCGAGCGGTTGACGTAGAGGTTGCCCACCCGCGCCCGGGCTCTGACCGCATTGGCCGCCGAACCGATCCGGCTGTGGACTCCGAGGGTGAGGCCGAAGCCCGAGGCCATGACCGCATCGAGGGTCTCGTTCATCGCCCCGGCCTTGAAGGTCGCCACGTGCAGGACAGGGCCGAACACCTCGCGATCGAGGTCGCCGACCCTCTCCAGGCCGATCAGCGTCGGGGCGACGAAGGTCCCACGCTCGAGGCCGGCCGGGATCGGGACCTGGTGGAGCACGCGCGCCTTCCAGCGCTCGATGTGGGCCGCGATCCGCTCGCGGGCTTCGCCGTCGATGACCGGCCCGACGTCGGTGGCCGGATCGGCCGGATCGCCGATCACCAGCTCGTCCATGGCCCCCTTCAGCATCTCGAGGATCGCCGGGGCGACATCCTCGTGGAGGGCCAGCAGACGCAGGGCCGAACAGCGCTGACCGGCGCTGAGGAAAGCCGAGGTGATCACGTCGGCCGTCACCTGCTCGGGCAGGGCCGTGGAATCGACCAGCATGGCGTTGAGACCGCCGGTCTCGGCGATCAGGGGCACGAGCGGGCGGCTCTCGTCTTCCAGAAGGGCGCGGGCGATGCGCCGGGCGCTGGCCGTCGAGCCGGTGAAGGCGACGCCGGCGACTCGGCGGTTCTCGACCACGGCCGCGCCCACCTCCGCCCCGCCTGGAACCAGCTGCAGCGCCTCGCCGGGAACTCCCGCCTCCAGGGCCAGGCGTACGGCGTGGGCGGCGATCAGGGAGGTCTGCGGGGCCGGCTTGGCGACGACCGTATTGCCGGCCGCCAGGGCTGCCGTCACCTGGCCGAGGAAGATGGCCAGGGGAAAGTTCCATGGGCTGATGCAGGCAAACACGCCGCGTCCGGCCAGGGAGAGTTCGTTCACCTCGCCGGTGGGGCCTGGCAGGCGCAGGGGGGCGGCGAATTTCCGCGCCTGGACGGCGTAGTAGCGGCAGAAGTCCACGGCCTCTCGCACTTCGCCCACGGCGTCGGCCAAGGTCTTGCCGGCCTCGCGCACGGCCAGAGCCATCAACTGGGCGCGATCGCGCTCGAGGAGGGCGGCCAGACGCTCGAGGACGGCGGCCCGCTCCTCGGCCGGGCGGGCGTTCCACGCCTCCTGGGCCTTGGCGGCGATGTCGACGGCGCGGACCACGTCGGCAGTCCCGGCTTCGATCACCTCGCCGGCAAGGCGCCGATGGTCGGCCGGATCGCTGACCTGCCGCGGCGTCCCGGGGATCTTGCGGCCGCCAATCACCGGACCGGCGACGGGCGGCGTCGCCCACGCCTTGTTCATCTCGGCCAAGACGGCTGAAACCACACCGTCGTCGGAAAGGTCCATGCCGGCCGAATTGCGCCGCTCGGGGGTGTAGAGATCGGCCGGGGCCGGGATGGCCGGGTGGGGCGAAAAGCCGCTCGCCGCCGCTTCCTCGACCGGATCGGCGAGCAGTTCCTCGTCGCTGACATCGGCGGCCCCGACCTGGTGGACGAAGCTGGTGTTGGCCCCGTTTTCCAGCAGGCGGCGCACGAGATAGGCGAGGAGGTCGCGGTAGCCGCCCACCGGGGCGTAGACCCGCACGGCCACGCCCTTTTCCCTCATCAGCTCCTCATAGAGCCCCTCGCCCATGCCGTGCAGGCGCTGGAATTCGAAATCGCGTCGCGCCCCGGCCCATTCCATCACCGTGGCCACGGTCAAGGCGTTGTGGGTGGCGAAGGCGGGGAACAGCCGTTCGTGAGAGAGCAGGGATCTGGCGCACGCCATGTAGCTGACGTCGGTGGCGCTCTTGCGAGTGAAGACCGGATAGTCGGCCAGGCCCCGCTCCTGGGAGCGCTTGATCTCGGTATCCCAGTAGGCGCCTTTCACCAGTCGGACCATCAGCCGCCGGCCGGTGGCGGCGGCCAGGGCGTCGGCCCAGTCGATGACGGCGGTGGCTCGGCGCTGATAGGCCTGGACCGCCATCCCCAGCCCATCCCAGCCGGCCAGGGAGGGATCGCGCGCCGCCGCCTCGATGATCGAAAGGGAAAGCTCCAGCCGCTCGGCCTCCTCGGCGTCCACGGTCACGCCGACGCCGCCGGCCTTGGCCAGGCGGGAGAGCTCGATGAGCGTCGCGGTCAGTTCGGGGACGGCGCGGCGGGCCTGGAACGGCTCGTAGCGCGGGTGAAGGGCCGAAAGCTTCACCGACACGCTGTCGCGGCTGAAGACGTCGCCGCTCTTTCCGGCCCCCGCCCCTACGGCGCGAATCGCCTCCCGATAGGCTTCGAGATAGGTCGCCGCGTCCGGGGCGGTTCGGGCCCCCTCCCCCAGCATGTCGAAGGAGTAGCGGAAGGCGCGATTGGCGCCGCGGTCGGCCCGGCGAAGGGCCTCGTCGATGTCGCGGCCGAGCACGAAGGCCTCGCCCATCCGCTGCATCGCCCCGGCCACCCCGACGCGGATCGCCGGCTCGCCCAGGCGGGCGACAAGGCCGCGCAGGGTCGCGCCGCCCCCCGAGGCCTCGGCCATCGACTGGGCCAGGATGAGCCCGAGCGTAGCGCTGTTGACCAGGGCCGAGTCGGCCGCGCCGAGGTGGGAGCGCCAGTCCCCCAGCCCCAGCTTGTCTCGTATCAGGGCGTCGGCGGTGCCGGAGTCGGGGACGCGCAGATAGGCCTCGGCCAGGCCCAGCAGGGCGGCGCCTTCTTCACTCGAGAGGCGGTATTCGCGCAGGAACTGGTCGACCCAGCCGGCCTGGCCGGGAGCACGGAGCCCGGCCAGGAGGCGCGCGGCCTCGGCTCGGACCCGGTCGCGTTCGGCGCGCTCCAGACGCGCACGCTCGGCCAGGCGTTCGAGCAGGGGTGTCTCGGGCGGCCTGTAAAGCGGGGCGATCGCGGCGCGGGCCCCCGCCAGGGTCTGAGCAGACATGGCCGGGGCAATAGGATAGTGTGCGGCGCGACGCAATTTCGCCGCGACGATGGCGCAGCTTGAGCGCTCGCGATGGGATCCGGAATGACATGAAGAGCCATCTCGCCGCCGCCGTCCTGGTCCTGATCATGTCCGGCGCCGTCCACGCCCAGGAAGCGATCCCCACCGCCGCCAATGCTGCCGATGGCGGGGCTCCGGCGGCCGCCAGCAACGGCGGCCCGATCACCATCTCCAACCGCCGCGAGCATGACGATCGCGGCCCGGTGCGCATCGGTCCGTGCGGCGGCGTGAGCGTGAGCGTTGATGGGTCGCCCCCCAAGCCCGACAAGACTCCGCATGGCGAGGTGTGGGGCGCGGTCGGCACCCACGGCTATCGCGAGGCGGGCGGCGAGGTGTGCATACCCCTGGGCGACAACGGCCGCGTGACGCTGGCGGTGGACGCCGGCCGCTGGGGCCGCCGCTAGAATTCACTCGCCGAGGGTTCGGGTCGAGCTTGACAGCTTCGCCTAGGTCGTGTTTAGAACAAAAAGTGAACATCCAGCACAGGGGAAACCACCATGGTCTTTCGTTCAAGCGTGATCGTGATTTCGGCCCTCGCTCTCATGGCCGCCGGCGCCCAGGCGCGCGGCACGCCCAAGCCAAAGGTCAACGACGTCTGCCAGGCCGACTTCCACAAGTACTGCCCCACTCAGGAGCCGGGCCGCGGGGTCGTGATCCGCTGCGCCAGGGCCCACATCGATTCCGTCTCCGCCGAGTGCAAGTCGGCGGTGGACATGGCCAATGCTTCCAATGCCGCCAAGCGGGCCGCCAAGGCCTCCAAGCGGGCGTCGGCGAAGAAGACCGGTTCCGCCAGCGAACCGGCAGCGAGCTGATCCGGGAAAGGGAGGGGGAGCCTCGCTCACCCCTCCAGCCCGCTAAGAAGAAGCTCGAGCGCCCTCGCGGCGAAGGCGGTCATGTTGGCGACCCGGTCGGCTTGGCCAGTTTCAAGGGTGACCGCCATTTCCACCGGCCCGCTGAGGCCCAGGCAACTATGGCCGGCGGCGTCGCCATAGGGATTGCCGGCGGGGCCGGCTGCGCCGGTCTCCGAAAGCCCCCAGTCGGCGGAGAAATTGCTCCGCGCCGTGCGGGCCAGCAGCATGGCGTAGGGCTCGCTCGCCGAGCGCATTCCGGCCACCGCCTCGCGGGTGAGGCCCATCAAACTCATCCGCGCCTTGCCGGTGTAAACCACAGCCCCGCCGAGGAAGTAGGCGCTGGCCCCAGGCACGGCCAGGAGGGCGGCGCTGATCAGGCCGCCGGACGAGGATTCGGCCACCGCCACGGTCTCACCGCGAGCCTTGAGCCGTTCGGCGACCGCCTCGGCGAGGGGGGCGAGACTTGGCGACATGGCCTGATCCTCCGGTGGGGGGAGATCAGACTGCGCCATGGCGGCGGCGCCCTCAAGCTCTTGACCCAGCCCGCCATCGTGCCCACCACTCCATGGCCATGACGCCCGAGCCCGCCGACATCCCTCCCGAACTGGCCGAGCTGCGCCATTCGATCGACAATATCGACGCCGCCGTGCTGCATCTGCTGGCCGAGCGCTTCAAATGCACTCGCAAAGTCGGG
This sequence comes from Caulobacteraceae bacterium, assembly GCA_036498165.1. Lineage (GTDB taxonomy): Bacteria > Pseudomonadota > Alphaproteobacteria > Caulobacterales > Caulobacteraceae > Acaudatibacter. Next base: position 4,919 of record DASXIE010000237.1, read on the forward strand.
GCGCTGAAAGCGCAGCTCGACATGCCGCCGGCCGATCCGGCCCGCGAGGCGCGCCAGATCGCCCGCCTGCGCTCCCTGGCCGCCACCGCCGAGCTGGATCCGGAATTCGCCGAGAAGTTCCTCAACTTCCTGGTCACCGAAGTTATCCGCCACCACGAGACAATCCGGCGCTCGCGCCGATGACCGAGCGGCGCGAGGCTTCCGTGGCCGTCGTCGGGGCCGGTGATTTCATCGGCGCGGCAATCTGCGAAAAGTTCGCCGCCGAAGGCTATCACGTATTCGGCGGCCGCCGGCAGGGCGAGAAGCTGGCCGAGCTCGCCGCGCGCATAGAGGACGCCGGCGGGGCTTTCGAGGGCCTCTCTCTGGATGCCCGCCAGGAAGGCGAGGTGGCGCAGTTCCTCGCCCGCGCCGACGCCGACCAGCCCCTCGAGGCGGTGATCTTCAACGTTGGGGCGAACGTCAACTTCCCCATTCTGGAAACCACCGAGCGGGTGTTTCGCAAGGTCTGGGAAATGGCCTGCGAGGCCGGTTTCTTCACCGGCCGCGAGGCGGCCAGGCGACTGCTGGCCCATGGCCAGGGTTCGATCTTCTTCACCGGGGCGACCGCCTCGCTGCGCGGCGGGGCGGGCTACGCCGCCTTCGCCAGCGCCAAGGCGGGGCTTCGGGCCGTGGCCCAGTCGATGGCCCGCGAACTGGGCCCGAAGAACATCCACGTCGCCCACCTCATCATCGACGCCGGAGTCGACACCGCGTTCGTCCGCCAGAGGATCGTCGCGGCCCGTGGCGAAGCGGCCCTGGAAGGGCTCCCGCCCGACACCCTGATGTCACCCGCCTCCATCGCCGCCGTCTATTGGGCCTTGCACCAGCAAAGCCGCGACGGCTGGACCTTCGAACTCGACCTTCGTCCGTATGCGGAGACCTGGTGATGGCTAAGGACGCCGAGTTCCTGTTCGATTTCGGCAGCCCCAACGCCTATCTCGCCCACAGGGTCATTCCGGCCATCGAGGCGCGGACCGGGGCGCGGTTCATCTATGTCCCGGTGCTGCTGGGCGGAGTGTTCAAGGCCACGGGCAATCGCTCGCCCATGGAAGCCTTCGCCGGCATTCCCGCCAAGCTGGCCTACGAAGCTCT
>DASXIE010000238.1:0-2737 GCA_036498165.1 Caulobacteraceae bacterium
AGCGGGGCGGGCGAGGACAGCTTCTGGACCTGGCGAGAGGTGATGTACCGCTTCGTCGAGCGGCTAAGCCCCGAAGATGTCAGGACAATCGCCGCCCTGGCCTACGTCGAGATGCTCGAAGCCGGCTTCACACGGGTCGGCGAATTCCACTACCTGCATCACGATATCGGCGGCGCGCTCTACGCCGATCCGGCGACGATGGCCGGGGCGATCGTGGCGGGCGCCGAGGCGAGCGGCATCGGCCTCACCCTCCTGCCGGTCTTCTACGCCCATGGGGGATTTGGCGGGGCGCCAGCAGGGCCGGAAAGGGTGCGTTTCGTCCACTCTAGGGACTCTTTCGGGCGCCTTGTGGGGGCATTGAAGGGCGCAATAGGGAACTTGCCGGACGCCAGGCTCGGAATCGCCCCCCACAGCCTGCGCGCCATCACTCCGGACGAGCTGGCCGACATCCTGCCGCTGGCGCCCGACGGGCCGATCCACATCCACGTGGCCGAGCAGGTCCGCGAAGTCGAGGAGTGCCTCGCCTGGTCCGGCGCGCGACCGGTGGCTTGGCTGTTCGACCATGCGGAGGTCGACGCGCGCTGGTGCCTCGTCCACGCGACCCACATGGACGAGGCCGAGACGGCGCTCCTGGCGGCCAGCGGGGCGGTGGCCGGGCTGTGCCCGATCACCGAGGCCAACCTCGGTGACGGCCTCTTCCCGGCCAGGGCCTACCGGGCCGCCGGCGGAGCCTTTGGTGTGGGCAGTGATTCCAATGTGCTCATCGACTTGACCGAGGAACTTCGCTTGCTGGAGTATGGCCAGAGGCTCTCGCGCCGGGAGCGGACGGTGCTGGGCGGCGGAGCGGCGCTGTTCGCCGGCGCCCTGGCAGGCGGAGCCCAGGCGCTGGGCGTCGAGGCCGGGCTCGTTCCGGGCGCGGCGCTGGACGTGGTGAGCCTCGACGCCGAACACCCGGCCCTCGCCGGACGCGCGGGCGATGCGATCTTCGATGGGTGGATCTTCGCGGCCCGCGGCGGGGCGGTGAAGGACGTCTGGCGGCGGGGCGAAAAAGTCGTGAGCGAGGGGCGACACGTGCGCGGCGAGGCGATCCGCGCCGAGTACCGCCGCACCCTGGAGCGGATCCTCGGCCGATGAGCAGCCTGCACCAGAGGATCACCGCCGACATCGCCGCCGCCATCCGCTCAGGGGCGTGGCCGCCCGGCCACCGCATCCCCTTCGAGACCGAGCTGGCGGCGCGCTATGCGTGCTCGCGGGCGACGGCCAACAAGGCGGTCCAGGCCCTGGCCGCCGCCGGCCTCGTCGAGCGGCGGCGCAAGGCCGGCAGCTTCGTCGCCCGCCCGCCGATCCACGCCGGGGTCCTCGCCATCCCCGACATCGAGGCGGCGATCCTCGCCCGCGGGGAGGCGTACGGGTTTCGCCAGAAGTCCTGGAAGCTTGCCCGCCCGGGCGGCACGGCCGAGGAGGCCCTGCTGGGCGCGCCTCACCACATGCTCGAACTGAAAGGCGTCCATTTCGCCGGCGATGCGCCGTTCGCCTTCGAGCACCGGATCATCAATCTCGAGGCCGTGCCCGAGGCCGCCGACGTCGACTTCACCGGCGCCTCGCCGGGCGCCTGGCTGCTCAGCCACGTGGCGTGGAGCGAGGCGCGCCACGAGATCGCCGCCGTCAACCCCGACCTCGAGGCCGCCGAGGCCCTGCGGATCGCCGCCTCGCGGGCCTGCCTCGCCGTCAAGCGATGGACCTGGCGAGTGGGGGCGGGAATCACCTACGCCCGCCAGGTCTTCCCCGGCGACGCCCTGGACCTGACGGCGACGTTCAGGCCGTAGCTCCCACGAGCTGGCGCGACCCCTCATCCGAGCCGCTCTCGCGGCCCACCTTCTCCCGCAAGGGGAGAAGGGACATACTCCCCGCCTTGGGGAGGATCGCCGATTGACCGCGCCGCCGCCGCTGAAGTTCCGCACCAAGCTGTTCTATGGCCTGGGCACCGTGGCCTTCGGGGTCAAGGACAACGGGTTTTCTTACCTGTTGCTGGCCTTCTACAACCAGGTCGTCGGCCTCTCGGCGCCGCTCGTGGGCCTGGCCATACTGATCGCCATGCTGGTCGACGCCATGCTCGATCCGGTGATCGGCCAGGTGAGCGACCACTGGCGCTCTCGGTGGGGCCGGCGCCATCCGTTCATGTACGCCGCCGCCCTGCCGGTCGCCCTCTCGTACCTGGCCCTATGGAACCCGCCGCACGCCTCGCACACGGTGCTGTTCTTCTACCTCGTCGGGGCGGCGATCGTGATCCGGACCTTCATCAGCTGCTACGAGGTGCCGAGCTCGGCGCTGGCTGCCGAACTCTCCCAGGGCTACGACGAGCGCACGGTCTTGCTTTCCTACCGCTACTTCTTCGGCTGGGTGGGGGGCCTCTTCGTCTATGTGATCGCCTTCCGGTTCCTCTTCGTCCCCGACGCCCACCACGCCATCGGCCAGACCAATCCGGTCGGCTACTCGCGCTACGGCCTGATGGCGGCGGCGATCATGCTGGCCGCGATCCTCGCCTCGGCCGCCGGCACCCACGACCGCATCCCCTGGCTCAGGAAGGCGCCCGTCGAGCGCAAGAGCCTCCCCGAAATGGGCCGCGAGATGCTGGCCACGTGGAACAACCGCTCGTTCCTCTTTCTCCTGCTTTCGGGCCTGGCGACCTCCATGGCCGCCGGCCTCTCGGCATCGATGAACTTCTACTTCAACACCT
>DASXIE010000239.1:0-3466 GCA_036498165.1 Caulobacteraceae bacterium
CGCGCCGCTGATCGACGGCGCCAGCGTTTCGGCCACCCTCATCGAGACCCGCAAGGGCGACAAGATCAAGGTCTTCAAGAAGATCCGCCGCCAGGGCTATCGCCGCACCCGCGGCCATCGCCAGATCGAGACCGTGGTCCGGGTCACCGGCATCGACGGCGACGGCAAGAGCGAGGCGTGGACCGGCGAGGTCGATCTCACCCCGCGCGCCGAGCTGCGCCTGCGGGCCCGCAACCTCGCCCGGGTGGTCGACGCCGCCGCCGCCGAGGCCGACGCCCGCGCCGCCTTCGAGGCCGATCTGATCCCCGCTCCGGCCAGGAAGTCCGCCGGCAAGGCCAAGGCCGCCCCGGCCAAGAAGGCCAAGCCGGCCCCCAAGGCCAAGGCGGCCAAGCCGGCCCCGGCCAAGAAGGACGCGCCCAAGGCCAAGCCAGCCGCCAAGGCCGCCGCGAAGCCCGCGGCCAAGACGGCCGCCAAGGCCGCGCCGGCCAAGAAGGCCAAGCCGGCGCCCAAGGGCAAGAAGAAGTAAGGAGACCGACCCATGGCTCACAAGAAATCAGGCGGCTCCTCGCGCAACGGCCGCGATTCCGCCGGCCAGCGCCTCGGCGTGAAGAAGTACGGCGGCGAAGCGGTGATCCCGGGCAACATCCTGGTGCGCCAGCGCGGCACCAAGTTCTGGCCGGGCGACAATGTCGGCATGGGCAAGGACCACACCCTGTTCGCCAAGAAGGCCGGGGCGGTGAAGTTCGTCACCAAGCGCGACGACCGCACCTTCGTCGGGGTCGAACCGGCCGCCGACACGAAATAGGCGATCCTGCCTTCGGATCGCCGCTAAAAAGCGATCCGGACCGGCCATAACGAGAGCGGGCGTCCGGGGGACGGGAGCGCTCTCGGCCAAAAAAGGCAGGAAGGATGTCCACACCCCCCGAACGGCTCGAGGCCGACCGCCTCGTCCTTCGTCCCCTCAGAGCGGCCGACGCGGCCCCGATCACCCCGCTGGCCGGCGACCCCGGCGTCTCGCGGATGACCACCTCGATCCCCCATCCCTTCGGCCGCGAGATGGCCGAGGGGTTCATCGCCCGCATGGCGGAGGCCGATCCGACCTGCGAGCAGGCGCTGGCCATCGAGCGCCGCGACGGGGCCTTCATGGGGGTGATCGGCTTCCATCCCAACAGCGCCGGGGCGATCGAGCTCGGCTACTGGCTCGGCCGGCCGTTCTGGGGCGAGGGCTACATGACCGAGGCGGCGGCGACGGCGCTCGCCTGGGCGCGCGAGGGCTGGGGAAAGCGCTACCTCGCCTCCGGCCACTTCGCCGACAACGCCGCCTCAGGCCGGGTGCTGGCCAAATCGGACTTCCTCTACACCGGCGAAACTGAGCCGCGCTTCTCCATCGCCCGCGGCGAAGAGGCGATGACCCGAATGATGGTCTGGCTGGCCTGATCTGTTGACGAAGCGCTAAAGCGCGATCCACCTCCCCGAACACCCCAATCCTCCTCCCCCTCGATGGGGGAGGTGGCGCGGCGAAGCCGCGACGGAGGGGGTGGCGCTCTATCGTCCGAACGGCCGGGCCAGCTCGGCGACGGCGGACTTTCCGTCCGGGCCCGGACGGATGAGGATTTCGCCGCCGAACAGGGGCAGGTGCGCGGCCCCGGACGCATCTCGAGGCAGGTGCAGCCGGCCGACGACCTGGTTGGCCAGGACGACGTAGTTGTTCCCGACCAGGGTGAAGGGCGAGGTGTAGGCCGGCTGGCGCACGATCACGCGCAGGTTGGCGAGGTTGTTGTCCCAGCCGGCGAACTGAACCGAGACCTTCAGGGGCGGCGCCAGATCGATGGGCCTCGCCTCGATGTCGGGCTCGGGTTTGGCGAGGTCGTGGTCGCGGAGAATGGCGAACCTGGCCGGAAACAGGTCGGGGCCCAGGGGTATGAACGCGACCTCGGTCGCGTGGGTGAGCAGAATCCGCAGCCGCGGAAAGCAGGTCACGTTCTGCGGCCCCTGCGGCTTCTCGGGCGGGCTCACCGCGCACCACGTCAGGTTCGGGTTCGGCGCCAGCCCGCTGGGCAGGTTGGTCGGCATGCCGAAGACCGGCGTGCCGGCCGCCAGGGGCTTGGGGCCGGGGCCGAAGTGAAGCCTGCCGCCCGCCTTCACCTCATCGCGCAGGACGCCGGTGAAGGCGTAGGTGACCGCGACGTTGACCAGGTCCTGATCGGGCGCGGCGGCCGGCGAGAAGACCGGGGCGGCGGTGGGCCTGAGGGCGCCGATGATCAGGGCGTTGGGCGCTCCGCCGTCCTGTGCTGCGGCGGCGCCGGCGGCCACGAGGGCCGACAGGGCGAAGACCAGGGTTCGCGTCGCGGCCGCGACACCCGAATTCCGACTCACTCTCATTTTTCCCACCCCTGCGAGAGCCTGCCCATGCCTCGGAAGCAGGGGGGCTGCAAGCGGAGCCAGAGGTGTGGGCGCGAATGAGTACGGCCGAAGGCCGGGAGGAGGGACGCCGCCCCACCCCTTTTCTTTACCGTCATCGGCGGGCGTCAGTCCCGCCGACCCATGAACGCTGAAGGAGATGGGCCGCGCCTGCGCGGCCGCGCGCCGGCGGATGGTCCGGTTGCTTATTGCCTGGACGCGCTCGCGCGCGTTCACCCGCAGATCGCGATCATGGGTCCCCGGGACCTACGCCTGGTGATGACGGAAGATTGGGTTGGGTTCGACACGCGCACCTCGAAAATAAATTACATTTTGCGCTTGACGCCTGGATTGCAATGCGCAACAATGTGCGTCGATGTTCGCGCCCACTCACACCCCGCCGACCCCCGAGGAGATCGCCGCCGCCGTTGCGCGCGCCGAGCGGCGGTTGCGGCTGCTCGACGTGATGATCGGCTTCTGCATGGCGCTGGCGCGGATGCTGGAGTTCGCCGGAGACGCCGCCGTCGAGGCCTACCTCGCCATCTCGAAAGCCGTTCGCCTGGGCATCCGGCTCGAAATGGAGACCCACCGCCTGCTGATGGATCTCAAGAGGGGCGTCTTTCCGGCCCCCAAGGCCGTGCGGCCGCGCGCCTCCGCCACCGCGCCGAGCGAGTCCGCCGAGGGGCTGGAGGAACGCGAGCGCCGCGAGCCCGTCGAGACCGAAAGCGATACCGGCTTCCGCAACCGCCTCGAAGACTTCGAAGCGCTCCTTTCCGCCCATGCCGACGCCCCCGACTGGTCTCCCCACCAGACCGCCGTGACCCTGTGCCGCGTGCTGGGCCTCGATCCCGACTGGATCGCCTGGCTCGGCGACGGCTGGATCGAGGAGCACCTCAACCTCAAGCGCCTCCTCGCAGACCCCCTCCCTCCCCTCCTGGGGAGGGTGGACCGCGAAGCGGGACGGGTGGGGGACGCCGCCCCACCCCATCCGGCGCTTCGCGCCACCTTCCCCATCAAGGGGAAGGAGGAGCTGAGAAACCCCCGCCGCCTCCGGACGATTTACATT
>DASXIE010000240.1:0-34674 GCA_036498165.1 Caulobacteraceae bacterium
GTGCCGAAGTTGGTCAAGGTGGCGAAGGCGTAGAGCGCAATCCCGTCATTGCCGGTGATCAGGGCGGCCGCGTTGGTCGCCGAGCCATTGCTGGCCGTCGCGGCCGTGGCGCCGTCGCCCAGGACGAGGCCGAAGCTGCCCGAGGCGGCGTTGCCGGCGATGGTCCCGTTGTTGATCACGGCGCTGGCGCCGGCCACGGCGACGCCGTGGAAGCCGGTGATCAGGGCCGTCCGGTCGGTATTCGATCCATTCACGATACGGCCGCCGCCGGCCAGGGTGGCGCCGACACCAGACGTGACGCCGCCGCGGATGGTGGCGAAGTTGGTGATCGTGCCGACGCCGCCCTGGACCTCGGCGCCGGCGACATGGCCGCGGATCAAGGCCGTGGTGTCGCCGGCCGAGCCGTTGGTGATCGCGCCGCCGAAGTCGGCCAGATAGACACCCCGGCCGTGACCCAAGGCGGAGTCGGTGATGGTGCCGAAATTGGTCACCGTGCCGAACGCGTTGTCGATGAGAACGCCCGAGGCTCCCTCGATCAGGGCGGCGGTGTCGGAGGCGTCGCCGTTGGCGACCGAGCCGCCGAACGCGAGGAGGACGCCCTCGTCGAGGAGCTGCTGATTGAAGCCGCCGCTGATCGTGCCGAAGTTGTGGACGGAGGCCGCCGCATGCTCTCCGGTGACCCCGAAGCGACCCTGGACCAGGGCCTTGGTGTCGGTGTCGCTGCCGTTGGTGAGGGTCCCGGCGCCCTCGAAGACCACGCCGGCGGTGATCGTCCCGAAATTGATCGCGGTTCCCCCAAGGTCGATGAGCGCGCCCCCCTGGAGACGGGCCGAGGTGTCCGCATTGGCGCCGTTGATGACCGTCCCGGTATCCTTCAACTCGACCGCCCACGGGCTCAGGTCAGAGACGATCGTGCCGAAGTTGGTCACTGTGCCGGCGGCGCCGGCGATCACCACGCCTTCCGGCCCCTCGATGCGGGCGGTGGTCACCTGAGCGCTGCCGTTGACCACCACCCCACCAGCGGACAGAGCCACGGCATAGGTCTTGGCCACGGTGATCGTGCCGTAGGTGACCTCCAGGGTGGTTGCGTGGCCACGGATGGTTCCGAAATTGGTGACGCTCGCCGCCGCGCCGGCGATCTGGATACCGGTCGGCCCATCGATGAGGGCGGTGGTGTCCGTCGCGGCGCCGTTGACCACGCTCCCGCCGGCGTTCAAGTCCACGGCGAAGCCGGCCGCGAGGGTCGTGGATCGACCGTCGATGGTGGCGAAGTTGCTGACCGTCACCGCCGCGCCGGTCACCTTGATGCCGTAGTGGGCGTCGATCACGGCGCCGGTGTTGGTGACGGCGCCGTTGGTCACCGCGCCGCCACCTTGCAGATAGATCCCCATGCCAGCGTCGGCGATGGCGCGGATGAGGCCCTGGTTGGTCGCCGTGCCGGCGACGCCCTCGAAGAAGACGCCCATGGAGGTGGCGGCGATGGTGGCGCTGTTGGCCACCGCGCCCGCCAGGCCGGCCATCACCACGCCGTAGTCGCCGGCGATGACAGCGCCTGGGGCCCCGACGCCATTGGTAACCGCGCCGCCGTACTGGAGAAAGACGGCGATTCCCGCCGGGCCGGCGGCGATCGTGCCGGTATTGGCGAGGCTTCCTCCGCCCATCAGGTTGACGCCATAGTCAGCGCGATAGACGCCGCCAGCGTTGACGACCGTGTAGGCTCCGGTTCCCGCGGTGGTGAGGCCGGCGCCGAGGTAGCCACTGGCAGTGATGCTGAGGGTGGTGACCGGGGCGTTAAGGACGTAGGCGACCGAGTAGACACCGCCGAGGATCTTGGTGGTCATGGGCGTGGTCCTTGTCAATGGCATTTAGCGCAGGGCGCTCGTCGCCCGCGGACAGGGCCTCGGGCGCTCCTTATGGACCCGACGGAGGTGCGCGCCTAGGCGCGCCTTAACGGTGCGTGACGGTGAAGCGGAGGAGCTCCTTCTGGGGCAGGAGCCAGTCTGGCTTGATTTCCAGGGCCTTGGTGTAGTCGAAGTAGGCGGCCTTCTCGTCGTCGAGGCCCTCGTCGGCCAGAGCGCGATTGAAATAGGCCTTCTCCGGCTCGGTGACCCCCAGGCCGATCCCCCTGTTGAGATCGTCGAGGGCTGGCTTGTACTTCTTCTCGCCGACGAACATCGCCCCGCGGTTGACCCACGCCTCGCCCATGGCCGGGACGAGCTTGAGAGCGGCGTCGAAATCGACGTGGGCGCTCTCGTACTCGGCCCGGCGCAGCTTCATGACCCCGCGGTTGACGAAGGTGCCGGCGCGATCCTCGGCGTTGAGCGTGTCGAAGTTGAGCGCCGTGGTGCAGTAGTTTTCCGAGACCGCGTCGGCCTTGCCGTCGATGGCCGCCTTTGAACACTCGGTCGCCGCCGCGTCGCCGAAGACCGTCACCGACGCCCGCGCCCCGCCGGCCGCCAGCATCGCTAGGCAGGCACCGATCAACACCGTCCGCATCGCCAACCCTCCTTGCCGCAGCGGAACTCTTTGGCAACATCGCGCCGCGTCAGCGGTTTTGTCAATTTCCCAAAAACCTGGACCCTGGCTTTCGCTATGGCGAGTGGAAAGGGTTACCCAGCCTCCAAGTCCTTCGGGTCTACCTCATTCAGCAACGGCCGGCCGTCGAGGTAGCGGGCTAGGTTGTCGAGGAAGAGGTCGCGGTTGCGGCCGTCCTGGGCCCCGGTGATCCCTGAGGCGTGGGGCGAGAGACTGACGGCCGGGTGGGCCCAGAACGGGCTGTCGGGCGGCAGGGGCTCGGTTTCGAAGACATCGAGCACCGCATGGGCCGGGGCGCCGCGACCGAGGGCCGCCAACAGGGCCGCTTCGTCGATGAGATTCCCGCGGCCGACGTTGGCCAGCACCGAACCAGCCTTCATGGCCGCGAAGAAGGCGGCGTTGGCGATATGATAGGTGGCGGCGCTCAGCGGCGCGCAGAGGACCACAACGTCGGCGCCGGGCAGGTGCTCGAGTACGGCCTCGGGTGGGACGATGAAATCGGCGGCCGGATCGGCGCCCTGGTGGCGGCGCACGCCGATGATCCGCGCACCGAAACCGCGGGCGCGGGTGGCGACGCCCTGGCCGACGGCCCCGAAACCGATGATCAGCCACGTCGAGGCGTTGACCTCACGGAACGGATAGCCCCTCCATTCGCCGCGGGCCTGGGCGGCGCGGCGCTCGGGGCCGCGCTGGAAATGGTCGAGCACGCCGGAGAGCACGAAGTCGGCCATGCCCACCGCCTGGCCGTGGCTGGTGGTGAGCCGCGCGCCCTTGGCGGCGATGCGGGCGAATATGGGGTGGTCGAAGCCGGCGGCGGAACTCTGGAACCACTTGAGGTCCGGCGAGGCGAGGGTCGCGGCGATGAACGGGCTCATCGCCGGCTGCTGATAGAGTTCGCCGCTGAACCAGGCGACCTCTGGGGCGGCGTCCTCGCGGGTGAGGCTGTTCCTGCCGTGCCTGATCTCCCCGTCCCGGCCCACGAGCACAGGCTCCAGCGCCCCGGCCCACCGCGCCAGCGCCGCCTCGATCCCGGCGAACGAGGGCTCGAAGACCAGCAGGCGGGTCACGTCAAAAAGTTCAAGCTCAATACCCCTGCAGTCTGGCGTAGCGGTCGCGATGGTAGGCCTGGCCGCCGAAGGTGGCTTCCTGGGCGCGAGCGCGCTTCAGATAGAGGCCGGCATCGTGGGCGTCGGTCATGCCGATCCCGCCGTGCATCTGGACCATTTCGTTGGAGACGAGGTGCAGGGTGTCGCCCATCTTGGCCTTGGCCAGGGACACCAGCTCGGGGGCGTCGGGGGCGTCGTTGTCGATGGCGGTGAGGGCCGCCTCAACGCAAGAGCGGGCGAGCTCGAGGTCGGTGAACATCTTGGCCGCCCGGTGCTGCAGGGCCTGGAACGAGCCGATCACCTGGCCGAATTGAACTCGGGTCTTGAGGTAGTCGAGGGTCGTCTCGAAGGCCTGCACGGCCGAGCCGAGCATCTCTGCGGCCACGCCGGCGCGAGCCCGGTCGAGGACCTTTTCCAGCAGGTCGTGGCCCTTGCCCACTTCGCCCAGCACCGCGTCGGCCCCGACCTCGACGCCCGCGAAGGCGAGGTTGGCGGCCCCGCGGCTGTCGGCGAGCTTGAGGCCCGCGCGGGTCACGCCCTTGGCGTCGGCGGGAACCAGGAAGAGGGTGATGCCCTCGGCGCCCTCGCCCGACGTGCGGGCCGAGACGATGAAGAGGCCGGCGGCCATGCCTTCGAGGACGAAGACTTTCTGGCCGTCCAAGACCCAGCCGTCGCCGGCCTTGCGCGCGGCGAACGTCACCTTGCTGGGCGCGTGGTGCGGGCCCTCGTCGACGGCCAGGGTGGAGATGAGTTCGCCTGCGGCGATCCTGGGCAGGAACGCCTGCTTCTGCGTCTCGCTGCCGGCCAGGATGATGGCGCTGGCGCCGGCCAGCGCTGTGGCGAGAATCGGCGAGGCGGTGAGGGTGCGGCCGGTTTCCTCAAGGATGAGACCAAGGCTGAGGTAGCCGAAGTCGGAGCCGCCGTATTCCTCGGGGATGATCACTCCGGTCCAGCCCATCTGGGCCATCTCGGCGAAGGCGGCCGGATCGTAGCCGAGCGGCGCGGCGCCATCGCGCATCTTGCGGAAGGCGGCGACGGGGGATTTTTCCTGCGTCCAGGTGCGGGCGGCGTCGCGCAACAGGCTCTGTTCTTCGGTCAGTACGGCCATCGGTGTTTCTTACTTGTCCTCAATAATCAGGTGGAGCGCGTCGAGTCGGGGAGACCCAGGATGCGCTTGGAGATAATGTTGTTCTGGATCTCGGCCGAGCCGCCGAAGATCGTCGTCGCCTTGCCGGCCAGCCAGGCGCGCACCGCGACCTTCTCCTCGTCGGTGAAGCCCTCGCCTTCCCAGCCGAGTCCCTTCGCACCCATGATCTCCAGCGTCAGTTCGGCCTTTTCCTGGCCGATGCGGGTGCCGGAATTCTTCATCACCGAGGTGGTGGCCGAGGGATTGAGGTTGCCGCGCGCGTCGGCGGCGGCCCGATTCAGGGTCAGGGCGTGGGCGCGGGTGTCGACCATCTGGCCGACGATGCGGGCGCGCAGATCCTCGGCCCCGGGGCCCTCGTCATCCTCGAAATAGGCATCCCTCAGCCTGGGAAGGCCGGGGCCGCCGCCCATCATCCGCCCGCCGCCCTGGCCCGAGCGCTCGTGCTGGAGGAGGCGCTTGCCGATCGACCAGCCGCCGTTGAGCGGCCCGACCATGTCGTTCTTTTCCACCCGGGCGTCGGTGAAGAACGTCTCGCAGAACGGCGAGGAGCCGGCGATGAGCTTGATCGGCCGCGTCTCCACGCCGGGCTGATGCATATTGATCAGTACAAAGGAGATTCCCTCGTGCTTGCGGGAGGTATCCGTCCGTACAAGGCAGAAACACCAGTCGGCATAGTGGGCGCCCGAGGTCCAGATCTTCTGGCCGTTGATTTTCCAGTGGTCGCCGGCGTCCTCGCACTTGGTGGTCAGGGCCGCCAGATCGGAACCGGCGCCGGGCTCGCTGTAGCCCTGGCACCAGCGCAGTTCGCCGCGCACGATGGGCGGGATGTGGCGCTGCTTCTGATCCTCGGTGCCGTATTCAAGCAAGGTGGGGCCGAACATGCTCGTTCCCATGCCGACGATGGGATTGGTCGCCCCGATGGCGGCCATCTCCTCGGCCAGGACCTTGGCCTGGGCGCTCGAGAGCCCGCCGCCGCCGTAGGCCGCCGGCCAGGTCGGCGCGCCCCAGCCCTTGGCGCCCATCCTCTGGCGCCACAGCACCGCGTCGGCGCTGGGCTTCTCGGGCCCGGCCAGGAGCTCGCCCACCGCCTCGGGGTCGGCGCGCAGGGACGCGGGGAAATTCTCTTCCAGCCAGACCTTGGCCTCGGCGCGGAATTCGGCCAGTTCGGGGGTCTCGTCCATGTCAGCTCGCCTTGATCGGATCGGGAAGGCCCAGCACCCGCTTGGCCACGACGTTGAGATTGACCTCCGAGGTGCCGCCCTCGATCGAATTGCCCTTGGAGCGCAGCCAGCCGCGGGTCGCCTGACGTTCGCCGGGGGTGAATTCACCGCCGTCCCAGCCCAGCCCCTTGGCCCCCAGGGCCTCGAGGATGAGTTCCGAGCGCTCCTGGGCCAAGCTCGCGGCGGCGTATTTGATGATCGAGGTCGCCGCGCTCGGCCCGTTGCTCGCCCGCGACTCCGCGGCGATGCGGGAGAGGGTGAGGAAGAAGGCCTGGGAATCCATCCGGCTCCTGGTGATCCGGCCGCGCAGGTCGGCGTCGGCGAGCCGGCCCGCGGCGTCCACGCCGATCTCCCGCTTGGCGATGTCGACGACGTCGCCGGCCGCCCCGCCGGCCGCTCCGCCGCCGCCCACGAAGCCGCCGGAGATGTTCTGGCGTTCGTACTGGAGCAGGCGCTTGGCGATCTCCCAGCCGCCGTTGAGCTGGCCGACCAGATTGCCCTTGGGAACCTTCACGTCGGTGAAGAAGGTCTCGCAGAACGGGGAATCGCCGCTGATCAGCTTGATCGGCCGCGTCTCGACGCCCGGCGAGGCCATGTCGATCAGGATGAAGCTCACCCCCTCGTGCTTGCGGGTGGTGTCGGTGCGTACCAGGCAGAAGCACCAGTCGGCCCGGTTGGCGTAGGAGGTCCAGATCTTCTGGCCGTTGATCAGCCAGTGATCGGACTTGTCCTCGCATCGGGTCTGCAGGGAGGCGAGGTCGGAGCCTGCCCCCGGCTCGCTATAGCCCTGGCACCAGCGGATCTCGCCGTTCACGATCTTGGGAAGGTGCTCCTGCTTCTGGGTCTCGTTGGCGTATTCCAGCAGCACGGGCCCCAGCATCCACAGGCCGAAGGAGAGCAGCGGCGGGCGATAGCCGCCGGCAGCGATCTCCTTCTCCAGCGCCTTGGCCTCGTCGCGCGAGAGACCGCCGCCGCCGTAGGCCTTGGGCCAAGTCGGCGCCGTCCAGCCGCGCGAGGCGAGGGCCCGCATCCAGCGGATCTGGGGATCGTCGCTGCCGGCGAAGGCGCGGCCGCCCCACACCGCCTCGGGATCGCTGGCCGGCTTGGCCGATTTCAGCTCGGCCGGGTAATGTGCGGCCAGGAAGTCTCGCGCCTCGCCGCGGAAGGTGGTCACGTCTGCCCCGCCAAAGTCGGCCATCGGCGTCAAGCTCCTTGAACATCCGTTTGAACTGAGGTTCACTTTACGCACGAGGGCTCCTGCCGCAAGAGTAAGGCGGCGCAGTCGGGGATTGAACATGAGGCCTCGAGCGGTTCTGAGTCTCGCCTTGTTGGTCGCCGGCCTCGCCGGATCGGCGAACGCCGCCTGCCCGCCGCACGCCGTTTGCCCGCCCCCGCCCCCTCCGCCGCCGCCTCCGCGAGCGGCCGCTCCGCCAAGACCCCTTCTCCGCCCCCTGGCGCCCCACGTCTTTACCCCCACGCGCCCCTCGGAAACCCCCGAGGCGCCCCTACGCCTCCCCTCTCATGCCCCCAGAAACCCCGTCGATGCTCCGACCCAGTCGCTGGTGATCCATCGCGGCGAGAACGGCTACAGTCGCCACTATGTCGGGGCCTCGTCCGCCGCCGCGCTCGGCTCGCGGCCGCGTCGCAAGGCGGGCGGTCCGACCTATCTCTACCATGGCCGGCGGTACGCCCCGATCTGGGCGCCCCGCTACCACTGGCCGCGCGGCCACCCCTATCACCGCTTCCACCGCCACGACCGGTTTCCGCGAATTTTCCTTATCCCAGAATACTTTATCGACGACTACGACGACTACGGCGTGGCCCCCCCGCCGGTCGACGCCCAGTGGGTGCGCTACGGCGAGGACCTTGTCCTCGTCGATCTCGACAGTGGCGACATCCTCAACGTGATCACGGGCTTCTTCGCCGAGTCCGCGGACGACACGGCCGCGCCTGAGGACGAGGGCCCGCCACCCGACGACGCCGCCGCGCCCGACGAGGCGCCGGCCGCCGACGCCGCCCCCCCTCCCCCGGACGATTCAGCCGCTCCGGCCGAACCGCCTCAGTTCATTAGCTTTTCGGCCAGGTAGGTCATGGTGAGCGCCGTGGTGTGGGCGGCCTGCTTGAGATCGGCCCCGGCCCCATGGCCGCCCTCGGTGTTCTCGTAATAGTAGAACGGCAGGCCCATCTCCTCCATGCGAGCGGCGAACTTGCGGGCGTGCTGGGGCCCGACCCTGTCATCCTTGGTAGTGGTGAAGATGAACGGCTCGGGATACTTCGCGCCGGCCTTAAGGTTCTGATAGGGCGAAGTTTTCAGCCAAAAGGCCATGACCGCCGGATCGGCGTTGACGTCGCCATATTCACCCTCCCAGGAAGCTCCCGCGGCGATCTTGGAGACGCGGATCATGTCCAGCAGCGGCACCTGGATGACCACCGCGTTCCAGAGGTCGGGATGCTGGATGAACTCTACGCCCATGAGGAGGCCGCCGTTGGAACCACCCTCAATGCCGAGACGTCGCGGGCTGGTGATCCTGCGGTGGATAACGTCCTTAGCCACCGCGGCGAAGTCGTCATAGATGATCTGCCGTTTCACGCCGAGGCCCGCCTCGTGCCAGGCCGGGCCGAACTCGCCGCCGCCGCGGATGTTGGCGAGCACGAAGGTGCCGCCACGCTCCAGCCACAGCTTGCCGTTGACGCCGGAATAGTAGGGGGTGTTGGAGACCTGGAATCCACCGTAGGCGGTCATCAGGGTGGGCGTCGAGCCATCGTAGCGGATGTCGCGGCGGTGGACGACGAAGTAGGGGATCTTGGTTCCGTCGCTGGAGGGCGCCTCGAACTGCTCGACGACGTCGGCGGAGGCGTCGAACTTGGCCGGCAGGGTCTTGACTTCGGCAAGCGAGCCGGCCGCCGCGTCGGCGAGCCACAAGCCGTTGGGAGTGGTGAAACCGCTGGCGCTGACGAAGGCGAGGTTGGAGTTCCTGTCGGCGGCGGCGAAGCCGACGGTGAGGTTGTCGGGCAGGTCGAGGCGCGCCCTGGTCCAGCCGCCGTCCGCGGTAGGGGTGAACACCCAGGCCCGGCCGCGGACATTATCCAGGGTCGAGACGAGGAGCTTGTCGCGGGTGGAGGCGACCTCGCCGAGGGACTCCCTCGGCCCGGGGGCCCAGACGAGCCTGGGATGTAGATGGGCCGGATCGGCCGTGGCGGCGGCCAGGTCGACCTCGACCAGGGATCCGCCGTCGAAGCTGGCCCCGCCGGCCGTCCAGGGCTCGTCGAGCTGGATGATCACCCGCCCGTCGACCAGTTCGGCGACGCTGGCCTTGGCGGGGATGGCGAGGCGCTCGACTCCGCGCGGGGTGACGACCCAGGTCTCCTGGCGGAAGGTGTCGAGGGGGCGCTCAATGACGACGAGGCGGCGGCCCTGGCCGTCGATGAGAACTTCCGGGGCGACGCCGTAGCCGCCATCGCTCTTGGCCCCGCGATAGATTTCCACCGCCGCCGACAGCGGCTGGCCACGGGTCAGGCGCTTGACGATGTAGGGATAGCCCGATGGGGTGAGGTCGCCCGGCGTCCACTCGCTGGCGACGAGGAGATGATTGGCGTCTTGCCACGCCACCCGGTGCTTGCCGCGGGGCAAGTGGAAGCCGGCGGCGACGAAGCCCCCCGCATCGAGATCGAACTCGCGCACCTCGACCGCATCCTCGCCGCCGTCGGATAGCGAGACGAGGCACAGGCGCTCAATCGGGCGAAGGCATTCAATCCCCTTCATCACCCAGCTCTTGCCCTCGGCCTTGCCGAGGGCGTCGATGTCGAGGACCGTGGTCCATCGCGGGGCGGGCGTGCGGTAGTCGGCCAGCGTGGTCTTGCGCCACAGGCCGCGCAGGTGATCGGGATCCTGCCAGAAATTGTAGATCGCCCCGTGGGTGAAGCTGGGGGCCGGGATGCGGTCCTTGGCTCCGGCGATGGCCAGGGCCTCGTCATAGAAAGTCCTGTAGCGAGGATCGGCCGCCAGCTTCCTGGTCGTGACGGCGTTGTGGGCCTCCACCCAGGCCATCGCCCGGGGCGAGGAGACGTCCTCCAGCCAGATATAAGGATCGGCGGGCGGCGCTTGGGCGGCGGCGAGGGCGGGCACGGTCAGGGTGAAGAGGGCGGCGAACAGGGCAAGGCGCATGAAGCTTCCAGAATGACGATCAGGGCGGCGAGACGCTGTTGATCAAGCCGCGAGCCGTTTGTCCATGGCCCGCCGACAGGGCGACCCCTACCGCCCGTGGAACACCGGCGCCCGCTTCTCCACGAAGGCGGTGGAGGCGGCCTTGTGGTCGTCGGTCATGAAGGTGCGGACCATGTGGATGGCCTCGAGGTCGAACACCTCGGAGAGGGTGGCGTTGCAGGCCGCGTTGAGGTTGCGCTTCATGTAGCCGATGGCGAGCGTCGGCAGGCCGGCCAGCTTGCTGGCCCAGCGCGCGGCGGCGGCGGGCAGCTCGCCGGCCGGGACGGCCTCGTTGACGATACCGAGTTGGGCGGCCTCGCGGCCCAGAATCACGTCGGCGGTGAAATAGAGTTCTCGCGCCTTGGCCTGGCCGACGAGCTGGGTGAGGAAATAGGAGCCGCCGTAGTCGCCGGCCAGCCCGACCTTTGAAAAGGCGGTAGTCAGCTTGGCGTCCTCGGCGGCGATGCGGATATCGCAGGCCAGAGCCAGGGAGAGGCCCGCTCCCGCCGCCGCCCCGGGGATCACCGCCAGGGTCGGCTTGGGCGCCTCATGCAGCCAGCGGCTGACCTCCATGGCCTGGCGCAGTCCGTGCACCCGCGCCTCCATGTCGAAGCGCGGCGCCGCCTCGCTCTCGGCCGAGGCGGCGCGAGCGGCGAATCCCTTGACGTCGCCGCCTGCGCAGAAGGCCTGGCCGGCCCCGGTCAGGACGATCACCCGCACCTTGGGATCGGCGGCCAGGCGCGGCACGGCCTCGGCGAGGGCCGCCTGCATCTCGCTGTTGAGCGCATTGCGCGCTTCCGGCCGGTTCATGGTCAGGGTGGCGATACCGCCTTCGAAGGTCTCGATGAGATGGTCGGTCATGGGGTTCTCCATCGCCGCAAACTCAAACCCCGCGCGGCGACGCAAGTCAAAGGGCCATTGCCATGATCGCACCCCCTGTCGCATGACTGGGGCCACAGTCGGAGGTGTTTCCATGACCAGCGCCAGCCAGGGTGCCCTCGCCGGCGTCACCGTGGTCGATCTCACCCAGTTCGTGCTCGGGCCCTACGCTACCCAGACCCTGGGCGATCTGGGGGCCGACGTGATCAAGATCGAGGAGCCGGGCGGCGACCGCCAGCGCCATTCGGGTAAGGCGCCCAATTCTCGAACCATGGGGCCCCTCTACGTCTCCCTGAATCGCAACAAGCGCTCGGTGGCCCTCGACCTCAAGAACGAGCCGGGGCGGCGAGCCCTGCGCAAGCTGGTGAAGAAGGCCGATATCTTCATCCACAACATGCGACCCGAGGCGATCGAGCGGCTCGGGTTCTCCTATGCCGCCGTGAACGTCCTCAAGAGCGACATCGTCTACGTCGAGGCCATGGGTTATGCCCCCGAGGGACCCTATGCGGGACGCCAGGCGTTCGACGATTTGATCCAGGCGGCCAGCGGGGCTTTCGGCCTGGCCGCGCTCGTCGACCCGGCCGCGCCGCTCAAACCGGTGCCCTCGATCATCGCCGACAAGACCTGCGGCCTTTTCGCGGCCATCGCCTGCCTGGCGGCGCTTCGCCACAAGGAGCGCACCGGCGAGGGCCAGTACGTCGCCGTGCCGATGCTGGAATGCTTCGCCGGCTATCTGATGACCGAACACCTCTATGGCGAGACCTATGTGCCGCCGACCGGGGCATTCGGCCACACCACCACCATCACCCCCTACCGCCAGCCTTTCAGGACCCGGGACGGCTGGCTGATGGTGCAGCCAGCCAACCGCGAGCAGGCGGCCAGGTTCATGGCCCTTGGCGGCCTGCCGGGCGCTTATGAGAGCGAGCGGTTCGTCGGAGCCGAGGGCTCGAAGGGCAAGGTGGCGGTCTACAACGAGATGATGGCCGAGGCGGCGGCGGCCAAGACGACCGCCGAGTGGATGGAGCTTGGGCCCCTTCACTCGATCCCGCTCATGGTCGCGCACGCCGCCCGCGACATGCTCACCGACCCTCAGCTCAAGGAGACGCTCATCGAGGAGCGCCAGCTGGTCGGCCAAGGGACCTATCGGGCGCTCAAGCCCGGCCTGCGGTTTTCCAGGACGCCGGCCGTCATCCGCCGCGATCCGCCCGAGATTGGAGCCGACAACGCCGAGGTCTTCGCGCAGTTCGGCCTGGACGAAGAGACGGCGTGAGCCGTCCGGCGTCCTTCTCCTTCTGGCGGGAGAAGGTGGCGGGGGGGAACACCGCCGGATGAGGCGAGGGCCGAGGGCTGCTGGTCTGCGGGCCTCACGACAGCCCTAAGACGCCGGCGACACTCCTCATCCGAGCCGCTTTCGCGGCCCACCTTCTCCCGCGAGGGGAGAAGGGAATAACGCCTCTTAAGCCGCCGAACGCTCGGCGTACTGGCCGTGGTCGCCGCCGGCCCGGTGCGGCTTCGCCCGGGGAATGCGGGCAATGTCATTGACCGCAGGCGGATCCCGCCGCGTCTGCAGGTTGCTGAGCGCCATGGACAGAAAGCGAGGCTGGAACTGCGGCGGCGCCTTGGCGAAGCGGCTGGCCGCCAGGACCTGTTCGATGATGAATTTCGGCTGATAGGCGGCCAGCGTGCCGCCGGCGCACTCGCCGAGCCAGGCGACCACCTCATTGACGACATCGTCCGGGGCCGTCACGCCGGCCTTCTCGGCGGTCAGGTGGAAGATACGATGGAATTCGTCCACCGATGGCGCGGCGATTTCGATCTTGTAGGGGATGCGGCGAAGGAAAGCCGGGTCCATCAGGTCATCCGGCGACATGTTCGTCGAGAATATCACCAGTTCGTCGAACGGCAGGTCGAAGCTCTTTCCCGAATGCAGTTTCATGTAGTCGACGCGACTTTCCAGCGGCACGATCCAGCGATTGAGCAGGATGTCGGGCTTGACCAGCTGGCGGCCGAAATCGTCGATCAGGAAGACCCCGCCAAGCGCCTTGATGTGCAGCGGCGCCTCGTAGAATTTCGACTGTTCATTGTAGCCGAGGTCGAGCATCTCCAGTGTCAATTCACCACCGGTGAAGATGATCGGGCGCCAGCAGGCTTCCCAGCGCTCGTCGAAGTCCTCGCGGTGCAAGGTCGGACGATTGTTGGTCTCTCCCGATAAGCCGCGGATCGACTTGTGAATTCCCGGATCGAAGACCTTGACGATTTGGCCGTCGACCTCGAAGGCGTACGGAATGTAGATGACATTCTTGAAGAGGGACCCGATCCGCTCCGCCACGCTGGTCTTGCCGTTACCGGGGGGGCCATAGAACAGGATCGACCGACCGGAGTTGATCGCCGGTCCTATCTTGGAGACCAGATCGTCGGAGACGATCAGGCCGTCAAAGTGCTGGTCGATGGCATCTTGGTCGATCGTCTCGTTGGTGATGCGCTGCCGGCAGATTTGCTCCCGGTAGGCGGCCAGCGGCACGGGGGCCGGCCCGACGTATTCGCATTGCCGCATGGCCGAATGCGCCCACTCCATCCCCGCGGAGGTGAGGGCATAGCGCCGTTCGGCGGAGGTATCGGCCCGTATCGCCCCCAGGACATTGATGAGCTGGTGCTTGGCGGCGTCGTCGAGCAACTCGAGGATGGCGCGCGGCGGCAACTTCAGCAGCTCGCACATCTCGGACGGCGTTTCCACGCTGGTGGCGTAGATCGTCTTGATCAGGAGGTTGAGCAGCAGCGACGGCGCCAATCCGGTATCGGCGACTGTCCGCGGAGAAGGCGGGATCGTGGCGATCGCGGCTTCGACGTCGGCGGCCTTCACCGTTCCAAGATCGATTAGGCGGTCGGCCAGGGCGCCGCCCCGGGCTTGCTGCAAATCGAGGCCGGCGGCCAGCTCGTCTTGCGTCGCCGCTCCGAGGCCAATCAGCAGGTCTCCGATGAACATGATCTTATCCTTTGACTAATCGCTGCTTTGATTGCGGCTTCTCACCCGACCGCGAACTGATCGACGAGCTTTGGCGCGCGGGGCTTCGACCAGACCGCGTTCATCTTCCGGCGGCGGGCTCGCGCGACCTTGACCTTCTGGGACAAGGTGGCCATGCGGCCGTGGATGGCGTCGCGGCGGGACTCGATGTCGGCGAGCTGGCGATAGGCGTCCAGCAGGCGCTCCTGCAAGGCGTCGACCATCGACGGGCGGCGGACCTTGATGAGGTTGACGACGCCGATGACGTCCGACTGAAGGCGTGCGGTGCGTTCGACGAGCGCCTTTTGGAACTCCCAGTCGACCTCACCGGTGAGGGTCACGAGGTGACCGGTGACGGTCGCTTCGCCATCCCTGACCGAAACGCGGACGCCGGTCGAATCGAGGCCAGGTTCGACGCTGAGTTCGGTTTCGAGGGATTGGCGGAATGTGGAATCGTCAAGCATAACTTATTCTCCTGTCAGAAATGAGGGAAACGCTACGCCACGAATTCTTACAAAGACTTACGCGTATTCAGCTGAAGGAGCTGGAATGGTTCAGGTATTGAGTTGTGCAACTCGGCAACGGCGCACATCGACGCCAGGGCGACCGGATTGCACAGGACGACCCTGCGGGCCCGCGTGAGGCTGATGACGCCGTCACGCGCCAACTGGTTGAGAGTGCGAGACACCGTTTCAAGGCTGAGGCCCAGATAGTCGGCGATATCGCAGCGCGGCATGGTGAGTTCGATGGCGGTCGAACCGCGCCGGCGGGAAAGATTCAGCAGGAAACCGCCGACCCGCTCGATGGCGCTCTTATGGCCGAGCAGGAGCAGGTGGTCCTGGATCTCATCGAGTTGGCGCAGGGTGAGTTCCGACAGTTCCTGAGCGGCGGCGGTGTCGTGGGCCACCAGGCGGGTGATGGGAGCGCGGGCGACCAGTGCGATCTCGGAGCGGACGATCGCCTCGGCGGAGAAGCGATGTGTACGGCTGTGCTCCAGTCCGAAGACATCGCCCGGCTGGTAGAAGGCGCCGATCTGGCGGCGGCCGTCGCTGAGGAGGCGGATCGTGCGCACGGCGCCAGTGACGACCTTATAGAGAAAATCGGCGGGCTCTTCTTCGCCGAAGATCTCCGCGTTGCGATTCAGGCACACCTTGAAACCGGCCAGCGACAGGCCGGGCCCCAGATGGACAAGGGTGACCGTATTGGCCGCCTTGGCTTCCGGCTGGGCCTCGATCTCGGCTGGATCGAAGTGCATGTGCGTCCCCCAATTCATGGCTCATGGGTAGCCTGCGCCCGCCGGCAGGCAAATTCAGGACCGTTCCTTAAGTATACTTACGGAAGACAGATTGTCGCAGGCCAACCGTGGCGGCGCGACGCTCTGTAGGCAGAGAGGAAACTAGGGATCCGGCCGCGGATTGGCGGCCGATATCCACACGCTTTCCGTGACCCGACGCCGCCTGCTACAGAATGCCGCAGATTGCGCCACGGCAAGGCAGCGGCCGCCAAAAGCGCGCAGATTCAAGCCTTAGGCGGCCCGCAGCCGTTCGAGACGGCCGCGACGCGTCCCGTCTACGCGCGCGAATCCTTGCGGCCAATGGCAAGGCTGCTACCGGATAGGGCCATGGAACGCCTTTGGCAGGCCATGGACGTAACGACGGTCGAGAGGCCGAGCGTCAGTTCGGTCGTCATGCCTTTCGTGGTCGGTTCGCTCGCCGTCGCCGCCGGTGGCGTATTGCGGCTGGCGCTCGATCCGGCTCTGGGCGACCGGGCGGTGTTTCTATTCTTCGTTCCGGCCGTGCTGATCGCGACGGTGACAGGGGGTTGGCTGCCGGCGTCGGCCACCACATTGCTGTCCCTCGCCATCGGATACGCCGAGTTCGGTCGATATGGCCATTTGGCCAGCAACCAGGTCGACGCCGCCGTGTTCGGCGTTCTGGGCATCGCCATGGCGGTGGGTGGCGAGCGGCTTCTGCGCAGCCAGGCCCGTTCGCGGGGCCTGGCCCGCCACGTCATCGAGCGCCAGGCCCAACTTCAGTCCATCCTCGACACCGTGCCCAATCCGATGGTGGTCATAGACGAAGACGGCCTGATCGAGTCCTTCAGTCCGGCCGCCGAGCGGCTGTTCAACTGGTCTAAGGACGAGGTTATCGGGGAGAATGTCAGTATACTGATGCCGTCACCTGAGCACGAAGGCCACGACTCGTTTCTGCAACGCTATGCGGCCACCGGCGAGCGTCGCGTCATCGGCGTCCCCAGGGTGGTGGTCGGACGACGCAAGAACGGCACGCATTTCTCCGCCGAGCTGTCGATCGGAGAGACCAGGCTGGGAAGCCGGCGATTCTTCACCGGCTTCTTCCAGGACCTCACCGAGCGAGAGGCGGCGGCTGAGCGTGTCCAGACGCTGCAGACCGAGCTGCTGCAGATTTCGCGCCTGTCGGCCATGGGCGAGATGGCGTCGGCCCTAGCTCACGAGCTGAACCAGCCTCTCTCGGCAATCTCCAACTACCTGCGCGGCGGAGAGCGCCTGCTGAGGAATGACAATCCGCACAGCCCGGCGCTGGCCGCCATGGACAAGGCCGCCGCTCAGGCCTTGCGGGCCGGGGAAATCATCCGTCGGCTTAGGGACTTCGTGGTCCGCGGAGAGAGCGATCGCAACATGGAAAGCTTACGCCAGCTCACCGAGGAGGCCAGCGCGCTTGGCCTGATCGGGGCCAAGGAACTGGGCGTGACGACCCGGTTCAAGGCTGACACCGGCGTCGACGAGGTGTTTGTCGACAAGGTCCAGATTCAGCAGGTGGTGATCAACCTGATGCGCAACGCCATCGACGCCATGCGCGAATCGGAGCGGCGCGAGCTTCGCGTGACGCTGAGCGTGGGGCCGGAGAACATGGCCATGCTTTCGGTGGCCGACAGCGGCCCTGGAATCAGTCCCAGGATCGCCGACCAGCTCTTCCAGCCGTTTGTCACCACCAAAGGGGCGCAGGGCATGGGCGTTGGCCTGTCGATCAGCCGGACGATCATCGAAACGCATGGCGGCCGCATATGGGCCGAGCCGAATCCGGAGGGCGGGGCGATCTTCAGATTCACCGTTCCGATGGGCAATCCAAAGGGAGGACATTGATGGCCTCGGCACGCGTGGTGCACATCGTCGACGATGACGACGCTGTCCGCGATTCCCTTGGATTCCTGCTGATGGCGGCCGGCTATGAGATCAAGACCTACGAGTCGGCCAGCCGGTTCCTGGAACTCTTCACCGGCGAGGAGGCGGGCTGCCTCATCACCGACGTTCGCATGCCTGGGCTAACCGGGCTGGAGCTGGCCAGGCGACTTCGCAGCCTGGGCTCGAACATGCCAATCGTGGTCATGACCGGCCATGCCGATGTGCCCCTGGCAGTGGAGGCGATGAAGTCGGGGGCCAAGGACTTCATCGAAAAACCCTTCGAGGCCGACGCCATACTGACCGCCGTGCAGGGGGCCTTGGCCCGGAGCGAACAGCCCCGCTCCGAGGATGCGCAAAGATCGGCGGCCATCATGCGGATGGAGACGCTGTCGGCCCGTGAACGCGATGTTCTCAAGGGCCTGATCGCTGGCAAGGCCAACAAGGCCATGGCCAGGGAATTGGGAATCAGCCCGCGAACCGTGGAGGTCTATCGCGCCGCGGTGATGACAAAGATGCAGGCCTCGAGCTTGTCGCAACTGGTCCGCATGGCCCTGGTCGCCGTTCAGACGGGCTGAATTTTTCCCGTCAAAACTTGCGCTCGATCAAAGACGGCGTTTCGGAACCGACGATGTTACATTTTTGTAACCCGCCGGCAGCCAGCTCGAAAATGTCCGAAGAACCTCCGACGATATTGATCCTCGTCGACGACGACGCCCACGTCCTGGCCTCCCTGAAATTCGCCTTCGAGGTGGAAGGTTTCGAGGTGCATGCCTACTGCGATGCCGAGAGCCTGCTGGCCGAATCGGACTTCCAACAGCGCGGATGCCTGGTGCTTGATTACAAGCTTCCCGGCATCAACGGCTTGCAACTTTTGAAGGTCCTCAGATCCCGCGGGGTCACGCTGCCGGCGGTCCTGATCACCACCCCGAGCCCGGACGTCCTTTCGCGCGCCGCCGCCGCCGGCGTGCCGGTGGTCGACAAGCCCCTGCTGACCAACGCCCTTCTCGAAACGGTCCGCCGTCAGCTGGAGCGCGGCCCCAAGTCGAAAGGCTGATTCGGACTAGTCCGCCGCCAGCCGTCTGGCCTGGGCGACCCAGGCGTCGCGGGCGACCCGGCCCTTGAGACTGAGTTCGGCATCGAAGGCTTCGGCCTCGTCGGCGCTCCAGGCGGCGAGCTGGGCGTAGGTGGTGATGCCGCGCTCGGCCAGGGCGGCGGCGAGCTTGGGGCCGATCCCGATCAGGGCTGTGAGGTCGTCCGAAGAGGCGGGCGAGTCCCCAGGAGGGGTCGTGGTCGCCGCCTCGAAGACGCTGGCGGCCGCCTCGATCACCTCAGTCGCGACTTCCGATTCCTTTTCTACCAGGGCTTCCACGGCCGCGACCTGGGCCTTGGCGGCCCCGGACATGGCTTCGAGGTTCACGGCCCGCGTCCAGCGGGTCATCCACCACCAGGCGACGCCGGCGGCGGTCGCAGTCCCGAACGCCAGCCACAGGGGCGAGGCAAGCCCCAGTGGGAGGCTGAGGCTCTTGCGCGCCTGATCGCGCGCTTCATCGAAATCCGAAAACTCCCAGGCCATACGAGCCACTCCTGTCACTGATGGTGCGATGCAACATCGATAGCCGAAATCGTTCGCACTTGCAACGAAACTCTAACCCGCCGCGGCCTTCTCCATGGCGGCGATATCGAGCTTCACCATGCCCATGACCGCCCCCATGACCCGGTTGGTCCTGGCCTGGTCGCCGCTGCTGATCAGCCGCTCGAGGGCCAGCGGCACCACCTGCCAGGAAACCCCGAAGCGATCGACGAGCCAACCACATTGAATCGCCTTGCCGCCGTCAAGGAGTCGCTCCCAGAAGCCGTCGAGCTCGGCCTGGTCGGCGCACTGGACCATGAACGACGTGGCTGGTGAGTGGGTGTAGTTCGGCCCGCCGTTGAGGGCCATGAACTCCAGGCCATCCAGGGTGAAGGTGACGGTCATCACGGCGCCTTCAGTCCCGGGCATGCCAGGACCATAGCGCCCCACCGTTCCGATCGAGGCCTCGCGGCGCATCCCCCGGAACGTCTCGACATAGTGGTTGGCGGCGTCTTCGCCCTCGGTGTTGAACCACAGGCAGATGGCGAGCTTGGACATCGAGGTCTCCTTTTCGAGAGTCACAAGGGAACGACGATCACGGCGCGAATGATCCGACACGCCCCTTTGAGGAACATCGCCTCGCCTTCCCACGTTGCCCGGTGAGGAGGCCCGCATGGCCAGGGACACAACCGTCGAGCCGGTGCAGGGCCTCATCTATCTCGACGACAGCGAGCCGGGCATCCGGCGAGTGAAGCGGAGGGCCGGTTTCGACTATGTCGACGCCGGTGGCCGGGTGGTGAGAAACGCGGCGACTCTGGACCGAATTGCTTCCATCGTCATCCCGCCCGCGTGGACCGACGTCTGGATCTCCCCCGATCCTCGCGGCCACATCCAGGCGGTCGGTCGCGATGCCCGGGGCCGCAAGCAGTATCGCTATCACCCGCTGTGGCGGGCCCATCGCGACGAGGCCAAGTACGCCCGCCTGCACGCCTTCGGTCGGGCGTTGCCCAGGCTGCGCGCAAGGGTGAAGGCCGATCTTCGCCGCCATGGCCTGCCGCGGGAGAAGGTCTTGGCGGCGGTGGTCGAGCTTCTCGAACGAACCCTGATCCGGATCGGCAACGACGAATATGCCCGGGCCAACCGCAGCTTCGGGCTCACCACTCTGCGCAAGCGCCATGCCGCCCTCTCCGAGGCAGGGGCGTCGTTCGAATTCCGGGGCAAGAGCGGCAAGCTCCACCGTACCGGCTTTCGCGACCGCCGTCTGGCGAGGGTGCTGCGCGGTTGTGAGGCGTTGCCCGGGCAGCGCCTCTTCCAATATCTCGACGAGAGAGGCGAGCGGCGGGCGGTGGAGAGCCACGACGTCAATGACTATTTGCGGGCGACGATCAGCGAGGACTTCAGCGCCAAGGACATGCGCACCTGGGCCGGCACCCTGGCGGCGGCGCGGTGGCTGGCGGGCGAGCGCGCCCCGGAAAGCGAGACCGGGGTCAAACGGGTCCTCGCCGCCTGCATAAAGTCCGTCGCTGGCGAGCTCGGCAACACCGCCGCGGTCTGCCGGGCCTGTTACGTCCATCCGGCGGTCATCGAGGCCTTCAAGGTCGGCCGTCTTCCGCGCGAGGTCGGCCACGCCGGGCGACGCGGCGAGCTGGCCCTCCTCCGCCTGCTCGAGAAGGCTTGATCCTTCCCCGGAGGCAAGCGCCAGATTACTGCTCGCGCCTCGGGTTACCTGCGTTAATCTAAGCTCCAGGCACGGAGGAATCCCATGTTCGGTCCCCGGTTGCGCTTCGGCGCCTTCATCGCGCCGTTTCATCCGGTCGACGAGAACCCGACGCTCGCCATCGAGCGCGACCTGGAGCTCGTCCAGTGGCTGGATGCCCTGGGCTACGAAGAGGCGTGGATCGGCGAGCACCATTCGGCCGGCTACGAGATCATCGCCAGCCCGGAAGTGTTCATCGCCGCCGCCGCCGAGCGAACCCGACATATTCGCCTGGGGACCGGCGTTTCGTCCCTGCCCTACCACCATCCCTACATTCTCGCCGACCGGATCAACCAGCTCGACCACATGACCCGCGGGCGGGCGATGTTCGGCGTCGGTCCAGGAGCGCTCGTTTCCGACGCCTTTGCCATGGGCATACCGGCGGCGCGCCAACGCGACATGATGGACGAGGCGCTTGGCGTGATCATCGCCCTGCTGCGCGGCGAAACGGTGAACCATGAGAGCGACTGGTTCACGCTCAAGGATGCCCGTCTGCAGATGACACCATACTCGCGCCCGCACATCGAGATCGCGGTGGCGAGCCAGGTTTCCCCGACGGGGGCGCGCGCCGCGGGCCGCCACGGCGTCGGCCTCCTATCGCTCGGCGCCACTTCGACCGGTGGTTTCAACGCTCTCTCTACCAACTGGGCGATCGCCGAGGATATCGCCCGCGACAACGCACGGACCATGGACCGCGCGGCCTGGCGCCTCGTGGGGCCCATGCACATCGCCGAGACCAAGGACCAGGCGGTGGCCGACGTCCGCTTCGGCCTGGAGAAATGGCTCTATTATTTCCGCGAGATCGCCAACCTGCCGGTGGCGCCGGTTGAGGCCGGCCGCGATCCGGTCGAGGCCCTCAACGAGACGGGCCTGACGGTGATCGGAACTCCCGACGAGGCGGCGGCCAAGATCCAGTCCCTGATCGACCAGTCCGGCGGTTTCGGGGCCTTCCTGTTCATGGCCCACAACTGGGCCCCCTGGGAGGCGACCAAGCGCTCCTATGAGCTCTTCGCCCGCTATGTCGCCCCACGTTTCCAGCAGCTCAACGACAACCGCGAGGCCTCGATGGCCTGGGTCGGCGGCCACAAGGCCGAATTCACCGGAGCGGCCATGGCGGCGGTCGGGGCGCGGATCGCGGCGCACGCCCAGGAAAAGGGGCTGGAGAACATCCGCCCCGAGATCGCGGCGATGATGGGGCTGAAGAAGCCCGAGGCCGCGGAGTAGAATGCGGGCAGTCATTCGCCGGGCGGGCGCCCTCGTCGTCGACGAGATGGCTCCCCCAATCCCCGAGGCCGGTCAGGCCCTCGTCCGAACCCTGGCCTGCGGCATCTGCGGCTCGGACCTGCATGCCCTCGATCACTACGACCACATGATCGAACTTTCCGAACGTCTGGGCGCGCCTGGCCACATGAAGAAGGGCGCCGACACGGTATTCGGCCACGAATTCTGCTGCGAGGTGGTCGACAACGGACCCGGCGGCGGCCGGTTCAAGCCGGGAACCCGCGTGGTTTCCGTCCCCGGCCTCATCACCCCTAGGGGCTTCGAGACGGTGGGCTATTCCAGCCGCATCCCGGGAGGCTTCGCGCAGACGATCGTTCTCTCCGACATGCTGATGCTCAAGGTCCCCAACGGTCTCTCTGCCGAAATGGCGGCGCTGACCGAGCCCCTCGCGGTCGGCGAACACGCCGTGGCCCGTGGAGAGCCGGAGGCCGATCATGTGTTCATGGTTGTGGGAGCGGGCCCGGTTGGTCTGGCGGTGGTCGCCGCGCTCAAGGCCAGGGGCCTCGGACCGGTCATCGCCTGCGACTTCTCGCCCGAGCGGCGCGCCGCAGCCGGCCGGATGGGGGCGGACCGGCTGATCGACCCGGCGGCGGTTTCCCCGCACGCCTCGTGGAGCGAATTCGGCGTGCCGGCTAGCGCCGCCGAGGGCCTGATCGCCGCCGCTCAGGGTCAGGCGGTCAAGCGCCCGCTGATCTTCGAGTGCGTGGGGGCTCCGGGCATCCTGCACTCACTGGCCATGGCCGCGCCGCGCGGGACGCGGATCGTCGTCGCCGGCGTTTGCATGCAGACCGACGCCATAGAGCCGTTCATTTTCATCGCCAAGGAAATCGATCTGCGCTTCGTGCTCGGCTACACGCCGGAGGAGTTCGCTCAATCGCTGAGGAACCTTGCCGAGGGCGCGACAGGCTACAACGACATCATCACCGGCGTCGTGAGCCTTGACGAAACCCCCGCCGCCTTCACCGCCCTGCAGACCGACAAGAGCCAGATCAAGATCCTCGTGAAGCCGGGCGGCTGAAGATCAAGGCTGGGCGAGGATCCAGCTGAGCGCCGCATCGCGGCCGGCCTTCACGTCGCTCCACGTCGGGACGATGGTCTTGTCCGGCGCCACGACATTAGGGCCGCTCTTTCGGAAGGCGTACCAGAGCGTCGAGACGCGAACGTTGAGGTGCGAGTTGGGCAGGTGGAACTGTCGCGGCTCCTGGTAGGAGTTGGGCTTCTCTCCGATCGTTTGCCCAACCAGAATAGCGTTGGTCGAATCCTGGAATTGGGCGGCGTTGTTCATAGCCGCCGAAAAGGTCAGCGGCCCGATAAGGATGAACAGCCGACCCTTCTGGTTGATGTCGGCTCGCGCCTTGAGCGTGTTCACCAGGACCGCGGCGCCCACGGTGTTGTCGCCGCCGCCGTTGTCGCGCAGGTCGATGATCAGCTTACCGGGTTTGGTCTCGTCGATCAGCCGCCACATCGCCTTGGCCCGGTCGGCCAGATCGGCATATCCGGTCCAATCGCAATAGAGGGCGTTGGTCAGCGTCTTGCACCAGAACGGCCCCGGGGTGGCGACGGCAGGCGCGATCCTCGGATCGACGCCAAGGCGCGTCATCGGCGGATCGGAGTCGGGCGCAAGACCATGAACCTCCAGGGTGAAGGAACCGCCTCGATCTCCCTGCAGGCGGTAGGCCGCCGCCTTGCGTTCGGGATAGATTCCCAGGCCATGCATCAGTTCGCCGCGGGTGAGGAGGTAGTTGACATGCCCCTCGCGCAGAGGAGCCAGTTCGCCGGCGGGGGTCAGCGTCAGGGCCAGGGCGTGGGCCTTGCTGATGGGCGTGCCGCCGATGGCCAGCACCCGGGCGCCCAGCGCCCGTTCGAGCCCCGGTCCGACCGCCACGACTCGGAAGGCGCCGTCGATCTGAGCCAGTTCGAGGGGCATGTGTTCCGGCTCGGGTGAGCCGTAGAGCCGGGTGTGGCCGTCGCCGATCTGGCTGACCAGCTGGGTCAGGGCGACAAGCACCTGATCCGGAGAGAGCGCGGGGATGCGCGCATCGAGCGCCGCGACCTTTGCCTTCCACTCTGCCTCGGGCAGCATCGAGAATGCATTGGCGTGCCGGCGGGGTACTTCCCGCGCGAGGAAGGCGAGATCCTCTCGCCATTGGGCCGGCGTCAGATCGAGGCGCGGGCGCCAGTCGTCAGGCGTCCAGGCCAGTCCGACGCGGGTGAACGACATCCGCACCCGGGCGCCGCCGATTGCGGTCGCGCCGGAAAGCTGGTCGCCGTGGGGCGTCAGGCGCGCCGTGACCGGGCCCCAGCCGGCATCGAATTTGAGGGTGAGCACGCCCTGCGCATAAGCCGCGTCCTCGCCGTCGAAATCGCCCTGGCCGGTGAAAAATCGCGAGGCGTAGGCGCCTTGGCGGCACAGCAGGTTGAGGGTTATCGCCAGTGACGTTCCGTCAGGGGACTTCGCCTCCCCCTCGTATCGCCCCATCGGATTGCCGATCGCGCACGGCCCGGCCTGGGCGGCGCCCGCCGCCAGCCATGCGCCGGCAAAGCCACAGAGATATCCGGCCGCCCTTCCCACGGCGGCGACGCTAACACCCGGCAGGGGCGGGAGAACGTGAATTCGCAGCAAGGATCGACCGGCGTCGCGGTCTCAGGTCTCCACGAAGGCCCGTTCGAGAACGAAATCGCCGGGGCTGGCGACCGAACCTTCCTCGTAGTTGCGGGCGAGCAACTGGGCCTTGAGGTCGGCGAGCACCGAGGGGCCGCCGCACAGCATCACCCTATCGCGGGCCCGATCGAAGGGCGGCAGGCCGATATCGTCGAAAAACCGCCCACTCTCGATCAGGTCAGTGATCCGCCCCTCGGTGACGAAGGGCTCGCGAGTCACGGTCGGGTAATAAATCAGCTTCTCGGCGACCCATTCCCCGAGATCGGGGTCGCCCGGCAGGTCGTGGGACAGGAACTTGCGGTAGTTGAGATCGGCCACCTCGCGCACGGTATGGGTGACGATGACCTTGTCGAAACGCTCATAGACGTCCGGATCCCGCACCAGGCTCAAGAAAGGGGCGAGGCCGGTGCCCGTGCCCAAGAGGTAGAGGTTGCGGCCCTCGCGCAGGCCGTCGAGGACCAGGGT
This sequence comes from Caulobacteraceae bacterium, assembly GCA_036498165.1. Lineage (GTDB taxonomy): Bacteria > Pseudomonadota > Alphaproteobacteria > Caulobacterales > Caulobacteraceae > Acaudatibacter. The sequence continues at coordinate 24,987 of DASXIE010000240.1, forward strand.
GCCGGTGGGCTTCTTGCCGATGAGGATTTCGTCGCCGACGGCGATCTTCTGCAGGCGCGAGGTGAGGGGCCCGTCCTGGACCTTGATCGAATAGAATTCCAGTTCGTCGGCATAGCAGGCGCTGGCGATGGAATAGGCGCGCAGGAGCGGCTTGCCCTCCACTTCGATGCCCAGCATCACGAACTGGCCGCTGGCGAAACGCAGGCCCGGATCGCGAGTTGTGCGCAGGGAAAAGAGCGAGGGAGTCCAGTGGCGCACCCAGGTGACGCGCTCGACATAGAAGGCGCCGCGGGCTTTCACCGGTGCGGGCGCGGAGTCACGTTTCAATTCGGCGGCCTGTTGCATGGTCGTCTGTTGGGTCTCGAATCTATCTTAAACGATTTGCGCGCCTAAAGGTCCGCTCCGAGGAAGGGAACGGCGAGCGGCGCTCTGGCCGTATGTATGCCGCATTCGGTCTTTCGCGAGCCCGCCCATCGGCCAGAGCGCGGATCGCCGCCTTCCCTGACCGCCTCGGTGCAGGGCCAGCAGCCGATCGAGGGAAAACCGTGGGAGACGAGGGGATGGGCCGGCAGGTCATGGGCGGCCGCATAGGCGTCGATATCGGCCTTGGTCCAGTTGGCCAGGGGATTGAACTTGATCCGCCCGTCGACCTCTTCGACAACGGAAAGGCGCAGACGAGCCCCGCCGTGGAAGCGCTTGCGGCCGGTGATCCAGGCGTCGTACCCGGCGAGCGCCGCTTCAAGGGGCAGAACCTTGCGGATGTGGCAGCAGGAGTCGGTGTCCCGCTTGTGGAGGTCGGCGTTGGGATCGGTAAGCGCCAAGTCCTCGAACCTCGGGCGCAGATCGCGCACGCCGGTCAGGCCGAGGTCGCCAGCCAGCTCGCGGCGATAGTCCAGTGTCTGGGCGAACAGCATGCCTGTGTCGAGGAAGAGGACCGCGATGGCTGGATCAACCTGCGCGGCCATGTGCAGCAGAACCGCGGACTCGGCCCCAAACGAGGAGACGAGCGCCAGGTGCTTGCCGTACATCCTCACCGCCGCGGCGATGATCGCGGTGGGATGAGCGTCGCGCAGCTCGGCGTCCAGGCTCTCGACCTGGGTGAGCGGCGCTTCCCGAATATCGTAAGCAAGGCTCATGCCGCCTGCTCCCACGGCGCAGCGGCGCGTTCGGCGAAGGCCGGTTCGCGGGCGTCGGCGGCGCGCTGATAGACGTGGCGGTATCGGGCCTCGGCGGCCGTCCACTGCGCCGGGGTGGTTCCGTCGGCCGGCTCGAAGGCGTCGAAGCCGCATCGGATCATAAAGCGGGCCTGCTCGAGCAGCACATCGCCCACCGCCCTCACCTCGCCGGTGAAGCCAAGGCGGTCGCGCAGGATGCGCGCGGCGCTGTAGGCGCGGCCATCCTTGAACTTAGGAAATTCCAGCGCCACCAGGGCGATGGCCGGCAGATCGTAGGCGAGGCTCTCCACCGCCTCGTCGGCGGCGACGCGCACCCCGACCCTGCGCCCTTCTCCGAGCACGCGACCGCCCTCCGCATGGAAGCGCGAAAGGGACAGCAGGACGCTTCCGTCCGGCATCGGCTCGTCGTCGAGAACGGACGTGAACGCGTCCTGCGCCCAGCGGGCTCCGGCTCTTGTCCACCTAATCAACTTCGGCATAGACGGCCTCCTTGAAGGGCGCGAGGCCCGCGCGGCGGAAAGTGTCGATGAAGCGCTCGCCCTCGCGGCGCTCGCCAAGATAGACGCCGACCATCTGGTCGACGGCCTCGGCGACGCGATCGGCCGGCAGGGCGGGGCCGAGGATCTGGCCGAGACTGGCGTCGTCTTCGCCCGAGCCGCCGAGGGTGAGCTGGTAGAACTCCTCACCCTTCTTATCGACGCCCAGGATGCCGATGTGGCCGACGTGGTGGTGGCCGCAGGCGTTGATGCAGCCGCTGATTTTTATTTTCAGCTCACCGACGGTCTCGGCCTTGGCATGATCCTCGAACTTCCGCGCGATGGCCTGGGCGATCGGGATGGCGCGGGCGTTGGCCAGGGCGCAGTAGTCGAGGCCCGGGCAGGCGATGATGTCGCTCACCAGGCCGATGTTGGGGGCCGCGAGGCGAGCGCGGACTAGTTCGGCGTAAACCGCCGGGATATCGTCCAGCTTCACATGCGGGAGCAGCAGGTTCTGCTCGTAGGTGACGCGCGCCTCGTCCAGGGAATAGCGCTCGGCGAGATCGGCCACCGACTCCATCTGTTCGGCCGACGCGTCGCCGGGGGTCTCGCCCGGCGTCTTCAGGGAGATGTTGACCAGGGCGTAGCCCGGGACCTTGTGGGCGATGACATTGCGGCGGGCGAAGCGGGCGAAAGTGGGATCGGCGGCCCGGGCCTTGTCGAACGCCGCCGAGACCGCCGGCAGAGTGTCGAACCCGCGCGGCCGGAAGACGGCGCGGATGCGGGCGAGTTCCGTATCGGGAAGATCGACGGCGCCCTTGTCGGAAGCATTCCACTCGGCCTCGACCTGGCGGCCGAATTCCTCGGCCCCCAGGCTGGCGACCAGGACCTTGATCCGCGCCTTCCACAGGTTGTCGCGCCGCCCATAGCGGTTGAAGACTCTGAGGATCGCCTGCAGATAGCTCAGCAGGTGGCGCGCCGGCAGGGCCTCGCGGATCACCGGGCCGAGATAGGGCGTGCGGCCAAGGCCGCCGCCGACCCGCACCTCGAAACTCAAGGCCCCGGAGTCGTCGCGGGCGAGGCGCAGGCCGATGTCGTAGATGCGGATCGCCGCCCGGTCTACCGGGGCGCCGGTCACCGCGATTTTGAACTTGCGCGGCAGGAACGAGAACTCGGGGTGGAACGTCGACCACTGGCGGATCGCCTCGGCCCAGATGCGCGGGTCATCGGCCTCGTCGATTGTGGCGCCGGCGTGGGGGTCGGCGGTGAGGTTGCGGATGCAGTTGCCGCTGGTCTGGATGGCGTGCATCCCGACCTTCGCCAGTGCGTCGAGGATATCCGGCGCGTCCTTCAGCTTAATCCAATGGAGCTGGAGGTTCGTGCGGGTGGTGAAGTGGCCATAGCCGCGGTCATAGGTCCTGGCCACGTGGGCCAGGGCGCGCAGCTTGGCCGAATCCAGCGTCCCATAAGGAATGGCGATCCGCAGCATGTAGGCGTGTAGCTGCAGATAAAGGCCGTTCATCAGGCGGATCGGCTTGAACTGCTCCTCGCTGATCTCGCCGGCCAGACGCCGGGCGCACTGGGCGCGGAACTCGGCGGCGCGGTCCGCCAGCATGGCCGTGTCGATGGCGTCATAGAGATAGGCGGCGGCCATCATTTGCGCCTTATCAGGTTTACCCGGCCCGAGGAGCGGGCGGCGCCGTGGGCGTGGGCGAGACGGACTATGTCGGCCCCGCCGGCCGCCTGCTTGCCGTGGTCCGGCTTGTTGCTGGGCCCCAGGGCGCGCAGGCGCTCGCGGTAGCTCAGCGGCGCCTCGCCGCCGTCGGCCACATCGATGAGGTAGGGATCGACGAGCAGGCGGACCTCGGCTTTGGCGCGCGCCTCGGCGGCGTCGGCGGCGGCCTGATCGGCGAACAGCTCCGCCTCGGCGAAACGCTCGACCCACGCCCCGGCTTTCCAGAAGATCACTTCGCCGTCGGCCAGGCGATTGGCGGTGAGGGCTTTCATGATATCGCTCCCGTCGCGTGTCTCTCCCCCCTCTGGGGGGAGTAAGGCCGAAGGCCGGGAGGACGGTCGCGGGGAAGAGCGCCAGCGCCTTGCACGAGCGCCCCCTCCACCGCCTCGGGGTTCCCCTCGCCCACGGGGGGAACAGAGTTCAACGCCATAGCCATGGCTTCGCCGACGATCAGCAGGCTGGGGCCTGTCAGGCCGTAGGCTGCTGCGCCGAGGCCGGAGAGGGTCGCGACAATCCGGCGCTCGTCGGGGAGGCTGGCGTTCTCGGTGATGAGCACGGGCGTCGCCGCGTCGCGGCCGGCGGCGATGAGGCGCGCCGCGATCTCGCCGGCCTTGGTGGCGCCCATGTAGAACACGACCGTCTGATTGGCCCTTGCCAGCGCCGTCCAGTCGAGATCAGGCGTCGCGCCGCCGGCCCCGTGGGCGGTGACGAAGGTCACGGCCTGGGCCGCGCCGCGATGGGTGAGCGGCGCGCCGGCTCCGGCCGAGGCGGCCAGGGCGGCGGTGACGCCGGGAACGACCTCGATCTCGACGCCGGCCGCGTGGCAGGCCTCGAGCTCCTCGCCGCCGCGGCCGAAGATGAAGGGATCGCCACCCTTGAGCCGCACCACGTCGAGGCCGGCGCCGGCCAGGCCGACCAGCAGGCGATTGATCTCGTCCTGGGCGTAGGAATGCCGCGCCTTGCGCTTGGCCACCCCGATGCGCCGGGCCGCGGCCGGGACGAGATCGAGAATGGCCTCGGAGACCAGGCCGTCATGGACCACCACGTCGGCCCGTTGCAGCGCTTTCAGGGCTCTAACGGTCAGGAGGTCGGGATCGCCGGGCCCGGCTCCGACCAGCGTCACCTTGCCCGAATTCGCCGGCGCGCCGCCGACCACCACCAAGCCGGCGGCGCGGACGCGGTGCGAGGCTCGCGGTGGGTGGGATCGTGGACTCATCGCCTTGGACTTTAAGGTTCTCTAATAGAAGGCTGACCTCTTGAAGACAGCGACGGGGCGAGTCCGCTTCAAAGCAACCCGCCCCGCCGTCGCCGGAAAGCGAAGGGCCATACGCTCCACCGGCCCTTGCAAGCTGGGCGTCGCGCCTCCATTTCGCAAGCCAAGGACTTCTGCCGGGGACATCAGCAAATCTCATGGAGACGCGGCGCCGGCTTCCTCCCCTCAACGCATTGCGCGCCTTCGAGGCCGCGGCCCGTCACCTCAATTTCAGCCGCGCCGCCGATGAGCTCAGCGTCACCCCCGGCGCGGTCTCGCAGCAGATCCAGAACCTCGAGGACTACGTCGGCGCCGCCCTCTTCAAGCGCACCCCGCGCGGCCTGTTGCTCACCGACGCCGCCCAGACCGCCCTGCCGGCCCTGCGCGAGGCTTTCGACCGCCTGGCCGAGGCGGCCTCGCTGCTCACCGCCGCGGTGGACGGCCGGCGCCTCACCCTCACCGCCCCGCCCTCATTCGCCGCCAAGTGGCTGGTGCCCCGGCTCGGCCGGTTCGAAGCGGCCCATCCGCAGGTGGACGTCTGGCTTTCCGCCGACATGGAGTTGGTCGATTTCGCCACCGGCGATGTCGACCTGGCGCTCCGTTATGGAGGCGGGAACTATCCGGGACTGGAAGCGGCGCGCCTGATGCAGGAGACGGTGATCCCGGTGATGAGCCCGGAGCTCCTGGCCGCCAATCCCCTCGCCTCGCCGGCCGATCTGGCCCACCACGTCCTGCTGCACGACGGCTCGCCGGACGCCGACGAGAGCTGCCCGGACTGGCTGATGTGGCTGACCGCCCGTGGCGTGAAGGGCGTCGACGGGACACGGGGTCCACGCTTCAACCAGTCCAGCCTGGTGATCGAGGCGGCCATGGCCGGGCGCGGCGTGGCCCTGGCCAAACGGACCCTGGCCCAGGACGACCTCGACGCCGGCCGTCTCGTCGCTCCCATGGCGATCACCACCGAGGTCGCCTTCGCCTATTACGTGCTGCACCCCAAGTCGAAGGGCCGCCTGCCCCAGGTCAAGGCCTTCGTCGCCTGGATCATGGCCGAAGCCGCCGCCCACGACGCGGCCCTGGCGACGATGAACAATGGAGCGGGAATTTAGAGGGTCGCTAACCGGGCGGCCCGCGCTTGCCTTCGCGCCCTTTTCCCCTATGTTCCGCCGCCTCGCGGACGGGCCCGGCCTGAAAGCGCGGCGGGTGATTAGCTCAGTTGGTAGAGCAGCTGACTCTTAATCAGCGGGTCACAGGTTCGAGCCCTGTATCACCCACCATTTGCCTCCAAGAAGTAGGCTCGCCCCTCACTCCACGTAGCGGATCCAGTAGGGCGTTGCCTTGCCGCCGGTGAGTTCGACGATGGCCATGCGGCGGGTCTGGGCCCGGTCGCGGGCCCGGGCTGTGACCCTCACCGTCAGGGTGCGGCCGATGTATCGGTCGTCGGGGTTCATATAGGCGTTTTGCGGGCCGACGAATGATTGCTCGCCCTCCACCGCTTCGGCGCTTTCGCCTCCGAGGGATTTCATAGTGACAATGGCCAGGGGCGAGGCGTTTGTCGGATCGAAGCCGCCGGTCAGCTCGGGAAAGACCGTCACCGACGGGGCGACGCTCGCGAAAAGCCCCCTATCCATGCCAGGCAGCGCCGCCAATTCACTGACGGTGCGCATCGGCCCGTGGCGGACCTGCACGGCGGGCGGCGGGGCCTGGGGAGCGGCCGGCGCCTCGTTCTGCCAGTCGATGAATTCGGCGACGAGGTTGTCCAGCTGATCGCCGCTGGCGCCGGCGCCCTGGAAAAGCGCCCGCGCCTGGGATTCGTTCAGCCCCGCCAGGGGCGCTTTGCCGCGTTCATCCTCGATGGCGATATCCAAAGCGACGCCGGCGAAATCGAGGTCGGTGTGGCGCCCGTCGATGGCCCAACGGGCGTTCTGATCTTCCGCCCCCAGGCCGTAGATCGCCAACTGGATGCCGGCGTCGGCCGCCGCCGCCAGCCTCGCCCGTTCTACGCGCGCCCTTGTAGTCGCGATAGCCCCGAGGTTGGCGGCCAGCAACTGAAAGGCGATCAGGGCCAGAACCGCGACGCCAGCCACCGCGGCGACGAGCGCCGAGCCGCGATCATCCTCTCGCAGGGTTGGACCTGGCCGGGTTTCTTCCATGGACCTCACCGGCCCTTGCAGCCGTGCGACGTGGGTTCGAGGGAGCATCCGGTGTCGATCGTGGCCCGGGGATGGACAATCAGATCCGGCCATATCCGGCGGTCGCCGGGCTGGAAGAGCACCCGCACCCGAATGGCGTCGGGCAACTCGCCCCGGCTTTCCCAGGCGGCGCGCCACCCGGGGGTCAGGTCGGGCTTGACAGCCCCGAAATAGGCCACGTCGAGGCCGCGCACGCCGCTTAGGACCACCTGGTTGATGACGGTATCGGTCCTGGGCGCCACATCGCTCACTGAAGTGAGGATGAGCTGGCCGGCCGAATCGAGCAGCAGGCCGTAACGACGCACCGGGGCCGGCCGATCCGCCAGGGGCGGGCTGGAAATGAAGACGACGTGGTGGGCCTCGCCCGAGAAATCGACTGTGGGCGGAATCTGCTCGTAAAGCGTGGCGGGATAGATTTCCTCGAGCCGATCACGCAGGGCTGATTGCGCGGCGTCGACGCTCTCGCGCCCGGCCTGGCGAGCATCGACGCGCTCCCAGACCCTGGTCCCTGTTCCGATGCCTTGGAACAGCATCAGGCCGATCATGGCGATGATGACGAGGCTGGCGAGCGCTTCGATGACGGCGTAGCCCGCGCTGGCGTTCTTCCCGGCATGGGCAGTCCGGCTCATTGGCCTGACGCCAAGCGAAGGGTGGTCAGCTCGGCCAGCTTGGCCCCGCCCCCGCGCGGCCGCACGGTGACCGCGACCTGGAGCAATTGGCCAGCCGAACTCGGCTCGCTGACGTCCACATAGGGGCTGACCTCGACGCGCCACGCCATCGCGCCCGCCACTCCGTCGGTTTCGCCGGGCGTGAGCGGAATCTCCGCCCCGACGTCGGCGAGTTCGGACTGGGCGATCTGCACGGCCGTGAGGCGCGCCTCGACACCTCGCTCGCGCGCGGCGCTGTCGACGATCACCCGGAACGCGGAGCCAAGCGCCATGGCCGCGATGGCGGCGGCGATAATCGCCTCGACGAACATCGAGCCGCGATCCGCGCGACCCCTCACAGCGCGCCCACCGAGATCGCGCCGGTCATGGGCGCGACGCGAACCAGAGTGCTCTTGCCGCCGGCGCTGACCCAGACTCCTCCGCCGGTGGCGGATCCGTCGCCGAAGAAACCGATCGGCGCGCCGCCTGCCGATCTCACCTCGACCCCCGCCGGCGTCGGGACCCGTCCGGAACCTGATCCGCCATAGGCGTGGCCGTCGGAGGCGACGAAGAACAGCTTCTCCCGATCGGCGCGCACGGCGTCGGCCCGCACCTCGCGCAGTTCGGCGGCCACGGCCGCCACGGCCTCGCGGCGGCTGACGGTGGCCAGGACCTGCTGCAACCGCGGGAAGCCCAGCGCCGCCACCAGGCCGAAAATGGCCAGGACGACGAGGCTCTCGATCAGGGTGAAGCCGCCCTCGGCCCTCTCGCCATTCGCCGCCATCAGGTCATCCCTTGACCGCCCCGGCCAGCAGTCCGCGGATATAATAGCGCTGGAGCAGCACGAAGAGCAGCAGGACCGGGGTCACGGTGACGACCGCCCCGGACATCATCACCTCGGCGTCCTGGACATGCTCGCGCGACAGAGACGCCAGCGCCAGGGGCAGGGTGAAGAGGTGCTCGTCGTTGAGCACGATCAATGGCCACATGAAGTCATTCCAGGTGGCCAGGAAGGTGAAGGTGGCCAGGGTCACCATGATGGGCGCGAGCATAGGCACGACGATGGAGCGGAAAAGGCGAAACTCGCCGGCCCCGTCCATCCTCGCCGCTTCGAGAAGCTCGTCGGGGATGCTCAGGGCATATTGGCGGACGAGGAAGATGCCGAACACCCCGGCCGCGGTCGGGAGAAGGACACCGCCGAAATTGTTGATGAGCCCCAGCGGCTTCAGCATCAGGAAGACGGGAATCATGGCCACCTGGCCGGGGATGACCAGAGCCCCCATCAGAAGCTGAAAGAGGCGGTCGCGGCCGGCGAAGCGCAGCTTGGCGAAGGCATAGCCGGCCATGACGTTGAAAGCGAGCGAGAGCAAGGTGGCGGTCGAGGCGAGGAAGAGGCTGTTGAGGAAATAGCGCCCCATGCCGTGACGGGCGAAGAGTTCGTGATAGGCGGCGAGGCTGGGCGCGTGGGGAAGCAAGGGCGGTGGGAAACTGTCGGCTTCGCCCGGAGCCATAAGCGACACCGAGGCCATCCACACAAGCGGCGCCAGGGCGGCGGCGGCGGCGAGCGCGAGTAGTCCGTTGACGATGAGGGCGGACGCCAGGCGCTTCACAGCACCCCCCGCCGGCGGGCGATGGCCAGTTGGGCGAGGGTCACGGCCAGCATAAGGATGAAGAGCAGGAAGGCGACGGCCGAGGCGGCGCCGAGGTTCCACCATTTGAACCCCTGCTCGTACATGAAATAGAGCACGCTCACCGTCGACTGGGCCGGGCCGCCCTGGGTCATCACATAGGGTTCGGCGAAAAGCTGCAGATAGCCGGCGACGGTCAGGAGACTGACCAACAGGATCACCGGCGCCAGGCCCGGCAGGGTGACATGCCACAGCCGGCGCAGGGGCGAGGCCCCGTCGATCCGCGCCGCCTCGGCCGTCGCCTTCCTGCTCTTCATCCTGATGCTGGCCGTGACCCTCGCCCAACTGGCCATCGCCCGCCGGCGGGGGGTGTTGTGAAGCGCCGGGCGTCCGTTCTCATCGTCAACGGTCTGCTCGCGCTCGCCGCCGCCCTCGCCCTGGCGCCGCTTGTGTGGATGGTCTCGGTGTCGCTGATGGCCCCGGGCGAAGCCGACAGTTTCCCACCGCCCTTGCTTCCCCACGCGCCCAGCCTCGCCGCCTATCACGAACTCTTCGCCCGTCACGGCATGGGGCGCTATTTCCTCAA
>DASXIE010000241.1:0-2850 GCA_036498165.1 Caulobacteraceae bacterium
CTCTCGGGCCGCGACACCGCCGTCCGCCCGGGGAACGACTTCTTCGAATACGCCGACGGCGGCTATGTGAAGAAGCTCGTCATCCCGCCGGACCGTTCGCGCTACGGCGCCTTCGACGCCCTCACCGCCCTTTCCGAACAGAGGGTCGGGCAGATCCTCGCCGCCGCCGCGGCCGATCCCAAGGCGAGCGGCGAGGCGGCCATGATCGGGGCCTTCTATCGGGCCTTCATGGATGAGGGCCGGGTCGAAACCCTCGACGCTATTCCCCTGGCCGATGACCTCGCCCAGATCCGCGACGCCAAGGACAAGGTCGCCCTGGCCGCCCTGATGGGCCACAACAACGACAGCTACTTCGACACCATGGTCGGTGTCGGCATCCGCAGCGACCTGAAGGATCCCAACCGTTACGCCGTCTACCTCGGCCAGCAGGGCCTGGGCCTGCCCGATCGCGACTACTACCTCGAGGCCTCGTTCGCGGCCCAGAAGGCGAAATACCTCGACCACGTCGCCCAGACGCTGAAGGCGGCCAGGTGGCCGGGCGCCGACGCCCAGGCCAAGGCCGTCGTCGACCTGGAAACCAGGATCGCCCAGGTGAGCTGGCCCAAGGCCGACAGCCGCGATCCGGTAAAGATCTACAATCCGATGTCGGCGGCCGAGCTCGCCAAGGCCGCCCCCGGCTTCCCCTGGCGGGCGTTCCTCGACGCCGCCGGCCTCGGCCAGGTGAGCCGCGTCGTGGTGGTCCAGAACACCGCCATCCCCAAGATCGCCGCCCTGTTCGCCGCCACGCCGATCGACACCCTCAAGGCGTGGCAGGCCTATCACCTCGTCGACACCGCCTCGCCCTATCTCTCCCGGCGCTTCGCCGACGCCTGGTTCGATTTCCACGGCAAGACCCTGTCGGGCCAGCCGCAGGAGAAGCCGCGCTGGAAGCGCGCCGCCGAGACCCTCGACTCCGAGGTCGGCGAAGCGGTGGGCAAGTCCTACGTGGCCCGCTACTTCCCGCCCTCGTCCAAGGCGACCATGGTGAACCTCATCGCCCAGCTGCGCGTCGCCCTGGCCGCGCGCATCCAGCGCCTGACCTGGATGAGCGAGCCGACCAAGGCCAAGGCCATCCAGAAGCTCTCCATGCTGACCGTCAAGGTCGGCTATCCCGACAAGTGGCGCGACTATTCGAGCCTGAAGATCACGCCCGACGATCTCTTCGGCGACGTCGAACGGTCCGAGGCCTTCGAGTGGAAGCGGCAGCTCGCCCGCCTCAATCAGCCCGTCGACCGCGGCGAGTGGCGCATGCATCCCCAGACGGTGAACGCCTATTACAACTCGGGCTTCAACGAGATCGTCTTCCCGGCCGCCATCCTCCAGCCGCCGTTCTTCGATCCGGCCGCCGACATGGCCGTGAACTTCGGCGGCATCGGCGGGGTGATCGGCCACGAGATGACCCACGGCTTCGACGACCAGGGCCGCCAGTTCGACGGGACGGGGGCGCTCGCCGACTGGTGGGCGCCCGAGGACGCGGCCAAGTTCAAGGTCCAGATCGCCCGCCTCGGCCAACAGTATTCGGCCTTCCAGCCCCTGCCGGGCGCCCACGTCAACGGCCAGCTCACCATGGGCGAGAACATCGCCGACCTCGGCGGCCTGCTGCTGGGCCTGGACGCCTACCACCTGTGGCTGCACGGGGCGCCGGCCCCGGTGCGCGACGGCCTGACCGGCGATCAGAGGGTGTTCCTGGGCTGGGCCCAGGTGTGGCGCTCCGCCATCCGCGACGACGAGCAGCGCCGCCGCCTGGTCGTCGACCCCCACTCGCCGTCCAAGTTCCGGGTCGACGGCGTCGTCCGCAACATCGACGCCTGGTACGCCGCCTTCGGGGTCAAGCCGGGCGATGCGCTCTACGTTCCGCCCGATCAGCGGGTCAGGATCTGGTAGGCCGGAAAAGGAAACACCCGCCGCGGGTCTCGCGCGGCGGGTGTCCCGTGTTCGGGCGTTTCCTCCCAATCAAAACGCCGGCGACATCGGAACTCGTTGCTCCTGGCCCCGTGTCAGCCGCTTCGGCAAGGTGAGCGGCAGATTCGCATCCCTGTCAATGGCCGGTTTGCTCGCCCACGGCGATGGTGAGCCGGCGCGCCGCCTCGCTCTCCGGCTCGAACACATAGGCCGGCTGGGTGACGCTCACCGGCCCGACCCCGGCCCCGGCCAGGGCCTCCATGGCCGCGAAGAGATCGGCGCGGGCGATGAGGGCCCCGTTGGCCCGCTCGGCCTCGCCGGCCTGGTCGAAGGGGGCCATCGCGGCGCGGGCGGCCCTGTCCTGGGCGGCCGGCCAGATCAGGCTGGCGATGGTGCGGCCCCGCGCCCGGGCGTCGAAGACCGCCAGCAGGCGCCGCGCCAGGGCGAGAGTCTCGTCGCTCCACGGCGCGGCGAGGCCGGCGGCGAGGCGGGCCTGGCTCTTCAGGATCAGGCCGTCGGTCAGCACCTTGAGGCCATTGGCGGCCAGGGTCGCGCCGGTGGTGGTGATGTCGACGATCAGTTCGGCGAGGCCCGCCGCCGGCGCCCCCTCGGTGGCCCCGCTCGACTCGACGATCCGATAGTCGGCCACGCCGCATTGAGCGAAAAACGTCCGTGTCTGGGCCGGATATTTCGTCGCCACGCGCAGGCGCCGGCCGCTGCGAGCGAGGATGTCGTGGGCCAGGTCGTCGACGTCGGCCATGGTCTCGACGTCGATCCAGCTGCGCGGCGCGGCCACCACCAGGTCGGCGCGGCCGAAGCCCAGGGCCATGAGCAGCAGGCTCCCGGCGAGCGCGCCCTCGCCCAGCAGGTCCTCTCCGGTCACGCCCAGGTGCACCTCGCCGGCGGCCA
>DASXIE010000242.1:0-2318 GCA_036498165.1 Caulobacteraceae bacterium
GCCGGAAACAGCATCAGGGGGACGAGGATCAGGTAGAAGCCGGGCGGCGCGCCATGGCCCTCCTCGCCGTGGAGGAGCTTGGGGGCCAGATCGCCGCCCAGGGATGCGCCCCAGAAGGCCCCGTCGCTGGCCACCGTCACCGCCATGGCCCAGGGCCCGATCAGGGCGGCGATGGCCAGAAGTCCCCACCCCCAGCCGAGGCCGGCCAGCCAGCGCGCCTTGCGGTCCCACAGGCAGAGACTGACGAGGGTGAGGACGACGACCATCGGCCCGATCGGTCCCTTGACGAGGATCGCGAGCGCCAGGCCCGCCCAGAACAGGGTCTTGACGCCTTTGCCGGCCGTCGGGCCACCGCGTCCGGCCAAGTACACGCGCGCCAGCGCCGCCATGGCCAGGGTCACCGCTCCGGCGAGGACCCCATCGGTGGCCGCGATGGACGCTTCGGCGGAAAGCAGGAAGCTCGCTCCCAGCATGCTTCCCGCCAGCAGGCAGCGGCCGGGGGAGAGAAAGGCCGCCGCGCCCCAGGCGCAGGCCGCCGCCGCCAGCATGGCCCCGAGCAGGGAGGGAATCCGGTAGGGCCAGATCTGGCGGTCCTCGACGTGGCTCACGGCCTTCACCGCCGCCGCCTGCAGCCAGTAGATGCCGACCGGCTTCTTGTACCTCGGCGTCTCCTGGAACTTCGGGGCCACGAAGTCACCGGTTTCGAGCATCTGGGCCGAGGCCTCTGCGAACCGCGATTCGTCGCGGTCGAGCGGCGGCAACGCGAAAAGGCCCGGCAGGCCGGCGACGAGGGCGACGAAGGCGGCGAGCGCCGGCGCCCGCCAGCCGCGGCCCAAGCGCTCCATCAGCCCCGCAAAGTCCATGTCCCTTGTTAGCACGACGCCGGCGCGATTTTGGCTATCATGGGGCCATGATCGACTCGCCCCAGGTTTCGGTGGTCGTGCCGGTGTTCGACGAGGAGGGGGCCGCGCCGGCCCTGGCCCGCGAGATCGCCGCCGCCTTCGCCGGCGAGGCGGCGGAAATCATCTTCGTGGACGACGCCAGCGGCGACAACACCCGCCTCCACCTCACCGAACTGAAGGGCGAGATCCCCGCACTGCGACTTCTCTTCCACGCCCGCAACGCCGGCCAGAGCCGGGCCATCCGCACCGGAGTCCTGGCCGCCCGCGCGCCTTTAATCGTCATGCTCGACGGCGACGGCCAGAACGATCCGGCCGACGCCCCCGCCCTGCTGGCCGCGCTCAGGAGCGGACCGCCGAACCTGGCCATGGTCGGCGGCGAACGGATCCGCCGCCGCGATGGCGCCGCCAAGAAGGTGGCCTCCCGGATCGCCAACGCGGTGCGCCGGCGCCTGCTCCACGACCGCGCCGCCGATACCGGCTGCGGCCTCAAGGTCTTCCGGCGAGAGGCGTTCCTCGCCTTGCCCTACTTCGATCACATGCACCGCTACCTGCCGGCCCTGATGCTGCGCGAAGGCTACGACATCACCTTTCGCCCGGTCGGCCATCGGCCGCGGACTCACGGCCACTCGAAATACAACAACCTCGGCCGGCTCGGCGCTGCGCTCTCGGACTTGCAAGGCGTCCTCTGGCTGCGCGCCCGCGCCCGCAGCCCGGGCCAGATCCGCGAAGGCTAGGCGACTCACTCGGGCGCTCGTAGAGATCAGCCATGGGCAAAGCCTTCGCGGCCGCGCCGCTGCTGCTCCTGCCGGTGGCGGCCTACAACATCCTGGCGCTGGTCCTCGGCGGCGCCCTGACGGCCGCCGACGTCGGCGTGCGCCTCGCCGCCCCCATCTTCGAGATGCGCATCGCCTCCGGCGGGGTGTGGCCGGTGAGCCTCGCCGACCTGCTCCTCGCCGGCGCCCTCGTCGTCATGTTCGTCGAGCTTGTGAAGTCGAGCCACGACCGCCGCGTGGCCATCGTCAACCATGGCCTGTCGATCGTACTGTTCATCGCCTGCCTGGCCGAAATGCTCCTGGCCGCCGCCTTCGCCACCTCGACCTTCTTCCTGATCACCCTGATGGTGCTCCTCGATGTCCTGGCCGGCTTCATCGTCAACATCGCCACGCTCCATCCCCAGTCGGACCTGAGGCCTGAGCGGTCGACAAGGCGCGACTGAGCGCAAGCTTGGGTTCGGTGCGGGCGGACGATATAGCCCGCGTCGCGATGGGCGATCCTCACATACGGCTCCAGGCGAGCATCCGGTTTCTTGGCCGGGTGCTTGGCGACGTCATCCGCGCCGACGACGGCCAAGCCGTGTTCGACCAGATCGAGGACATCCGCCGCGCCTCGGTGGCGTTCCATCGCGAGGGCGACCCA